>JAMNXV010000109.1 GCA_023623185.1 Bacillota bacterium
TTCCTCCAGATTCCGCCTCGCGACGGACACCCTTGCCTTTGGCTAACGGGCTGATGCTGCCTCGCCCGTAGCGGACTTTCACCGCCAAGTCAGCGCCCATGCCGGGCGCACATGAAAGCCCCGGTGGATGGGTCCTCATCCACCGGGGCGCCCTTGCTACCCGAGTAACTCCCTGACGATCTGCTGAACCATCTTCCCATCCGCACGGCCACGGACCTGGGCCATCAGCGGGCCCATGACCTTGCCCATGTCGCGGGCGCTCTGCGCGCCCACCTGGGCGATGACCTTGCGTGCCAGGTCGCGCACCTCATCGGCGCTCAGCTGTTCCGGAAGGTACGCCGACAGGACGGCGATCTCGGCCTCAGCCCGCTCCACCAGATCCTGCCGGTTGCTCCGCTGGAAGTCAGCCAGCGAATCGCGGAGTTGCTTCACCTGTTTGGTAATGATGCCCAGGATCTCATCGTCGGAGAGGGGTGCTTGCTTCTCGATCTCAGCGTTCTTCACCGCTGCCCGCAGGAACCGAATGGTCTCGAGCCGCACCTTTCCGGCAGGGCCGGCCTTCATGGCCGCCTTCATGTCCTGGGTGAGACGTTCATTCAGGTTCATGGGCAGACAGCTCCTTTGGTACTAGCGGTACTTGCGCTTGCGAGCCGCCTCGCTCTTCTTCTTGCGCTTGACGCTAGGCTTTACGTAGTGTTCACGCCGACGTACTTCGGCGAACACACCGGCCCTCTGCAGCTGACGCTTGAAACGGCGAAGGGCGCTATCCAGCGACTCATTCTTGCCGATTTTGACCTCGGACATCCCGAATTTCCCTCCCCTCCGCTGGACCTGGGGGAAAAAGAACACGCTCCGCGATTATACCGCGGGGCAAAGCTTATGTCAATTCCTCAGGCCACCGGCCCGAGCGTACGACCGCCCAGCACGTGGAGGTGGATGTGGAAGACCTGCTGACCGGCGTCCCTGCCCACGTTGGTCACGACCCGATAGCCCGTCTCGGCCACGCCGGTCTCGCGAGCGACCGCGTGGACCGCCGCGAACAGCTTGCTCAGCAACTCGTCGTGTTCCGGACGGAAGTCGTCGATCGAGTCCAGGTGCTGCTTGGGAATCACCAGCACGTGGACGGGCGCCACCGGGTTGATGTCGCGGAAGGCCAGTATGTGCTCGTCTTCATAGACCTTGGTGGAAGGAATCTCGCCGGCTGCAATCTTGCAGAACAGGCAATCGTTGGCCATCGGTATCACTCCATCACGCTGTCACGCCGCGCAGGCGTACCTGCTTATTCTGGTCAGTCCCTGTCAAATTATTCTTCCCCGCGACCGGGAATTCCTCCACCGTTCAGACCGAGGTGGCATTTCGGTTCTTGTCAGCATGCCTCGCCAGAGCCAGTTCGATGAGCCGGTCGAGAAGCTCGCTGTACCCGATTCCCGAGGCCTCCCAGAGCTTGGGATACATCGAGATGTTGGTGAAGCCGGGAATGGTGTTCACCTCGTTGATGAAGATGCGGTTGGTTCCCCGCTCCAGGAAGAAGTCCACCCGGGCCATGCCGGAGCCGTCGATGGCCTTGAAGGCGACCACGGCCTGCCGCCGGAACTCCTCCATGAGGTCGTCGGGCAGGTCGGCCGGGATGCGGGTCTCCGAGGCGCCGCTGTAATACTTGTCCTGGTAATCGTAGAACTCCGCCGCGGGCAGCACCTCGCCCGCGACCGACGCGATGGGGTCGTCGTTGCCCAGCACGGCGACCTCGATCTCCCGGGCGTCGATGCCCTGCTCGACGATGATGCGCCGGTCGAAGCGGGCCGCCTCGGCGAGGGCCCGATCCAACTCCTCCGGCCGCTTCACCTTGGTGATGCCCACCGACGAGCCCAGGTTGGCAGGCTTCACGAAGAGCGGAAAGCCCGGGAGGTGCTCCGCGATGTCTGCCCTGACGGCCTCGGGCCGCAGCTCCCAGTCGCGCCGCAGGTAGACCCGGTAGGGGCCCACCTCGAGGCCGGCCTGCCGGAAGAGCGCCTTGGCCACCCCCTTGTCCATGGCCACGCTGGAAGCCAGCACGCCGCAGCCCACATAGGGTACGTTCGCCATCTCCAGCAGCCCCTGAATCGTGCCGTCTTCGCCGTATGTGCCGTGCAGCACGGGGAAGAAGACCACCGGCCCGTCGTGCTCCTGCGGCTTCACGGCCTCGGCGAGCGGGACCGGATCGGGATACGCGGGATCGCCCAGCAGCCCCACCGGGAACCCGCCGGCCGCCGTCACCCCCTCGGTCAGCGCACGCAGCGGGTCGCCCACCTGGAGCCAGCGGCCCTCCTTCGTGATGCCGACGGGGATCACCTCGTACTTGTTCCGGTCAAGGGCCTGCAGCACGTTGCGGGCCGACATCAGCGACACCTCGTGTTCGCCGGAACGGCCGCCGAAGAGCAGGTAGACACGGGTCTTTGCGCACATGGGAGCATCGCCTCTTTGTGTGGTGTAGTGGGGTCACTTGCCCTTCCGGCCATCGCCCGCGGCCTCCGCCGTGAGCGCGGCGCCGCAGTGAACGCACTGCATGGCCGGCGCGGGGCGGCCCAGGCGCTTTCCGCATTCAGGGCAGCGCCAGTCGTACCAGATAAAGCAGAAGTATGCGCCGCCGATGCCAATGGCCACTGCGGCCCGGGCCCAGGGGTTCCAGTCCTGCACGCCCAGCGCGAGGAACAGGAGCAGAACAGCCATGGTCGCCCACGTAGCCAGGATGCGCCGGTTGCGCAGCCGCCGGTAGGCCTGAAAGCGGGCTTGCTGCTCCACGAGAACACCTCCAGCTGTAGTTTCTCCAGCGCAACGGCCGCTCTCCTGTGTGTGCGGGCGTCACATTTGTGTGACGCTGGGGGACCGGGTTCCAGTTCCGGCGGCGGCAGCAAGCCGCTGCGTGAAACCCGGCCCGCCGGCGCATGCTACCCGGGAAGAGCTGTGAGAGGGGGGCCGTGAGCGCAGTGCAGCGACGTTCGGGGTCGCCCCTGCCCTGGCTGATCGCCGGCGGGGCAGTGGCGACGGCATGGCTGGTCTGGCGGCGGATGCAGCAGCCCTACTACCCCAGCGTGGCCCTGCAGGCCGGGCTGGAGATGGTGAGCCGCCGCTACCGGGTGCTGGCCATCGGGCCGCACCCGGGGGACCTGGAGTTCTTTTGCGGCGGCACCCTGCGGCTGCTCTCCCAGAACGGCAGCGCCGTCACCATGGCCGTGCTCTCGCGGGGCGAGCGTGCCGCCAACCGGGCCAACATCGATGAGATCCGCACCCGGGAGGCGGAGCAGGCCGCCGCCATGCTGAGGGCCGAACTGGTGCAGCTGGACCTGCCCGACGGCGAGATCCGCCCCGGCCCCGCGCTGGAGCGGGCGCTGGATGAGCTGTGGGTGCGCACCCGCCCTGAGCTGGTGCTGGCCTTCGACCCCAAGGGGCCGACGCCGCTGGGGCAGAACCCGGACCATGTGGCCCTGGGCGCCGCGGTGCTGGCCCGGGCGCGCAGTTCCATATGGCGGGGCGAGCGCATCTACTTCTACGCCGCGCGCCAGCCCAACGTGCTGGTAGACGTTACCGAGGTGCTTCAGGAGAAGCTGAACGCGGTAAAGGCGCACCGCAGCCAGCTCACCGGCCCGGACTGGGCCGCCGCCTACATCACCCGATACGCGAGCCGCCTCCACTCCGGGCGGGTGCCGGCCCTGTACACCGAAGCCTTCTACCGGCTGGTATGAGGAGGTGGCAACGTGCCCGACAAGGTGCAGGCCCGGCCCGACCGCACGCTCGCGGTGAAGCGGTTTCTGTTCTCCGGGTTCTACCGGGCGGGAAGCTGCCGCTGGGTTGAACGGGCGGCGGCCCGCTTGATGGCCCCGGATCACGCCGCGCTGGCAGCCGCCCTGGGCGAGCTGCTGGTCGGCACGCCCCGGCGGGTTCTCGCCCTCACCGCGCACCCCGATGACCTGGAGTTCTTCTGCGGCGGCACCCTCCGGCGCATGGCCCTGGCCGGGAGCCGCATCACCGCCGTGGTGCTCTCCGACGGCGAAAAGCGCGGCAACTGGCGGGAGCTGGCCGGCCAGCGGCAGGCGGAGCAGTGGCACGCGGCGCGCCTGCAGGGCTACGAGTCGGTCACCTTCCTCGGGCTGCCTGACTTCGGCCTGCCCGAGGACCCCCGGCTCGAGCGGGCGATCGCGCGCGTCTGGGACCACGCCGCGCCCGAGGTGGTCTTCGCCTTCGATCCGAAGGAACTGGTGCCCCAGATGGCCAACCGCGACCACAAAGCGCTGGGGCGCGCCGTCATGGACCTGGCACGGGCCCGGGTCTCCGGCGGGGCGCAAGTCTATTTCTACGGCACCCGCAGCCCGGACGTGCTGGTCGACATCGCGCCGGTCATCGCGGACAAGCTGCGGGCGGTGAAGGCGCACCAGAGCCAGATGGTCTACCTGGATGAGGCCGAGACCGACGGGGCCATCCGGCTGATGGGCCGCATCATGGCCGGCGGCTCGGGCCTTGCATACGCCGAGGGGCTCTTCCGGCTGATGTAGCGGCCCCGGCGCTTCAGTCCCACTCCCCGCGGGCGTAGAGAATCGCGGCGACCGCCGCCAGCGGCGCGGTCTCCGTGCGCAGGATGCGGGGGCCGAGGGTGACGGGGATCGCGCCGGCCTGGCGGGCCAGCTCCACCTCTTCGGCGGTGAGGCCCCCCTCGGGGCCGATGAAGAGCGCGTAGGCCATGGCCCCGGGGCGGGACTCCAGCACCGCCTTCAAAGGCTGCCCCCCGCCCTCCCAGGGCACCAGGGCCAGGTCGAATTCAGGGATGCGGGCCACGGCCTGCTTCCACGTCTGCGGCGGGGCGACCGAGGGCACGGCCCCTCGGCGCGACTGCTCCGCCGCTTCGCGCGCGATCCGCTGCCAGCGCTCCGTCCGCTGGGCCGCCTTGCGCGCGTCCAGCTTCACCACGCTGCGCGCCGCGGCGACGGCGACGAACTCCGTGATGCCCAGCTCGGTGCCGTGCTGGATCACCGCCTCCATCTTCTCGCCCTTCGCGAGGGCCTGAAAGAGCGTGATGCGGATGGCCGGCTCGCCCGCGGCGGGCTGCGCCGCGGTGATGCGCCCGACGGCCAGGCCGTCCTCCACCCGGTCAAGCACGCAGTCGTAGGCCATGCCCCCGGCCAGCGCCACGAACGGCGCCCCCGGGGCGGCCCTGAGCACCCGCAGCAGGTGGTGCGAGTCGGCGCGCGGCAGCACCACCTCGTCGCCCTCCACCCGCTCCAGGAAGAACCGCGGGCTCATGGCTTCATCGCCAGGATGGCCACCCAGCCATCCTGCTCACGCACCCCGACGGGCAGAAGCCACGCCTGGGTCATGGCCTCGGCAACGGCATCCTTCTTTTCCAGGATGATGCCCGAGGCCAGGAACCTGCCGCCCGGCTTCAGCCGCTCCACCACATCGGGCAGGATGTCGATGACGACCGACGCGATGATGTTGGCCACGATGAGGTCCGCCTCCCCCTCCGGCACTTGGTCGAGCGTCGCCCGGCGGACATCGATGGCCACCTGGTTCTGCCGGGCGTTCTCCTCCGCGGCCTCCACGGCCACGGGGTCCACATCGATGGCCAGCACCTCCCCGGCCCCGAGACGTTTGGCCGCCACGGCCAGGATGCCTGATCCGGTGCCCACATCGATCACCCGGCTGCCGGGCTGTACCAGCCGCTCCATCCAGCGCAGGCAGAGCGCCGTGGTGGCATGGGTGCCCGTGCCGAACGCCATGCCCGGATCCACGTAAACGGGCACCTCGCCTGGCCCGGGCGTGTAGTCTTCCCAGGCGGGAACCACCACCAGCGCATCGCCCACCCGCATCGGCCTGAAGTAGGCCTTCCAGGCGTGCGCCCAGTCCTCCTCCTGCACCCAGCGGAACCGGGCCGGGTCAACCGTCCCCAGCCCCAGGGCCCGGATCTCATCCAGCCCCGCCTCCAGGCGCAGCCGCCGCTGCTCCAGATCGTCTGTCTCGGCCAGCCAGCCGGACACCGTCACCCACTCCGGGTCGCCCGGCTTGAGGTCGGTCATGTCCCAGCTGGACCGGTTCTGCTCCACGATGAGCGGGTCGTCCACCGCGTAGCCGCCGCCGGTGAGCGTCATGAGCAGGTGGCCCACGGCGTCGGCGGCGGCCCGCTGACAGCGAATGCTGACCTCCAGGTAACGCAAGGCGTTTCCTCCAATCACTTTCCCCCGCCGGCGGCCTGCCGCACCTCATCGGGCAGCGAGAGCGGATCCGACGCGGGGTAGGTCCAGTCGAGCTGGTAGTGGAAGCTGGAGCCGCCGGTGGCCGGGCGCTCCACCTGGATGGTGAAGCGGACCGGGCGCAGGCGCCACACATCCACCCACAGCCGGTAATCCACCTGTTCATCATGCCCGGGCGGCGCCACCTGCATGACCGCTGGGTCCAGATCCAGCGCGAGGACGGCCGTGATCACGCCGTCCAGCCGCTCCCGCCCCAGCAGTTCCGCCCGGCGCACGCCGGCGAGAAACGGGGCCGCCAGCTGCTCCGGCAGGAAGGCGGTAACGTCGGGCACGTCCGCGGTGGGCGCCAGGACCCAGGTGCCGCCCCGCCCCTGCCGCACGTACAGCTCCTCGCCCGACAGCCAGTACGCCAACGGGGTCCCGGCCTGCCCGCTGCCCACCTCGCCGTCCAGGTGCAGGACGAGCGGTTCCGCCTGGAACTCGCCGGCGAGCCGCGCGTGGGGGAAGAATCCGTCGGGCGAACTGCCCGTCACCTCCGCGCGGAAACTGTAGCGCTCCGCGCCGAGCAGGGCCTGTCCCGCCGCCTCCGCTACCTGGTCGGGCGTCAGGCTAGGCGTGCGGTCCAGAAACATGAGCGCGCCCCAGGCGCCCAGTCCGATCAGAAGGATGGCCAGGAAAAACCCGAGCCACCGCCGCATCCGCATCCGGCGCCGGGCCGGCGCCCAGGCCGCGGGCGGCAGCGTGGGGTCGAGCAGCGGATCCCGGCGGGCCAGCCGCGGCATCTTCGCATCTCCTCCTCAGTCGCCCCGGCGCAATGACAGCCGGGCCTCCCCCGCTCACAGGAGGAGGCCCGGCTGCCGCATCAGCGGCCGCCCAGGGCGTCCTTCATCTTCTCAAAGAATCCCTTTTCCTTCTGCTCCGTCATGCCGGCGACCTTCTCACCCCGCAGCGCGGCCAGCTCCATGAGCAGCTCGCGCTCCCGCTCGGAGAGGCGCCCCGGCGTCTTCACGTTGATGACCACGTGCAGATCGCCCCGGCCGGAGCCCCGCAGCCGGCTGGTCCCCTTGCCCCTGAGCCGGATCGTTTCGCCGGGCTGCGTGCCCTCGGGGATCTTGATGGTCTCGGGGCCGTCCAGCGTCGGCACCTCGATTTCGGTGCCCAGCGCGGCCTGGATGAAGGAGATCTCGGTGTTGGTAAACAGGTCGTCGCCCTCGCGCCGGAACCGCCGGTCGGGGCGCACCCGCATGACGATGAAGAGGTCTCCCGGCGGGCCGCCGCGCTCGCCGGCCTCGCCGTAGCCCGGCATGCGCAGGCGCGTGCCCGTGTCCACGCCTCCGGGCACCTTGACCTCCACGCGCTGGGTCTTCTGCACCCGCCCTCTTCCGCGGCAGGTGGGGCAGGGCGATTCGATGATCCTGCCCTCGCCGCGGCACCGGTCGCAGGTGGTCACGTTGACGAACCGCCCGAAGACGGTGTGCTGCGTCATCTGGATCTGACCGGTTCCCCGGCACTTCGGACAGGTCACCGGCTGGGTTCCGGGCCGTGCGCCGGAGCCGTGGCAGGTGTCGCATTCCTCGGTGCGGGGCACGCGCAGTTCCTTCGTGCACCCGAAGGCCGCTTCCGCGAGGGTCAGTTCCAGGGTGTACTCCAGATCGGCGCCCCGGACCGGCCCGCGGGGGCGCTGCTGCCGACCGCCGCCGAAGAACATCTCGAAGATGTCGCCGAATCCCCCGAAATCGCCGAAGCCGCCGAAGCCCTCGAAGGGGTTGCCGCCGGCCCCGCCCATCTGCTCGCCCATGTGGCCAAACTGGTCGTAGCGGGCGCGCTTTTCGGGGTCGGAGAGGACCTGGTAGGCCTCGTTGATCTCCTTGAACTTCTCGGCCGCATCGGGGTCGTCCTTGTTGGCGTCAGGGTGGTACTTGCGGGCGAGGGCGCGAAAGGCCTTCTTGATCTCGGCCTCGGTGGCGTTGCGGGGAACGCCCAGTACCTCGTAATAGTCACGCTTGGCCAGTCGGTCCACCCCCCTACTCCTTAGAAATTACCACCTGGTAGGGCCCGGGGCAAGTGACAGGAGGGGGGCTTTCAAGCGGCCCCCCTCCCGGAGACTCATGCCGTCAGACCTACTTGTCTTCGTCCTTCACGGTGAAGTCGGCATCCATGTGCGGCGTGTCGCCGGAACCGGCGGCGCCCGCCTGTGCACCCGCATCCGCGCCGGCGGTGCCGGTCTTCTCGTAGATGGCCGACGAGAGCTTGTAGACCGCCTCGGTCAGCTTCTCGGTCGCCTGCTTGATCGCCTCGACGTCGGTCCCCTTCAGGGCCTCCTTCACCGGCTCGACCGCGTTCTTCACCTCGTCGATGAGCGCCTGGTCGATGCCCTTGCCCTCGGAGTCCTTGATGAGCTTCTCCGCATTGTACACGGCGGAGTCCGCGTTGTTGCGGATCTCGGCCTCCTCGCGGCGCTTCTTGTCCTCGGCCGCCATGGCCTCGGCTTCCTTGATCGCCTTCTCGATCTCCTCCTTGGACATGGAGGTCTGCGACTGAATGGTGATCTTCTGCTCCTTGCCCGTGCCGAGGTCCTTGGCCGAGACGTGCACAATGCCGTTCACGTCGATGTCGAACGTGACCTCGATCTTCGGCACGCCCCGCGGCGCGGGCGGGATGCCGTCGAGGATGAACCGGCCCAGGGTCTTGTTGTAGGCAGCCATCTCGCGCTCGCCCTGGAGCACGTGGATCTCCACCTGGGTCTGGCCGTCCGCGGCGGTGGAGAAGATCTGGCTCTTCTTGGTGGGAATCGTGGTGTTGCGCTCGATCAGCTTGGTGAACACGCCGCCCAGGGTCTCAATGCCCAGCGACAGCGGCGTGACGTCCAGCAGGAGGACGTCCTTCACATCGCCCTTGATGACGCCGGCCTGGATGGCCGCGCCCATCGCGACGACCTCGTCGGGGTTGATGCCCTTGTACGGCTCCTTGCCGAAGAAGCGGCGCACCGCCTCCTGAACGGCCGGGATGCGGGTGGAGCCGCCCACCAGCAGCACCTTGTCGACCTCGCCCGGCTCGATGCCGGCGTCCTTCAGGGCCTGGCGGGTGGGGCCCATGGTCGCCTCCACGAGGTCCGCGGTCAGCTCCTCGAACTTCGCCCGGGTGATGGCCTCATCCAGGTGAACCGGGCCGTCGCTGGTCATGGAGATGAACGGCAGGTTGATGTTGGTGGTCGTGACCGAAGAAAGCTCGATCTTGGCCTTCTCAGCGGCCTCCCGCAGCCGCTGCAGGGCCTGCTTATCCTTGCGCAGGTCGATGCCGTGCTCCCGCTGGAAGCGGTCGGCCACGTAGTTCACGATGCGCTCGTCGAAGTCGTCGCCGCCCAGCTTGTTGTTGCCGGCGGTGGCGATGACCTGGAAAGTCCCGCCGCCCAGCTCCAGCAGCGAGACGTCGAACGTGCCGCCGCCCAGGTCGAAGACCAGAATCCGCTGGTCCTCCTCCTTGTCCAGGCCGTAGGCCAGCGCGGCGGCCGTCGGCTCGTTGATGATGCGCAGAACCTCCAGCCCGGCGATGGTGCCGGCGTCCTTCGTCGCCTGCCGCTGGGCGTCCGTGAAGTAAGCGGGCACCGTGATGACGGCCTGGGTGACCTTCTCGCCCAGCTTCTCCTCGGCGTCCTGCTTCAGCTTCGAGAGGATCATCGCCGAGATCTCCTGGGGCGTGTAGGACTTGTCGTCGATGCGGACCTTCATATCGCTGCCCATCTCGCGCTTGATCGAGATGATGGTGCGATCCGGGTTGGTGATGGCCTGCCGCTTGGCCACCTTGCCCACCAGCCGCTCGCCGGTCTTGCTGAACGCGACGACGGACGGGGTGGTCCGGTCACCCTCCATGTTCTCCAGAACCGTCGGTTCGCCACCTTCCATGACGGCCACCACCGAGTTGGTGGTGCCGAGGTCAATGCCGATCACCTTGGCCATGTGCCGAAAAGCCTCCTCATAACCAGTCTGCCCGCTAACTTCGGGTGTTTACCTTCACCATGCTCGCGCGGATGACCCGGTCGCCAAGCTTGTAGCCCTTCCGGAACTCCTCCAGCACGATGCCGTCTTCCTGCTCGGGGTCCTCGTGGGTCATCACGGCCTCGTGCAGGTGCGGGTCGAACGGCTGTCCGACCGCCTCAATCGGCGTCACGCCTTCCTTGGCCAGGATTTCGAGAAACGACCGGGCCGTCAGCTCGACACCCTGGCGCAGACGTTCATCGCCGGGATTGGGCGGCGTCGCCAGAGCTCTTTCCAGATTGTCGAGCACGGGCAGGAGGTTGACGATGAGCCGCTGTGTACCGTACTGCGCAATCTCCTCTTTCTCCCGCTGCATCCGGCGCCGGTAGTTCTCGAAATCGGCCTGCAGCCGAATGAGGCGATCCGTGAGTTCGGCCACCCGATCCGGCTCCTCTTCCACCTCGTCCGCAGCCGGCTCAGCTTCCGGCGCCGGCTCATCGCCGGACGCCCGCTCCTCAACAGTCTGAGCAGCAGCCGCCTCCGCCTCCGGCGCGGTGCGCTCCCCGCCGCCTTCCGCTGCGGGGTCTGCTGCCTGTGCCGGCTCCGTCTCAGGCGTGTCGGTCTGCTGCTCCGGGGGTGTCTCTGTCGTGGGGGTCTTCTTTACATCCTCCGCCACTCTTGCCGGTCACCTCTTCTCTCTTGTTAGCACTCTCAACACCTGAGTGCTAACGCATCCACAAATGAACATAGCACCCACCTGTACCCGTGTCAAGTCCCGCCACGGGCGCGAAAACGCCCGGGGACCATTCTTCCCCGGGCCCTGCGAACCTAGAAGCGCCGGTTCAGTTCGCTGACGTAGGATGCGATCGCGTTGAGGATCGCAACCACCTTCGGGTACTCCATGCGCCTGGGGCCGATGACGCCCATCTTGCCGATGATCTCGTCGCCCAGCCGGTAGGTGGCGGTCACGATCGAGCAGTCAGCCAGCTCACGCAGGCGGATCTCCTCGCCGATCTGGATCTCCACCCCCTCCGTCTCCTTATCGACGCCGATGACGGTGGCCACCGCATCCTCCTGCTCCAGGAAGGAGAGGACGCCGCGCAGCTTCTCCACGTCGCGGAACTCCGGCTGGTCCAGCATGCGGGTGGTTCCGCCCAGGTAGAGCCGGTGGCGCTCGCCGGGCTCCAGGCGCTGCTCCAGGAAGTAGAGCGCCTGCTCCAGGAGGGAGCCGTACCGGGAAAGCTCGCGCTGCAGCGCCTGCAGCACCGTCCTGGGGAGTGTGTCCATCCGGTGGCCCCGCAGCTGCTCGTTCAGGATCTCCGCGACCTGCTGGAACTCCAGCATGGTCACCTCGACCGGGACCTCCACCACCTGGTTTTCCACCAGGCCGCGATCGGTGATATAAATGAGCAGGGCGCGGTCCCTGCCCAGCGGCACCAGGCGGATTTCCTTGAAAACGGCCTTCTCGAACTGCGGGCCGGAGATCACCGCCGTGAGTTGGGTGGTATCGGAGAGCAGCCGCGCGGTCTCGCGGATCAGGGTGTCGACCTCGCGGATCTTGCGCTGGAAGGTCTGGCGAATGCGTTCGTGCTCGGCGGGGCTGATGGAGCGCGCGGGCATGAGGCAGTCGACGTAATAGCGATAGCCGAGATCCGAGGGAACGCGTCCGGCCGACGTGTGCGGCTGTTCCAGGTAACCCATGTCCTCGAGATCCGACATCTCGTTACGGATGGTAGCCGGGCTGACACCCAGGTTGTACTTGCGCGCGATCGTCCGTGACCCGACCGGTTCCGCCGTTGCGACATAGTCTTCGACAATGGCCTGCAGTACCTTATTCTTGCGGTCATCAATCACGGGGTGTCACCTCCGCATGACCCCGGAACCACTGACCATACGGGCGTTGACCTCGGTTAGCAGTCAACGCCCGAGAGTGCTAACGCGCTCAGCTTGAAAATAGCATCAAACGTTCGGGCAGTCAAGGGGATCGGGGCCCGCGGGGCGCAGGCAAAAAGAGCCGGGGGCCTCGCCCCGGCTCTTTCCCCATGCTGCATTACTCCCACTCGATGGTGCCCGGCGGCTTCGGGGTCATGTCGTACACGACCCGGTTGACGTGGGCCACCTCGCGCACGATCCGGCTGGTGATGCGCTCGAGCACCTCCCAGGGGAAGCGGTAGAAGTCTGCGGTCAGGCCGTCCGCCGAGGTCACCGCCCGCAGAACGATGGGGTAGGCGTACGTCCGCTCGTCGCCCTGCACGCCGACGCTGCGCACATCCGGCAGCACGGCAAACGCCTGCCAGATCTTATCGTACAGGCCGGCCCGGCGAATCTCTTCGATATAAATCTGGTCAGCCTCCCGCAGGATGTCCAGCTTCTCGGGCGTGACCTCGCCCAGCACCCGGATCGCCAGGCCAGGGCCCGGGAAGGGATGGCGGCCCACAATCTCCTCGGGCACGCCCAGCGCGCGGCCCACGGCCCGCACCTCGTCCTTGAACAGCTCCCGGAAGGGTTCGATGAGCTGAAACTGCATGTCCTCCGGCAGTCCGCCGACGTTGTGGTGCGACTTGATCACCTGGGAGGCGCCCGTGCCCGACTCCAGGACGTCGGTGTACACCGTGCCCTGCACCAGGAAGTCGATCTGGCCCAGCTTGCGGGCCTCGTCCTCAAAGACGCGGATGAACTCGTTGCCGATGATCTTGCGCTTCCGCTCAGGATCCGTCACACCCCGCAGCTTGCTGAGGAAGCGTTCGGAGGCGTCCACGTGCACCAGCCTGATGTGGAAGCGGTCCCGGAAGGTGCGCACCACCTGCTCGGCCTCGCCCTTGCGCAGAAGACCGTGATCGACGAAGATGCAGGTGAGCTGCTCCCCGATGGCCCGGTGAACCAGCACCGCCGCCACCGAGGAGTCCACGCCGCCCGAGAGGGCGCAGAGCACCTTGCCGCCGCCGACGCGCCGGCGGATGGCCTCCACCTGGTCGGCGATGAACGACTCGGTCGTCCAGGTCGCCTCACAGCCGGCCAAATTGAAGAGGAAGTCCCCCAGCAGGGTACGACCCTGCTCGGTGTCTGCCGCCTCGGGGCGGAACTGCTGGCCGGGGCCGAGCACCGGGATGCCCAGCTCCAGCACGGCGGGGTCCCCGGGCGCGGCGCAGAGGATGATGCCCGCGACATTGGCCTCGCGGTAGCGCGCCGCGGGCGCGCCGACCGGCCAGACCTCACAGTAGACCTGCCGCTCCCTGACCAGGCGGGCGATGAGCTGCCCGTACCGGCCGCCGGAATCCACTACGACGATGCGTCTGCGATCCTGCGCCATGTTGCTTCCCCTTTCACTGCGGCTCCGATCAGTCGCGGTAGATCTCCGGTTTCAGAATGCAGATGTCGCGCAGGTTCCGGTACTTCTCGGCGTAGTCCAGCCCGTTGCCGACCACGAAGAAGTCCGGCACCTCGAAACCCAGGTAGTCGATCTTCACATCCACCTTGCGCCGGGACGGCTTGTCCAGCAAGGCGGCCACGCTCAGCGAGGCCGGCCCTCGCTGAGACAGGTACTCCTTCAGGAACTTGATCGTCAGCCCCGTGTCAACGATGTCCTCAACGATCAGGACGTGGCGCCCCTGCAGGGTATAGTCGAGGTCCAGCAGAACCCGGTGTACGCCGGTGCTCTTGGTGGCGGCGCCATAGGAAGTGATCCGCATGAAGTCCAGCTCTGCGGGAATCGTGATGGCCCGGAAGAGGTCGGAGCAGAAAAGGGCCGCGCCCTTCAAGATGCCGACCACGACCAGGTCCTTCCCCTTGAAGTCCTCGGAGATCTGCGCCCCCAGTTCCTGAATCTTTTCCCGAATCTCCGCCTCGCTGATGAGGATGCGCTCTATATCTTGCTGCACCGTCGCGATCTCCTCTCCTGCCCTGGGATGTCTTGTTTTGGCAACAGTCTACCCATCCTTCATAGCAGCGTCAAGGGCGCGCAAAAAGGGTTCGCCCCTGCCGGCGGCGAACCTTCGCACCATCGCGGGCGTCAATGGTCAGGCGAGCCCGGTCCGGGCCGCGGAGGGGCTGCGGAACAGCTCGCCCGACTCGTATGCCGCCCAGAACGCCATGAGTCCGTCAGCGATCACCTCCGCCATGCCCACGGTCTGGTCGAGGTCGGCGAACCAGATCATGAACGGGAAGTTGGCCATGCCGCCCATGATGTGCACGTGGCCCACCTGGGGCAGGACCTTCCCCATGGCTGCGCCCGGCGTCAGGGGGCCCCGGTTGAGCGTGATCCGCCCCGGCCGGCCCACGGCGGCGTCCACGGCGATAATGTACGGAAGCCGTTCGCGGCGCAGGGCGCGGGTCCACGCCTCGGAGAGCCGCTCCCGCAGGTTCGTGGCGTGCACGGGGTTTTCGAGGTCGCCCACGTGCTCGCCGCGGAAGCCCTTTCGCTTCAGAAACCAGCCGGTGAACGGCCCCAGGGAATCGCCCGTGGAGCTGGTGGCGCCCACCAGGAAGAAGACGGGAAAATGCCGCCCGGGCTGGGCCTGCGTCCGGAACTGCTCGGCGATGGCGGCCGCCAGGCGCTGCGGCGCCGACGGGTCCTGAAAGTGCACATCCAGGAGCGGCAGCGCCCCTGCGGCTGACCTGGGCAAGTCGCGGCTCACCGGCCCTCTCCTCCCTGTTTTTGCTATTTCATACTGTACCAGCTACTGCCTGTGATGTCAATCGCTGGATAGGTGATGGCGGATGGATCTGCCCCTGCGTGTGCTCCAGCCCTTCTTCGGCGCCCGCATCCTGAAGACAGGCGCCGCCGTCTTCCTGACCATGGCCCTCCTACACGCGATGGGCTCTTCTTACGCGGCGTTCGGCGCCGTCGCGGCCGTGCTTGCCGTGCAGCCCTCCCTCAGCCAGGCCCGCAGCGCCTTCCTGCAGCAGCTGGTGGGCAACGCGGTAGCGGGGGCGGTGGCCACCCTACTGGGGCTCTGGCTGCCCGTGAACCCCCTCACCATGGCGCTGGGCGCGATCCTGGCCCTGGGGATCCTGGTGCGCCTCCGCCTGTCGGAGGCGGCAGGGCTGGCCGTGGTCGTGGTCCTGTTCGTCATGGACCGGCCCGAACACGATTTTCTCCGTTACACGCTGGCGCGCATGGGGACCATCGTCGTCGGGATGACAGTCGGCTTCCTGGTCAACCGGCTCATCCGGCCGCCCGACGCGCTCGGACGGGCGCGCGCCGAACTGGCGGAAGGGCACCGAAACCTGGACCGAAGCATCGACCGGCTGCTCCTCAGCCTCAGCCATCCGCAGGACTACCCCAGCGAGCAGGTGGGGCACGACGCGGACGCAGCCCGCAAGCACCTCTCGGTCGCCCGCACCCTGCTTGACCTGGGCGCGGCGGAGGGCCGGCCGGATCAGGCAGAGATGCTCCGGCAGGCCCACAGCGCGCTGGAGGCCTTTGTGGCCGCGCTTGCCGACATCCACCGCATCGCACTGGAGGTCGGCGGAATGGCCCACGGGCCGGAGCGGGAGGCGCTCACGGCGGCCGTGAAGGCGCTTCAGGAGTACAAGAGCGCCGTCCTCGCGGGGGTGCTTCAGGGCGCGGCGATCGACCCGGAGGCCGCCAGCCGCTGCGAGGCCGCGCTGGCCACCTTCGGCAGCCGCGTCGAGCAGCTGATCGACCGGCGGGACCGCCGGGAGTTCGGGCTGCAACTGCATCTCATCCTCGCTGAGATGCGTCATATGGTTTGGCGCCTCCGTCCCCTGGCCCGGCTCGCCGGAACAGGAGGACGGCAGGCGCCGCGGTAACCGGCCCTGCCGCCCCTCAAGTCTCCGCTATTGCACCAGACCGTACCCTGGGTAGAAACCGTAGGGGATGCCCACCATGCCGGGCGGGTACTGCTTGGCGAAACCGCCGCCGGGCACCTGGCCCCACCCGGGCCCCTTGCCGAACCCGCCCTTGCCGAAGGGCATACCACCCTTCCCGAAGGGCATGCCGCCCTTGCCGAAGGGCATGCCGCCCTTGCCGAAGGGCATCATCCCCTTATCGAAAGGCATCCCGCCATCGTCGTAGGGCATGCCCCCCTTCCCCCAGGGCATCGCCATCTGGCCGGAAGGCATGCCGCCCTTCCCGTAGGGCATCCCCATCTTGCCGAAGGGCGTGCCGCCTTTCCCCCACGGCATCCCCGTCTTGCCGAAAGGCATTGCCTCCATCCCATACGGCATCTGCGTCTGGCCGAAGGGCATGACCGCCCTCTCATCCCATCCGTTCGAGCCGGGGGCGCTGCCCGGATACCCTGTGTTTTCGGTGGACCCATAGAACATCGGCTCAACCCCCCTTAATCACGTTATGAGCGGAACGCGCAGGCGGTGTCCGCGGGGCCGACCGACCGCCGCAGCGGCAGCCGCCGCCCTGGCGCCTGAAACCTGATGGCCGGGGCGCGAGCAACCCCCCGGCGTTCGACCCGCCGGGCGCAGGTTCGCCGCGGAAACGAGAACGCAGCATGTGGTTCACCTCACAGACCCAGCCTATGATCAATGCCATGCGGCGGACCCGAAAACGTGATGCCCGAAGGAGCGGTTCTCTGAGATGACAGCTGTGACTCGAGACTTCACCGTGGCCACCTTTGTCGTGCACGAGGGCAAGGTCCTCCTCCTGTGGCACCGGAAACTGGGCATGTGGCTGCCGCCGGGCGGCCACATCGAGCCCAACGAACTGCCGGATGAGGCGGCCGTGCGGGAGGTGCGGGAAGAGGCCGGGCTGGAGGTGCGGCTGATCTCGCCGCCGGCCCTGCCACCCATCCCGGGGCCCCGGCAGCTGGCCCGCCCCGAGGGCATCCAGCTGGAGCAAATCGCGCCGGGCCACGAGCACATCGACCTCATCTACTTCGCCCGCCCGGCCGACCCCGCGGCCGTCAGGCTCCACGCCAACGACGAGGTGGACCGGGTGGGCTGGTACGGCCCCGGCGAACTGGACGAGATTCCGCTGACCGCCGAGGTCAGGGCCTGGGTTCAGAAGGCGCTGGCCGCGGCCGCCGAACGGGAGTGAACACTGGTGCGCAGATTTCCCGCCGTGCCGGCCCTGGTACTGAGTATCCTGCTGATCCTGACGCTCCTGGCCGGGTGCGCCCGGGAAGAGCCCACGGCCGAGGCGGCTGCCGCCGGCGCGCGTCGCTTCATGGAGTCGCTGGCCGCCGGCGACCCGGGCGGGGTGTGGGCGCTGCTTTCCGAGGAGGCGCACCGCCGCATGGACGCCGACCAGGTTGCCGCCTACCTGACCGACCACGAGGTCGCGTTCGCGGGGATCGGCAGCGCCCGGGAGATCGAGCCCGGCGTGATGCGCGTGGCAGTAAGCGGCCTCACTGTCCGCGACCCCGGCCGGGCCGTGCACTGGCCCGAGTCGTGGCTCACCCTCCGCTGGGAGGAGGAACGCTGGGCGGTCGCCTGGGCCGCGCCGCTCTTCGAGCCCGCCATGACCGCCTACCACAACACCCGGTACCCGCAGCAGCTGGACCTGGCGCGCGACATCGTCGCCATTGATCCGTACCACTACCGCGGCCACCTGGAGCTCCACTATGCTTTTCGGGGCCTGGGGCGGCTCCGGCAGGCCGAATACGCCCTGAACACCGCCTGGGAGCGCGCCTCGGCGGCCCAGAAGGCCGATGTGATGGCGGCCCGGGCCCGGTTCAAGCTGGCGCTGGGCGCGCCGCAGGATGCCCTCGCCCACGCCCGGGAGGCGGTAGAGCTGGCCCGCCCCTACACGCCAGAGACCTACTCCGCGGCGTGGCAGGCCGAGACCCTGATCGTAGGCGCGCAGGCGGCCCTGGCCATGGGCGACGGCGAAGCGGTGGAGGAGCTGGTCAGCCGGGCCGCAGCCGCCGATCCGGAGAGCCCTGCCCTGGCGGTCTTCCGCCATCGGCTCGCCGCGGGCGGGCCTTCGCAGTGACGAACGCGAGGTGAGGTACTTGGTGGGTGTGAAACTGGAGGCCTGCGGCGTCATCCTGGCCGGCGGCCGCTCCAGCCGTATGGGCCGCAACAAGGCTCTGCTCACGCTGGGCGGGGAGCCCTTGATCCAGCGCCTGGCGCGGCGGTTCTCCGCCTGGTTTCCGCAGGTGGTCATTGTGACCAACACCCCGGAGGAATACGCCTTCCTCGGGGTGCCCATGGTGAGCGACCGAGTTCCCGGCCTCGGGCCGCTGGCCGGCCTCGAAGCCGGCCTGCGCGCGAGCCGGTACGAATACGCGTTTTTCTGCGCGGTGGACATGCCGTTCATCAATGAGGCGCTGGTGCGCTTCATGGTGCAGTCGGCCCCCGGCTACGATATTGTTGTGCCGGTCGTCGGGGGCGAGTACGAGCCCATGCACGCCGTGTACGGCCGGGGGTGTCTGCCCAGCATCTCCCGCAACCTGGAGGCGCGGCGCCTGCGCCTGATCTCGGTCTTCGACGACGTGCGGGTGCGGGAGATCGCCGGGCCGGAGCTGGCGCGGTTCGGCGACCCGCAGCGCCTGTTCTTCAACTGCAACACGCCCGAGGATCTGGACCGCGCGCGCCGCTGGTTGGAGGAGGAAGGTTGATTCCGTTGCAAAAGCCCAAAGCCCTGTGGATCTCGACGCTTTCGCTGGGGGTGCTGGCCGGCGCCGCCCTCATTCTGCCTCTGCAGATCCCGGCCAAGGGCGACCCGATGCCGCCGCTGGTCACGTCGCTGCTTCTGGCCGCGCTGATCGGCCTCCTGGTCTGGCTGACCCAGCCCTGGCGCGTGGCCATCCGCGGGGCCAGGGGCGACATCTCGATCTCCATGGCCATCGATGTGGCGGCCATGCTCCTCTTCCACCCCTACATTGCCGCCCTGGGCTCGGCGGCGGGCACCGCCTTCTACCACCTGGTCGGCGTGCCGTTCACCCGGCAGGTGCCCCGGGAGCAGCGCGTGCCCCGGGCCCTGATCCGCGGCGTGGTCACCTTCGCGGCGGTGGCCCTGGGCAGCTGGGCCGCGCGCATCATCCGCCCGGCGCCCGGCCCCATCGTCTTCACCGCGGACTGGCTGGCCATCTTCGCCGGCATCTCGATCCGCCTCCTGATCCGCATCATCTTCTACCCGCTGGGCATGGCGGCGCTGCGGGAGGGGCCGGTCTGGGCGTACCTGAAACGAGAGTGGGAGCGGCTCCCACTGGTTCCCTTCCTGCTGACCACCACGCTGGGGGGCACGGCCGCCCTGATCTTCCAGTACCAGCCGGCCGCCCTCGTCCTCCTCTTCGGGCCGCTGGCCTCCACCTGGGCCCTGTCGCAGGAGTTCCACCGGATGAACCGGCTGCTGGACACCTTGGAGGACAAGGTCGCCGACCGCACCGCCCGGCTGGCGCAGACGGTGACGGCGCTGGAGCGGCGCCTGGCCGAGTCGGAGGCCCTGCATGCCGTGGACGAGGCCATCAGCACCGCGATTCACCCGGACGAGGTGCTCACCGTGATCGCGCGCGAGTCCGTGCGGGTGACCGGGGGCTCGTCGGCCCTGATCAGCCTGCTCACGGCAGACGGGTCCCGCCAGTTCGTGCGGGCCACCTACGGCGCAGGGATGGAGGACTACGTCGGCCTGGAACTGCCCATGGAGGGAAACCTGACCAGCCTGGTGATCAAGACCGGGAAGCCCCACTTCTCGCGCCAGCCCGACCAGGACCCCCGGCTGAACCAGGACCTTGTGCGGTCCGGGCAGTGGCGCGACGTGATCGAGGCCCCCATCCGGACGAAGGACCGCACCCTGGGGGTGCTGGTGGTGGCCAGCCGGCAGCCCCGGCGGTTTGATGAGCAGCACCTGCGGCTGCTGACCCTGCTGGCCAACCAGGCCGGCCGGCTCATCGAGAACTCGGAGCTGCACGCCAAGGCGCGGGAGGTGGCGGTGCTCGAGGAGCGGAACCGGCTGGCGCGCGAGCTGCACGACTCGGTGACCCAGGTGCTGTTCGGGCTGACGCTGAACCTGGAGTCGGCGGTCGGCCTCATGGACAAGAAGCCGGAGAAGGTCAGGGGGCTGCTCACCCGCTCGAAGGAGATGGCCGGCGAGGCCCTGGCCGAGATGCGGTCGCTGATTTTCGAACTGCGGCCGGCGGCCCTGCAGGAGAAGGGGCTCGCCATGGCGCTCAGCAACCATATCAACCTGTTCCGGCGCCGGCACGGCGTCGAGGTCTCCCTGGCGCTCAGCGGAGACGAGCGGCTGAGCCCCGACGTGGAGTTCGCCCTCTACCGCGTGGCCCAGGAGGCGCTCAACAACGTGGCCAAGCACGCCAGAGCGCGCCACGTGCGGGTGAAGCTGGACCTCAGCCCCGAGGAGGCCCTGCTGGAAGTCTGCGATGACGGCGTCGGATTCGACCCCGGCGCTGGCGCGCGGGGCGAGTCATTCGGTATGATCGGAATGAGAGAGCGGGTGAGCGAAGTGAGGGGCTCCCTGGAGGTCAGATCCGCACCCGGCCAGGGGACCTGCATTCGAGCACGCATTCCCATAGCCTCCGGAGGTGACCCCCGTTGAACCCCATCCGAATCCTGATCTGCGATGACCACTTCATGGTCCGGCAGGGCCTCGCCACCTACTTCGAACTTCAGGACGACTTCGAGGTGGTCGGCGAGGCGGCTGACGGGCGCCAGGCGGTGGAGATGATCAAGTCGCTGAAGCCGGACGTGGTGCTGATGGACCTGATGATGCCAGAGCTGGACGGCCTCAGCGCCCTGCGGACCCTGAAGGGCACCGGCACCCGGGTGATCATGCTCACCTCATTCCTCGACCTGGAAAAGGCGATGGCCTGCATCGAGGAAGGGGCCCTGGGGTTCCTGACCAAGGACATCGAGCCCGCCGACCTGGTCGACGCCATCCGGGCCGTGCACCGGGGGGAGCCGCGGCTGCACCCCGAGGTGATGAAGCGGCTGATGATCCGCACGGCCCAGCCGCAGCAGCCCCGCAAGCGGGAGCTGCTTACGCCCCGTGAGCTGGACGTGCTGCGCGCCCTGGCCCACGGACTCACGAACCGAGAGATCGCCGAGAGACTGGTGATCAGCGAAACCACCGTGAAGACCCACATCTCGTCCATCCTGAGCAAGCTGCAGCTCACCGACCGCACCCAGGCGGCGCTGTGGGCCGTGCGGGAGGGGCTGGTGGACGACTGAGGCCTCCCCCTCCTACCCGGGAAGGAGGCGCGCGTCGTCCTCGTGGAGATGGCGAAGTCCCACCCTGCGCAGGATGCTAGAATGGGGATGGGGGCATATACTATGGGTGTGACCAGCAAATCCCCTGTCCCCCCATGTGAGAGAAACAGGACGCCTTGCGGGAGGCGTCCTGTTTCTTGTTGGCTTTCCTGCTCGCCCTGCCGAAAGGCGGGGCTCTTTTCTGTTAATCAGATATTCGGGTCTTGTCATGGTTTCTGATAGACAAAACAAATCACATGACACTTGCATTTTTGACCAATGCGCGACAGTATTAAGAATATAGCCCTTTGCGAGCCGGGGAAGAGGTGGTTAGCGGTCTCTATGATTCAGCTTATTAATGTAAACAAGCATTTTGGGCCCCTGCACGTGCTCGTAGACGTGGACCTGACCGTGAAGAGCGGCGAGAAACTGGTCGTCATCGGGCCGTCCGGTTCCGGGAAATCCACCCTGATCCGCTGCATGAACCTCCTGGAGCGGCCGACCAGCGGAACGGTCATCGTCGACGGCGTCGACATCACGGCCCCGGGCGCCCCCCTGACCAAGGTGCGACAGTCGGTGGCCATGGTGTTCCAGCAGTTTAACCTGTACCCGCACAAGACGGTGCTCGAGAACGTCACCATGGCGCCCATCCTGGTCAAGGGCATCCCCAGGGAGGAGGCCGAGGCCTCGGGCCTGGAGTTCCTTGACCGGGTCGGGCTCAAACACAAGGCCAACGCATACCCGTCGCAGCTCTCCGGTGGGCAGCAGCAGCGGGTAGCCATTGCCCGCGCCCTGAACATGCGCCCGAAGATCATGCTGTTCGACGAGCCCACCTCCGCCCTGGACCCCGAGATGGTGCAAGAGGTGCTGGATGTGATGATCGGCCTGTCGCAGGAGGGAATCACCATGGTGGTGGTCACCCACGAGATGGGCTTCGCGCGCGAGGTGGCCGACCGGGTCATCTTCATGGACGGCGGGCAGATCCTGGAGGAGGGGCCGCCTGAGCACTTCTTCGAGGCCCCCCGCCACGAGCGGACCAGGCTGTTCCTCAGCCGCATTCTGCGCTGATGACAGATAGAACAAGAACGACAGAGGGGAGTATGGGAATGAAGCGCAAGTGGGGTGCACTTCTCGCAGCGATTCTGGCCGCGGCCGTTCTGGCGGGCTGCGGCGGGCAGTCCAAGGCTCCGGCCGGCAGCGGAAGCGGGGATGCCTCCGGCCTTCCGGCGCAGGTCGAGAAGATCAAGAACGCCGGCGTGCTGAAGGTGGGCGTGAAGGAAGACGTGCCCAAGTTCGGCTACCTGGATCCCGCCAAGAACGTGCATGAAGGCATGGAGATCGACCTCGCCAAGCGCATCGCAAAGGAGATCTTCGGCGACGAGACCAAGGTGGAATTCACCGGCGTCAACGCCAAGACCCGCGGCCCCGCCCTGGACAACGGCGAGATCGACATGGTGATCGCGACGTTCACGATCACCGAGGAGCGCAAGCTCAGCTGGAACTTCTCCGACCCGTACTTCACGGACTACGTCGGCTTCCTGGTGCTCGAGAGCAGCGGCATCCAGTCCTGGAAGGATCTGGACGGCAAGACCATCGGCGTGGCGCAGTCCGCCTCCACCCGGGCGGCCCTGACCGAGCAGGCAGAGGAAGACGGCATCACCGTCCAGTTCATGGAGTTCGCGACCTACCCCGAGATCAAGGCGGCGCTGGACTCCGGCCGGATCGACGCCTTCTCGGTGGACCAGTCGATCCTCTGGGGCTACAAGGACGACAAGAACGTCATGCTGCCCGACAAGTTCGCGCCTCAGGAGTACGGCATCGCGACCAAGAAGTCCAACACCGAGCTGGCCGAGTTCGTCAACAACATCATCAAGGAGATGAAGGCTTCCGGCGAAATGGACCAGCTTTACGAGAAGTGGGGGCTGAAGTAGCCAGTGGACCGCTTTGCCGCATTCAAGTGGCAGGCGCTCTTTAGAGACTGGCACATCCTCCTCGAGGGCCTGGGCCGGACCGCCAGCACGGCAGGTCTGGCCCTCCTCCTCGCTCTGGCGCTGGGCGTGCTGTTCGGTGTCCTCGCCACCGCCCCGTGGAGGAGCGGCCGGACTGTGAGCCGCCTGTATGTGAGCTTGATCCAGAACACGCCGCTGGTGACCCAGGTCTTCTTCCTCTACTACGCCCTGCCCCACTTCGACATCATGCTGCCCACCCCCGTGGTGGGCGTGCTGGGACTGGGCGTCTACCACGGCGCCTACGTGACCGAGGTGGTGCGGGCCGGCATTCAGGCGATTCACCGGGGACAGCTGGAGGCCGCCCTGTCGCAGGGCTTCTCCTACGTGCAGGCCATGCGCTACGTCATCCTGCCGCAGGCGGCGCAGATCGTGCTGCCGCCCATGACCAACCAGGCCGTGGCGCTCATCAAGAACTCGTCCATCCTGGCCATGATCTCCGGCGGTGACCTCATGTTCCAGGCCGACTCCTGGTCGGCCTCCACCGGCTACTACGGACCCGCGTACCTCACGGTCTGGGCCATCTACTTCGCCATCTGCTTCCCGCTGGCCCAGCTGGCCCGGCGCTGGGAGGAGCGGGTGCGGCTGAGCCGCGGCGGGGAGGTGACGGCTGCATGATGGAGGAACTCGCCGCCCTGGCCCAGTGGCACAACGTGCGCTTCATGGCGGAGGGCCTCTGGATCACCCTGCGCATCAGCGGTCTCACCATCGCCTTTTCGTTCATCCTGGGCACACTGCTCGGCGTCATGCGCTACAGCGGCCACTGGCTGCTGGCGCGCATCGCGGCCGTCTACATCGAGAGCTTCCGGGCCTCGCCGCTGATCCTGCTCATCCTGCTCTTCCGCTTCACGATGCCGCTGAAGCCGGTCAACTCCGGTACCCTGGCCATGACGCTTTTCACCGCGGCCATCGTGGGCGAGATCGTGCGGGGCGGGCTCAACTCGGTGGACAAGGGGCAGTGGGAGGCCGCCCGATCGCAGGGGTTCACCTGGTGGCAGACCATGCAGCACATCGTGCTGCCGCAGGCCCTGCGCAAGATGATCCCGCCGCTGACCGGCCAGTTCATCACGGTGGTGAAGGACACCTCGTACGTGTGGGTCGTCGGCGTTCAGGAGCTGACCGGCAAGGGCGTCATCATCCTGGGTCAGCACGGCTCGACGCTGTAGGCATGGCCCAGGTGCAGGCTGCGCATGAACTGAGCACTGAACGGGGCTGCACGCAAGTCGCGTGCAGCCCCGCCTCGCTTATTTCAGTTCCACGTCGTCGATGAAGAAGCTGGTCGGCAGCAGCCAGTCGTTGGTGACGCTGAACTCCAGGCGCACCGTCTGGCCGGCGTAGGCGGCGAGGTTCACGCTCTCCTGCACCCACTGGTTCCGCGTATCCCGGTTGCTCCGGGTGACCGGGGTGGCCAGCAGGCTGCCGTTCTGGCTGTACAGCCGTACCCGGAGGTAGTCGTAGGCGGTGGAGCTTCCCTCGCTGGAGGACATGTACCACCAGAACGTGAGCTTTCCGTTCTGCGGGATCGTCACCGTCTGGCTGATGGTGTCGGTGCCGAAGTTGTAGCCGCCCAGCCAGGCGCTGTAGTTGCCGGTCCGCGGCAGGTAGTTGCTGATCAGCTGGTAGCCGCCCGAGGAGGTCTGCACCCAGGGGGCGGTGCCGTTCTCAAAGCCGCCGTTCTGCACCCTGTTCTCGCCAGGGCCGCCCGGATCGCCGGGGTCACCCGGATCCCCGGGGTCACCCGGATCGCCCTGGCCCGTGACGGCCCGGTAGGCGTTGATGCGGCCGCCCGTCCAGTAGGTGCCGGCGCCGGGGATGTCATCGGCCGTCTCCATGATGCGGTCCCAGATCTCCTGGTTACTCAGCCCCTGCGAGGCCAGGAGCCCGGCCAGGCCGGCGACATGGGGGGTGGCCATCGACGTGCCGCTGATCGTGTTGTACCCGCTGCCAATCCAGGTGGAGTAGATGTTGGAGCCCGGGGCGGCGACCTCCACCCAGTTGCCGTAGTTGGAGAAGGAGGAGCGGGAGTCGGAGCTGGTGGTGGAGGCAACGGCGAAGCACCGGCTGTAGTACGCCGGGTAGGAAGCCCGGCTGGTGTTCTCGTTGCCGGCGGCGCAGGCCAGGAAGGCCCCCTGGTTCCAGGCGTAGTTGACGGCGTTCTGGAGGGTGGTGGAGCCCGTGGCGCCGCCCAGGCTCAGGTTGATCACGTCGGCGCCGTTGTCAGCCGCCCAGATGATGCCGTTGGCCACGTTGGCGAGGGTCCCGCTGCCGGAGTTGTTCAGCACCCGCACCGGCATGATCTTGCACTCGGGGCACATGCCCGCGCCGCCGGTCCCGTTGTTGGTCTCGGCCGCCGCGGTGCCGGCGACGTGGGTGCCGTGGCCGTTTCCGTCGTCGGGGGCGGTGTCGCGGTCGACGAAGTCGTAGCCGGCAACGATCTTGCCATCAAGGTCGGGGTGGTTGCGCTGCACCCCGGTGTCCACGACGGCGATGACCGCGCTGCTGCTGCCGCGGGTCACGTCCCACGCGTCGTACGCCTCGATGCGGTTCCAGGCCCACTGCTGGCCGAGCCCCGGGTCGTTGGGCGTCCAGTCGATGGTGTAGATGTAGTTGGGCTCCACGTAGACCACGTTGGGGTTCATCTTCAGCGCCCGGAGGACGTCTTCCGCGGCCTTCAGATCGCCCTTCGCCGACACGGCCGGGAACTCCAGCACCTCCACGTCCAGGGCCGCCACCCGGTCCACCACCTTCGCCCCCACCTGGCTGGCGATGGCAGCCCGCTGGGCAGCCGCGACCCCAGGCTTGAACTGAACGAGGAACTGACCGGGAACCGCCGGGGCCTTCAGGTCTGCTCGCACCTGATTCTTCGGGGAGACCGCGTGAGGCTGAGCCAGAGCCGGATTCTGAGCCGAGGCCGCGAGCACCGTGCACAGAGCCACAAGCCAGATCGCCACTCGCTTCATGGGTCATCCTCCTTTCCCGATCCGCAGACCGCTTCCGGTCTGCACCGCTTTGCTGCGGTGTCGTTATGGTAAGACCATCGGGGAGGAAGGACAAGGGAGGAGCGACACTTTTCGCCAGCGGGTGAACGGGCCCACTGTCGGCAACAGGAAGCGATCGTATGTGCGTTGAAAGCACGAACCTAGATTCGAACCACGGGGGTGAGGACGTGAATGCGGAGTTGGCCGCACTCTTCGCGGAGGACCAGAGGGACCGCGCCGGCTGGGCCGGCGACCTGGGGGAGCTGCAGGCCATCCACGAGCGGGACCGGGTGCGGCGGGAGCGGGCCCTGGCCCTGATCGCCGAAGGCGCGCTGACGGCCGCCGAGGACTTCTTCCACGCGGCAATGCTCCTGCAGCACAGCGACCAGCCGGAGGACTTCCGCCTAGCGCACGAGCTGTCCGTGCGGGCGGTGGAGCTGGGCCACCCCGAGGAGAAGCGGGCGCGGTGGCTGGCGGCAGCCACCCTGGACCGCTGGCTGACCTCCCAGGGAAAGCCGCAGAAGTACGGCACGCAGTTCTTCAAGGACAAGAACGGCTGGCGGCTGCTGCCGGTAGCTCCGGACACGACGGACGCGGAGCGGGCGGAATGGGGCGTGCCGCCGCTGTCGGAGACCCTGCGCCGGCTGGAAGAGCTGCGGCGGATGGACCCGTAGACGCGCATCGACACCGGCGTCGAATCCTGGCGAACGAAAGACAGAACGCACCTAC
This sequence comes from Bacillota bacterium, assembly GCA_023623185.1. Taxonomy (GTDB): domain Bacteria; phylum Bacillota; class Sulfobacillia; order Symbiobacteriales; family Symbiobacteriaceae; genus Symbiobacterium. The sequence goes on from JAMNXV010000109.1 coordinate 27,030, forward strand.
GGGCTTCGACAGACCGAAGGTGCGTTCTGTGCTATGGTCACATCGGGAGCCTGCGCAGGCCGCCTCAGGCGAAGATCACCGTCTCGCTCAGCGTGGAGTAGAGCCCGGAACCCTGCGTTCCGGTATGGCTTGCGGTCCGAGCCGGCGACATGCGGGCTCCCGAGGGCACCCCAGGAGGGTGCCCAGCACTATTCTGCCCCGGGGAACGTTCAGCATACATGCCGTCCGGGCCAAGTGTCGCCACGGCGGGATGTGTCAACCGCTGCTACACGCCCTGCAGCCGGTTCCTTCACACCTAAACCATATGGTCACAGGCCTCTGCGCCGCTCAACCCCAGCCGATTTCCACTTCGCCCCCAGGCCAAGTCGAAATCCGCCGTGCTTCACACCCCGCAGCCGATTCCTTCACACCTAAACCACCAGGCAACAGGCCCCTGCCCCGCTCAACCCCGGCCGATTTCCACTTCGCCCCCGGGCCAAGTCGAAATCCGCCGTGCTTCACGCCCCGCAGCCGGTTCCTTCACACCTAAACCACCCGCAGAGGCGGCGCCGCTCGACTCCAGCACAGCCGACCCAGCGAAGTGCCCCAGCCCCCGCGGCGCGCCCCCTACCCCACACGCCTGGAGAGAATCTCCGCCGCCAGCGCGAGCTGCTTCTCCACCTCGGCGGGGGCGGTGCCCCCCTGCGACGTGCGCAGGTTGACGCAGGTCTCGGGGGCGATGGCCTCGTAGATGTCCGCCTCGAACAGCTCCGAGAACCCCTTGAACTCCTCCAGCGTGCAGTCGGCCAGATACTTGCCCCGCTCGATGCAGTAGAGCACCGCCCGGCCCACCACCTCGTGGGCCTCCCGGAAGGGCATGCCCTTCTTGGCCAGATAGTCGGCCATGTCGGTGGCGTTGGAGAAGTCCTGCCGCACCGCCTGCGCCATCCGCTCCCGGTTGAACTTCACCGTCGCCAGCATGCCCGTCATCACCGTGAGGCAGGCCTTCAGGGTGTCCACCGCGTCGAAGAGCCGCTCCTTGTCCTCCTGGAGGTCGCTGTGGTAGGTGAGGGGCAGCCCCTTCAGGACCGTCAGCAGGGCCATCAGGTCGCCGTAGATGCGGCCGGTCTTCCCCCGCACGATCTCGGCCACGTCGGGGTTCTTCTTCTGCGGCATGATGGACGAGCCGGTGGCGTAGGCATCGTCCATCTCCACGAAGCCGAACTCCGTGGAGGACCAGTTGACCAGCTCCTCCGCCAGGCGGGAGAGGTGCATCTGGCAGATGGCGGCCGCCGCGACGAACTCGACGATGAAGTCCCGGTCGCTCACCGCATCCATGGAGTTGGGATAGACCCCGGCGAAGCCCAGCTCGGCCGCGGTGAACTCCCGGTCGATGGGGAAGGTCGTGCCCGCCATGGCCCCGGCGCCCAGGGGCGAGATGTCCGCCCGCCGCAGGGCGTCGGCGAACCGGCCGTAGTCCCGCTCCAGCATCCAGAAGTAGGCCATCAGGTGGTGCGAGAGCAGGACGGGCTGCGCCCGCTGCAGGTGGGTGTAGCCGGGCATGATCACGCCCAACTGCTCCCGGGCCCGGTCCAGCAGCGTCCCCTGCAGGTCGCTGACCAGCCGCTGCACCGCGGCGATCTCCTCCTTCACCCACAGGTGCACGTCGGTGACCACCTGGTCGTTGCGGCTGCGGGCAGTGTGCAGCCGGCCCCCCACCGGGCCGATCTTCTCGATCAGCCGCTTCTCGATGTTCAGGTGGATATCCTCGTACTCCTGGCGGAAGGGGAATTGCCCGGCATCGATCTCGGCCTCGATCTCCCTGAGCCCCTGCTCGATCAGGGCGGCATCCTCCGCGGATATGATGCCCTGCTTCCCCAGCATGCGGGCGTGGGCGATCGACCCCCGGATGTCCTGCTTGTAGAGCCGGCGGTCAAACGCCAGCGACGAGGTGAACCCCTCGGCGGTCTTGTCCGCAGGCTTGGTGAAGCGCCCTCCCCAAAGCTTGGTCATGGCACGCGGCCTCCTCATCATCCAGATCTCGCATGATTATACTATCGGTCGCATAATTATTCAACCGCAGGTGAAAGAAACGGCCGGGCGAAAAGCCCGGCCGGCTGCGTTCCGATCAGTCGGCTCGGCCGTCGGCAGCATCACCGCCGCGCGAGGTCAAGCCCCCGCTCCAGCTTGGACCGGCCCGCCGCCCGCAGATGGCCCTCAGCCAGCGCGAGCAGCTCGGCTTCCACCGCGCGCAGCGGCTCTGGATCCACCAGGTCCGCCGCAGCCTCCACCTCAATATCGTAGTACGGTTCGGCGTCCAGACCGGGGTAGAGCACCCGGTCCAGCGTGAGGGTGCCGATCTCGCCGATCGTCCGCGAGAGCCGCTCCGTGTGCAGGTCCAGAACGGGCTCCAGGGGCCCGGCGGGGCGCCCCACGGCGAACGCGGCAAAAGGCACGGTGCCGCGCCCGATGAGCGGCCGGATGCGGCTCACGACCTCCCTCAGGCTCCCCAGGTCCAGCGGGGCCTCGTACTCCTCCCGCTCGGTCAGAGACCCCTCCTGCGCGCGCTTCACCTTCAGCGTGACCAGGAGGCGGCCGTTCTCGCGGCGCACGCGCAGGCCGGTGCCGGCGGCCGCCAGGGCGCCATCATCCGTGTCGAAGTAGGTGTCGCGCATGGCGATCGTCTGCACGGGACCCAGGGGAAGTCCGGCCAGCTCCTCCCGCGCGGCCAGGCGCTCGAACAGGGCCGCGGGGCCGCCGGGCACGGTCGGGAGCACCTCCAGCTTGATCTCCACTTCCACGGTAGTCACCTTCCCGGACTATGCACAGGTTCCGGACTGTGAACAGGTTGGAGCGAGAACCCTTCCAGCCGCCACGTCTGCCACGGCCCGCCGCGCATCGGGGCCACCGGCCCCTCGGGCGGCTGGCAGCCGCGTCGCAGCCACGCCCGCACGGCGGAGAGGTTCGGCACGGCGGTGTGGATGACGGTCCACCGGTGCCCGCAGGCGCACGCTGCGGAGACGACCGCCCAGCGGCCGCTGTTGTCCAGCATCTGAAAGAGTTCCTCGCTGCTCCGCCCGCAGCGACGACAGGTGTTGCCAGTGTGTTGTCTCATTGCTGTCTGTCCTTTGACCATGAATTGGACAGCAATTTCGGAGGATAACCTGTGAATACCTTGTGAACACCATGTGAACAACGTAATTTTTTTCGTCGCGCACCTACACGAAGGCCTCCCAGACCAGGTTGGCCAGCCGCAGACCCCGCGGTGTCAGGCGCAGGGCGCCGCCCTCCCACTCGACCAGCCCCTGCCGCTGCAGCCGCTCCACCTCAGCGCCGTAGACCGCGCTGATGGAGACGCCGAACCGCGCCGCAAAGCGGTGGTCGCTCACCCCTTCGAGCAGCCGGAGGCCCATGAACATCGTCTCCGCCATCTCCTGCCGCCTGCCGACCGCCTCTCCCGCCTCCACCGGCAGAACACCCCGCTCCAGGGCCGCCCGGTACGTTCCCGGATGTTTCAGGTTCCAGAAGCGGTAATGCTGCCCCGGCCGGCCCGGCGCCGTCTCCACCTCGCTGCCGCCCTGAACGCGGGATGCCGTGAGGCCGGGACGGGGGGCCCCGAGGTTCTCCAGGGGCGCCGCCAGTCGCAGGAACGAGTGCGCGCCGCAGCCGAGCCCCAGGTAGTGCTCGTTCCGCCAATAGATGAGGTTGTGCCGGCACCAGTGCCCCGGACGCGCGTAGTTGGAGATCTCATAGTGCTCGAACCCGGCGGCCTCCAGCAGGGCCTTGCCCTCCCGGAACATCTGCTCCTCCGCCTCCTCGGGCGGCAGGTGCAGGCGGCCGGCCTCGAAGGCGAGGTAGAAGGGCGTGCCCTCCTCCAGAATCAGGCTGTAGGCGCTGATGTGGGTGGGGTCCAGGCTGAGCGCCCAGGCGACGGTCTCGCGGAAATCCGCGGGAGTCTGGCCGGGCAGCCCGTACATGAGGTCGAGATTGATGTTGGTGAAGCCCGCCCGCCGGGCAGCCGCCACCGCCTCCTCCACCTGCAGGGCATCGTGGATCCGCCCCAGCCGCTCCAGCAGGTGCCGCTGCCGGGCCTGTACGCCCAGCGAGATGCGGTTGGCCCCGGCGTCAAACGCCCGCTGAAGCTTCTCCCCCTCCACATCCACCGTGCCGGGGTTGCCCTCGATGGTCACCTCGGCGTCGGGCGCCAGGTTGAAGCGCTGCCGGATGCCGGTCAGCACGCGGGACAGCTGCTCCCCCTCCAGCAGGGTCGGTGTGCCGCCGCCCACGAAGACGGCGATGACCTGCTCCCCCGCCACCTCGGGGCGGGCCGCCCAGAGTTCCATCTCCAGCAGCAGGGCGTCGACGTAGCGCGCCTGCTCCGTCCGGTCGGCCCCCGCGTGGCTGTTGAAGTCGCAGTACCCACACTTGTGCTGGCAGTAGGGGATGTGCACGTAGAGCCCTATCGGCACAGGGCCAACCTCCCAACATGGCGGCCGGGCCCCAGAGAGCCCGGCCGGTTGCGTCAGTCGTCGTCAGGGTTTGTGGAGAGCACGGCCATGAAGGCCTCCTGCGGGATCTCGACGGAACCGACCGCCTTCATCCGCTTCTTGCCCTCCTTCTGCTTCTCGAGCAGCTTCCGCTTGCGGGTGACGTCGCCGCCGTAGCACTTGGCCAGCACATCCTTGCGCAGCGGGGCGATGTTCTCGCGCGCCAAGATCTTGTTGCCGACGGCGGCCTGGATGGGCACCTCGAACATGTGCCTGGGGATGAGCTTGCGCAGCTTCCGCACCAGGGCGCGGCCCAGCTTCTGCGCCTTCTCCCGGTGAACGATGCTGGAGAGCGCGTCCACCGACTCGCCGTTCAGCAGAATATCCATCTTCACCATGTCCGCCTGCTCGTAGCCGGTCACTTCGTAGTCGAAGCTGGCGTAGCCGCGCGAGCGGGTCTTCAGCTGGTCGAAGAAGTCGTACATGATCTCCGACAGGGGCAGCTTGTAGTGCAGGTTGACCCGCTTCTCGTTCAGGTACTCCATGTTGAGGAAGGTCCCGCGCCGGTCCTGGCACAGCTCCATCAGGGGTCCCACGTACTCCGAGGGCGTTATGATTGAGGCCTTGATCACCGGCTCCTCCACGGAGGCGATATGGCTCGGATCCGGCCAGTCCGCGGGATTCTCAATCATCATCTGCTCGCCGCTGGTCAGGTTGACGCGGTAGATCACATTGGGGGCGGTGGTGATGAGGGCCAGGTCGAACTCCCGCTCCAGCCGCTCCTGGATGATGTCCATGTGCAGGAGCCCCAGGAAGCCGCAGCGGAAGCCGAGCCCCAGCGCCTCCGACGTCTCGGGTTCGAACGACAGCGAGGCATCGTTCAGCTGAAGCTTCTCCAGGGCCTCCCGCAGGCGGCCGTAGTCGTTGGACTCCACCGGGTACAGGCCCGTGAACACCATCGGCGTCGCGCGGCGGTAGCCGGGCAGCGGCTCCGGGGCGGGATTCTCCGCCAGGGTGATGGTGTCGCCCACCCGGACATTCTTGACCTCCTTGATGGTCGCGGCCAGGGCACCGACCTCGCCGGCCGCCAGCTCCTCCACCGGGGTCAGGCCCGGCCGGAAGACGTAGAGTTCGTCGACGATGAACTCCTTGCCCGTGGCCATGAAGCGAATCCGGTCGCCCTTCCTTACGGTTCCCTCAAACACCCTGAAGTAGGTGATGACGCCCTTGTACGAGTCGTAGAAGGAGTCGTAGATGAGCGCGCGCAGCGGCGCCCGCCGGTCGCCCTGAGGCGGCGGGATGAAATTGACCACGGCCTCCAAAATCTCCTTCATGCCGATGCCGGCCTTGGCGGAGGCCATGATGGCGATGGAGGTGTCGAGGCCGATGACCTCCTCGATCTCCTGCTTGACCTTCTCCGGGTCGGCCGAGGGCAGGTCGATCTTGTTGATCACGGGGATGATCTCCAGGTCGTGTTCCAGGGCCATGTAGACGTTGGCCAGGGTTTGCGCCTCGATGCCCTGCGACGCATCCACCACCAGCAGGGCGCCCTCACAGCCCGCCAGGGCCCGCGAGACCTCGTAGGTGAAGTCAACGTGGCCGGGCGTGTCGATGAGGTTGAGCACGTACTGCTGGCCGTCGTCAGCCGCGTACTCCATGCGGACCGACTGGGCCTTGATGGTGATGCCGCGCTCCCGCTCCAGGTCCATGTTGTCAAGGACCTGATCCTCCATCTCCCGCTGGGTCAGCACCCCGGTAAACTCGATCAGCCGGTCGGCCAGGGTGGACTTGCCGTGGTCGATATGGGCGATGATGCAAAAGTTGCGAATATGCTTCTGGTCGACCATGTTGCCTTCCTTTCTGCCTCCAGAATAGGCTTCAGAGTATTATATCACCACCTCCGGAGCGGGCACAACACGACGCGGTCTACTCTGCGCCCGGGTACTCCCCGGCCCGCAGCAGTTCCACCAGCGCATCGGCCAGGTGGTAGACGGCCCGCTCTGCCTCCTCGAACGTATTGAGGGCGTTGCCGATCTCCAGCAGAATGGCTCCGGGGAGGAGGTCCTGGTTGTAGCGGGCCTGCGGCGTGAGCGTGGGCAGGGTGATGCCGGGATTGGCCTCCTCCATCTTGGCCATCAGGGCGTTGCAGAAGGCCAGGTTCTCCTGCCAGTGGGTCAGATCCTCCCTGGCGCCGATGACGCAGCGCACCCGGGCCACGGGCAGGCCGTCGACGTAGGTCGTGGAGTCCAGGTCCATGTTGCCGTCGCGGTGCAGGTCCATCAGCACCTTCACCGTCGGCGCCTCCCGCAGGATCTGGCGGGCCGTGGCCCGCGAGGACTGGTACGCGTAGTCGTAGCCCAGCTCCTGGTGCTTGAACGGGGCGTGCACCGTCGTGACCCCGAGGTCCCTGAGCCGGCGGGCCAGAATCGCGCCGATGTCCACGATGGTCCGCTTGCTGTGGTCGTAGGAGGCGATGAGCCTCAGGTCCTGGTCAGTGCTCACGGTCAGGTCGGGGAACTCCGAGATGTACGCCTCGTAGTCATGGGTGTGGTAAATCCCCACCAGGGGCAGCCCGTCGTTCAGCACCGTGACGGCGGGCTCCGGCCGGGGGGCGGGCTCCGCCGCCACCGCCGGCTCTGCGGCGCCGGTGTCGGGCCCCGGGCTCTCGCCGGACGGGAGCGACGGGTCCACGGTCATCGGCGGCGCGGGGGCCGCGCCGGGCCGCAGAAACGGCAGGGCCGCCTGAAACAGGGTATGGGGCCGCCCGGGCTGCCGGCCTGTCCACAGGAAGCGCAGCGTGCGGTCATGCTGCTCTCCCAGGGGTCCTGCGGCCGCCAGCGCCGGCAGCGCCGCGCGCAGCATCTGCCGGGCGGTGGGCAATCCCGGCCGGAACAGGGCCATCCAGAAGGGGTCCTCGTCTGGCTCCGATTCGTGCAGCCGGCCTTCGGGCTCGCGGCCGCTCATGGCCGGCAGCGAGCCGGCGTCGGGCGGCTGCCGGTTCACCAGCAGACCAGCCGTAACGCTGATCACGAGCAGGTAGGCGACCAGCAGCGGCCTCGCCGTCCAGAGGTTGCGGTCGATGGAAACTCACCTCGCCTGCGGTCGTCGGGCATGTCTCAGGGGCCGTACTCCAGTGTACGGACGAGCCGCAGACGTTATGACAAGCGCGAAGAGCGCCGCAGCCCCGACCTGTGCAGGTCGGGGCGCGCCGCCTATGCCTAATTCCTACTTTACGTCGACGATCTCGTACTCGATCTGCCCGGCCGGCGCCTCCACCACCACGACCTCACCCTTGGTCTTCCCCATGATGGCCTTGCCGACGGGCGATTCGTTGGAGATCTTGTTCTTGGCCGGATCGGCCTCCACGGTGCCAACGATGGTGTACTCCAGCAGGTCGCCGTATTCCAGGTCCTTCAGCACCACTGTGGAGCCAAGCCGGATCTTGCCCGCTTCAGCCTCGTCCTCCGCATCGTCCATGATCACGGCGTTGCGCAACGTATTCTCCAGCATCGCGATGCGCCCCTCAACGAAGGCCTGCTCGTTGCGGGCGTCATCGTACTCGGAGTTCTCCGAGAGGTCGCCGTACGACCGGGCTTCCTTCAGGCGCTCCGCCACTTCCTTCCGCTTCACGTTCCGCAGGTAGTCCAGCTCCTCTTGAAGCTGCTGAAGGCCTTCCGGCGACAACACGACCGGCTTGTTCTCTTCCATATCCGTCAATCTCCCTCGCAACCATCCGAATTGAAAAAAAGAAGAACCACGCAGAACACATGCCCGCTGGCTTCGCGGCTATTGTACCTCCGCCGGGAACTAGAATCAAGTGATCTCACTGCTAATCAACCGGCCGCCCCGAGAGCTTTCCCTTCAGCCGCAGCTCCAGCGCCTCCACCGCCTCGCCGTAAAAGGTCACCGGCTCCTGTTCCGGAATGTACAGGGTTGCCTGCCAGCCGCCGAAGAAGCCGGCGACCACGAAGTGGTACCCCTTCCCTCTCACCGTGACCGACTGCGCATCCGCCTCGCCCGGCTCCACCGTGCAGTTCATCCGCCTCGCCAGCTCCGCCGCCAGCTCGTGCAGGGTCATGGGACCAGGCCCCCTCCTGAAGCCAGAATGGTTCCACTAGATTACCACATCGCGCGGGCCGGGTACAGGGGTGAATAGACTGCCCGGTGCGGGTACACGCTAGGGAATACGGCAGCTACTTTTCAGGACTCAGGCGGAACTCGCCCAGGCGGTGCCACCACTCGTCCGGCTCCAGGCCAATCCGCCAGATGGCGATCCCCTTCAGGTTGTACTGGTAGGCCATGCGAAGCTTGGCCTCCAGGCTCCGCTCGTCGGGGAACCAGGCGATGCGCTCCCCCTCGTCGGTGAGGAAGACCGCCTTGTTCTCGCCGGCCACCGGGTCCCACACGACCTCAGCCCCGAACTCGGCCGCGCGGCGCTGCATGCGCCCGGGGCCGTAGGCCGCGTTGGTCTCGGCGCCCAGGGCGGGGTCCAGGGACCATTCGTAGCCGTAAAACGGAACCCCCAGCAGGATCTTCTGCGACGGCATCACGCCGGTGGCGTAGCGGATCACCCGCTCCACCCAGTCCAGCGACGCGATGGGGCCGGGCTCGCCGCCGAGCCAGTGCTCGTCGTACGCCATAATGTAAAAGTAGTCGACAATCTGCCCGATGGCCGCATAGTCGGTGGCGCCGCCCCAGCCCGTGGTCGTGTCAGACGTCTTGGCGGCCGCCGCGACGGAAAGCGTGAGACCCAGCGGCTCCAGCCGCTCCTTCAGCCGGCGGAGGAACTGGGTGTACGCCTCGCGGTCCTCGGGAGGGATGTTCTCGAAGTCAATCTGAATGCCGGCGACGCCCAGCCGGTTCGCCTCGGCGAGCATCGACGACATGGCCCGCTCCTGCACCTCGGGATCCGTCAGGATCAGATGGGCAAGGTCGGCGTCAAAGCCCGCATCGGCGAAATTCCCGAAGAGCAGCACCCGCTTCTGCCGGTTGGTCACGCCCCGGATGAGGTGCTGGTCGCGCCCGACCGCGTTCCCCTCCCAGTCAAAGCCGTAACCGAACACGATCACCTGGTCCATGTGGGGGGCGTTCAGACGCACCGATTCCAGGGAGTCGCCGTCGTAATCCACGTAATAGCCGGCGATCCAGAACCCGTCCCCCGGCGGCGCCGTGTCCAGCGGCCGGTCCGTATACGCCCGGAGCCACAGCGGGTCGAAGGGCGACTGGGGGGCGGTGTACTGCCCCAGCAGAAACCCGCCGGCGCCGGTCGCGAGAAGCGCCAGCACCGCGGCAAGCACCGCCCATCCGGCGCGTCGCCGGGGCCGGTGCGGAGGAGCTGGAATCGGTTGGCTGGCGCCGGGAACGGACATGCTGCATCACCTCAGCGATGGCCGAGGGCGCCGGGGCGCCGTCGGCTGTTCGCAGAATAGGACGGTGTGCAGCGAAAAAAGGTTCGCGTCAGCGGAGTTCGGTGGGAACCACGGCGTCGGCCAGGCCGATGAGGAACGCCGCGATCAGGGCGCCCCACCAGGTGACCGTCAGCCACCCGGGAAAGAGCCACCCGGTCAGGTAGATGATCACCGCCGCGGCGATGAACCCTGCAAAGCCCCGCCCGGCCGGGGAGGCCCCCCGTCCCAACATGGCCTGCGCGGCCCAGCCGAGGCCGGCGATCACCAGCGAGGCAAAGAGCGCGGCCCAGAATCCGTTCACGGCAAAACCTGGCGTCAGCCACGCGACGACCAGGAGCACAATGGCCGACACCACAAAGCGTACGATCGCGCTCACCATCGCGCCGCTCACCTCCGTATCCTGCCCTATAGTTTGAGCGCGCGACAAAACAATTATTCGCGGCGGGATTTCCCTTGCATGCCAGCCGGGGGTATGCTAGAATTCCGATGTTGAATGCCGCTGCTTGGAGGTGAGGAATTGGCTAACACGAAGTCCGCGAAGAAGCGTGCGCTGACGGCCGCGAAGCGTGCCGCGCGCAACAAGATGGTCAAGTCCAGCCTCCGGACGGCAATTCGCAAGTACCGGGAGGCTCTTGGCACCGAGGACGCCCAGGTCCTGCTGAACCGGGCCTTCTCCGCGCTCGACCGGGCTGCGACGAAGGGTGTCATCCACAAGAACACCGCCGCCCGCAAGAAGGCGCGCCTGGCCAGGGCGCTGGCCGCTGCCACCGCCGCCGAGGCTGCGAACGAGTAATACGGGCAGTCCTTCATAGTGTACAGATGCCCCAACCGCCTGTGCGGTTGGGGCTCTTGCCTGCCCGGCAGCTATTCGCCCATCAGCTCGGCGACCACCGTCTCCAGGGTCAGCCGCGGGTCGAACCCTGACTTGATCGCCAGATCCGCCTCCAGCAGCCGCCTGAGGGCCGCGGCGATCTGCGCGCGGTCCACGGTGGCCGCGTGCTCGGCCAGCTTGCCGTAGGCGTAGGGGTGCATGCGCGCGAGAGCCGCCGCCTCCCGGCGGGGCAGCCGCCGCGCGGCCAGGGACTTGACCATCAGAAGCTGGCGGAACCGGTTGATCAGGGCGGCCAGGAGCTGAAGCGGGTGGTCCACCTGCTGCAGCAGCCGCTGCAGCAGGCTCATCGCGCGCGCCCGCTCACGCTTCAGCACGGCGTCGGTGAGGCGGTAGATCTCCGTCTCCGCCAGGTTGGCCACCATGGTCTCCACGTCCCGGGGGCGGATCTCGCCGGCGCGCCCCACGTAGAGCGCCAGCTTTTCCAGTTCGCGGGCGAGCAGGCCCAGGTCGGTTCCGACCCGCTCCACGAGGAGGTGCGCCGCCTGCGTGCCGATCCGCTTCCCCTCGGACTGCGCCCGCTGCTGCACCCACATCACGGCGTCCTCCGGCTTCAGCGGCTGACATTCCACCGCGCCCCCCGCGGCCGTGAGCGCACGGGTGGTCTTCCGCCGGCCGTCCACCGCGCCCGCGAGGAAGAGGAGCACAGTGGAAGGCACGGGCGCCTTCAGGTAGTCGAGGAGGGCGGCGTCGCCTGCGTCGCCGGAAGCCTCATCGTCAGAGGCCGCCCTGCGCCGGGGCGCGATGGCGGGGCAGTCCTTCACCACCACCAGCCGGCGATCCGCGAAGAAGGGCTGGGTCTGGGCGAGACTCAGGGCCTGCGTCAGCTGGTCGGGCCCGGGCTCCAGCACGTGGAAGTTGAAGTCGGCGGTCTCCGGCCGCACGATCGCATCGCGCAGCGCGCGGTAGACCTCCTCCACGAGGAAGGACTCCTCCCCGTAGACGAGGTAGACCGGCCGGAGCCGACCTTCGCGGATCTCCGCCAGCGCTTCGTGGTAACGCAACGCAGTGCCACTCCCTCTCCGTCATCTGCAATGAACGATTCGGAAACGAGGCCCGGCCTCCCTGCAGGAGCGCCGGCGCCCGAAAACGAATCTTAGAGCCATCTCATGTCCGACAGGGGGCGATCATGTGCGCCGCGGCCCGGCCGTCCTGCTGCTCATTCTCCTTCTCTTCGGCGCGGCGTACGGCGCGTGGCACGCCGCGGCTTTCGGCTATGCGCAGCTCGCCGCCTTCCAGCCGGCCGCAGCCCGCGCCGAGCGGCCCGCCGCGGGATCGGCCCCCCTGGCCGACCGGGTCGTGCTTCTGATCATCGACGGGCTGACGCCCGACCGGGTCTACCGGCTGCCCTCGCTGGACTGGCTGAGGCGGCGCGGCGCCGCCTACCGGCTGGACGCCCCTGGCACCGACGGCGCCGCAGACCTGATGCCCGTCCTGCTCAGCGGCGCGCCCCCCGCCCGGGGCGGGTTCGCGGCGGACGCAGCTGCGGACCGGCCTGTGATGGACAGCCTTGTGCACGCCGCCGCCCGGAGCGAGGTCTCCGCAGGCGGGGCCGGCGGCCCGGTCCTGGCGGCGCTGGCAGAAGGCGCGCTGTCGCCGTGGCACGACGGCGCGAACCTGGGCGAGCTCGAGGCGGCCGTGCAGCAGATGCTGGAGCCCGGCGGTCCGCGGCTCATCATCGTGCAGGCAGGAGATCTCGCGGCGGACGGCGTGGATGACGCGGCCCTGGCCGAACTGGACCGCCGCCTGGTCTCGCTGCTGGACCTGATCGACTGGCGGACCACCGCGCTGGTGGTCGCGGGTACGCCCGAGGGCCGCTCGGCCGGACCCGCAGGCCCCCCGCTCATCCTCGCGGGCAGCGGCGTTCTCGCCGGCGGCGGGGGCGACGCGACCATCTACGACGTGGCCCCCACCGTCGCGGCCCTGGCCGGGCTGCCCGCGCCCGTCTCCCCGCGGGGGAAACCCATCGTGAGCGCGCTGGACATTGAGGGGCGGCCGCTGGACGCCCTGACGCAGGTGCACCTCACCTCCCGCCGCGCCTGGGCCGCTGCGGCCCTGGCGGCTTACGGCTCGCCGGAGGAGCTGCCGCCGGTCCCGGCCACGGCCGTGGAGGGGGCCGCGTACCTGGAGCGGATGGAGCAGCAGGTGAGCGCCGCGCGGGAGGCCTGGCTGAAGGAAGGCGCGCTGGACCGGCTGCCTTACCTCGGGCCCGGCCTGCTGCTGGCGCTGCTCTACCTCCTCATAGTCTACCGCAGCCCCTCCGGCGCCGCGGCGTTCCGGGCACACCTTACCTATCTCGCCCTCTTCCACGCCCTGTTCTTCGCGCTGGGGGGAGCGTACGGCCCGCGGGCGGCCGGCCTGGACGGCCCGTGGACCCTCGCGGCGCTGCGGTACGCGCTCGCGGCCGCGGCGGCCGCTCTGCTGGCGGCCTACGCGGCAGGCTTCGCGCTCTCGCGCCGGGACTACCGGAAGCCGCGGTACGTGGCCGCCGCCGGCCTGCACGCGGCCCTGAGCTGTGCGGCGCTGCTCGCGCTGCCGGTGGGAGGCGTGGTGCTGCTGGTCGGCTGGGAGTTCCCCGTGGCCCTGCCGCCGGCCGGCCTCTGGGTCTGGTTCTTCGTCACCGCCCTGCAGGTGATGGTCATCGGCGCCCTGGCCCCCGTGTGGGCCTTCGCCACCGTGCAGGCGGCCCGCTTCGCCCGCCACCGCTGGCCCCCGCCCGAGGTGGGCGACCCCGAGATCAACGCGGACAGGGTGGTGCGGATGAAGCCCCTGCGCCGTGCGCGGAAGCGCGGCTGAGACCGCCGCTGAGCCGATCACCACGCGCCGATCAGGCGGCCGCCCCAGGGCGGGAGCGGCCGCGCTTTCGCGCCTTGGGGCCGCCCGCCGCTGCCCTCCACCCGGACCCGGAAACCGTCTGTGCGCACCGTCACCGTCCCGTGCCGGTCCGTGCGCCAGACCTCGGCCCCGGCGTCTCGCAACCGGTCCAGCACGTCGCCGTGGGGATGGCCGAAGGGGTTGCCGCTGCCTGCGGAGATGACGGCGTACCGCGGGCGCACAGCCCGGAGAAACCGTTCGGTAGTCGAAAAGCGCGAGCCGTGGTGGGAGACCTTCAGCACGTCGGCCGAGAGTGCGTGCTCCCGGTCCACCAGCCGCTCCTCCGCGACCCCCTCCAGGTCGCAGGCCAGCAGAAAGGCGACCTGCCGGTATACGACCCGCAGCGCGATGCAGTTGGCGTTGTCATCGGAGCGGCTGCCGGCGATCGGCTCAGCCGGGGGGCCCAGCACCTGCAGGGCGACGCCCTCCCCCAGGGACAGGACCTCCCCCTCCCGGGGAACCCGCACCGGCACGCCCAGCTCGGCGGCGGCCTCCAGGGCCGCCGCATGGCGGGACTCCGGGGCGGAGGTCGTGCTCACGAGCACCTGCCCCACCGGCACCGCCCGCAGCACGGCCTCCGCGCCGCCCACATGGTCAACGTCAGGGTGCGTGAGGACCAGAACCTCCAGGCGGCGCACCCCGGCCCGCTTCAGATGGGGCACGACCACCTCTCTCCCCGCGTCGAAGCCGGGGCTGCCGGAACCGACCCGGTAGGCCGGGCCGGCGTCGATCAGCGCCGCGCGCCCGCCTGGCGCGCGCACCAGGATGGCGTCCCCCTGGCCCACGTCCAGAACCGCCACTTCGAGGCGGTCGGGCGCACCTGCCAGCGCCATGCGCCAGGAAAGCGCCGCTCCCGCCGCCGCCACGGCGACCAGCAGCCACGCGGCGGGGGCCGTGGCCCAGCCTGCCCGCAGGCGAGCCCACACCCCGGTGCAGGTATCCGTCGCCAGCCTCCGGGCTGCCGGCACGGCCACCAACGCCAGCGCGCCGTACCACCCCAGGACCCATCCTGTTGGCAGCCTCCCCACGGAGAGGTGTGCAAGCGGCAGCGCCGCCAGGGCCTTCACCAGGTACACCAGCCCGGCCAGCGCAACACGGCCCAGGCTCCCCAGCAGCCACACCGCGGGCGGGACGAAAAGCCCCAGGAGCACCGCCGCCAGGCCGAAGGGCACCAGCCAGCCCACGAAGACGACCACCAGCAGGTTGGCGAGGGGCGCGATGGGCGAGAAGGCGCCGAAGGCGTGCAGGCTCAGCGGCTCCACCAGCGCCTGTGCCGCCAGCGTCACAGCCAGCCCGGCGGAGAGCCACACCGCCGCCCGTTCGGGCAGGGCCCGGGCCAGCCGCGGCGACAGCCATTCCTGGATCGGCCGGGCCAGGAGCAGGATGCCCAGGGTGGCCCCCGCCGAGAGCTGAAAGCCCAAGTCGAAGAGCATCCCCGGCAGCGCGGCCAGGAGCAGGGCGGCGGCGGCGCCGAGGGTGTTCAGGGCGTCCCGCTCACGCCCCAGGATGTCCCCGGCCAGAACCAGCGCGGCCATGAGCCCGGCCCGCAGCACCGAGGGGCTGGCGCCGGTGAGGAACACGAAGAAGGCCACCACGGGGATGGCCAGGGCCGCGGCGGCGGCGCGCCCCAGCCCCGCCCGGTAGAGGAACCAGAGCAGGGGCATCACCAGCATGGCGACGTTGCCGCCGCTCACGGCCAGCAGGTGGAAGACGCCCGTGGCGCGGAAGGCGTCCTCGATGTCTGCGGGCAGGCGGGTCCGGCTCCCGAACAGCAGGCCGGCCATGAGGGCCGCTTCCCGCTCGGGCAGGGCCTGGTAGAGCACCCCCTCCAGCCGCAGCCGGGCAGCTACGGCGGCCCGCCGGAACGGGTCGAGCCTGCCCGGGCCCAGCCGCTGCACCGGGCCGGACTCCATCACCAGGTAGACCGACTGCCGCGCCAGGTACGCGGCCTGGTCGAAGCCCCCAGGGCGGCGCGGCCCACGGGGCGGCGTCAGGGTGCCCGACGCCGCGACCCGCTCGCCGTAGGCGGGTTCGGGCCCGCTACGCTGCGTGACCCGCACCCTGCCCCGGGCCGGCAGGCCATCAACCGACTCGGCCGCGACGATGTACGCGACGCTGCCGCCCGACTGCAACGCGGGCTCGCTCACCACCGTGCCGACCACGGTCACCCGCTCGTCGGCCCACGCGGCGAGGTTGCCGCGGCCCAGCGTCTGCACATAGGCGTAGCGCGCCGCCCCGGAGAGCACGACGGCGGCAAGGAGCAGCGCGCCGCTCCTGCGCCCCGCGAGCAGCAGCCCCAGCAGCGGCACCAGCGCCGCCGCGCAGACCGCGGGATGGGGCCGCACCCACTCCGCGACCAGAATACCCCCAGCGAAGGCCACCGCGATCGCCAGCGCCGGACGAAGGTGCACGGCCAGCCCTCCGAAATCCATTTTATGGAATTCTTCGCCGCGCCCCCGCCTTCTCCTGCTCTGGCCCCAGGCCGCATACCCCCGGGAAGGATGGTTGATTTTAGGGCATTGGGGCTATATGCAGCCCGACCGGGCAACCACTAGAATAAAGGTAGGAATTGATCCGCGAATATTAGTTCGAGATTTCACGAACGCAGAAAGCGCGGCTCATGATGGGAGGCGATCGGTATGATCTTCCAGGTAACACCCGACACCCACGCGCTGCTCTGCCTTCTCATCATGGCCCTGGCGTTCATCGCGACGATGGTGATCGTCGACCTGCCGCCCCCCGCCGAGACGGGACGGCCTCGGCGCCACGCACGTCGGGCTCACCACCGCAGAAGGGCCCACCTGCGGGTCATCAATCCCCATTCCGTGGCAACCAGATGAGAACACAGCGGCCCGCGGCCGCCAGCCTGCGCTGGCGGCCGTTTTTTTTTCACGTTTACGTGCCTCACTTGAAGGAACCTCTCCCCCCAGGGACGAATGATGTTGGCTGGCGTGTGGCTCTGCCGGACCGGCAGAGCCGGCACGCCCCAACTCTTGGAGAAAGGCGTGAGGTCGCTACGAACAATATGGTCGAGTTTCGGGGCGTGTCGAAAAGGTTCGATTCGACCGTAGCCCTCAACGAACTTACCCTCGAAATTCGTCCGGGCGAGTTCCTGACGCTGCTAGGGCCCAGCGGCTGCGGGAAAACCACGACCCTCAGGCTGCTGGCCGGGTTTGAGGAGCCCACCTCCGGTGAGATCTGGCTGGCGGGCCGACCGGTTCAGGGACTCCCAGCGTACAAGCGACCCGTCAATACGGTCTTCCAGCACTACGCGCTCTTCCCGCACATGACCGTATTTGACAACGTCGCGTTCGGCCTGCGCATGAAGAAGGTGCCTCCGACGGAGATTCGGCGGCGGGTCGCCGAGGCTCTTGAGGTGGTGCGGCTGGGCGACCTGGGTCGCCGGCGTCCTCATGAACTCTCCGGCGGACAGCAGCAGCGGGTCGCGCTGGCGCGCGCCCTTGTCATGGAGCCGAAGGTGCTGCTGCTGGAC
>JAMNXV010000038.1 GCA_023623185.1 Bacillota bacterium
GCGCCGGGCCGTCCCCGGCTCTCGGTTCCCCTGCCCGGCGCGGGGCTGGTGCGGCCGCTGAGTACCGGCGCATTCGTGGGCGGCGCGGAGAGCCGGATCGTGGCCGGGGATCCCCCCGCCCTGGAGCTGTCAGGGCTGACCAACTACAACATGACCGCCTTCGCGCTGGAGCAGCCGGTGACGGTCCCGGGCGGGCTGGAGCTGGTGGACGTGGAGGTCACCGAGTTCCTCGTGACCGGCCGGGTCCGGAACACCCTGCCCGTGCCGGTGTCCGGGGTGGAGGTGGCCACCGCCTACGACGTGGTCAGGATGGGGGACCTCGGCCCCGGCGAGACGTCCGAGCCCTTTACGGCGGGGAGGAAGGCCAGGGTCGCACCCGGGACGAAAGGGCTGATCCCGCTGCCCGGGAGCGGCGCCCCTGACCCCGACGCCGACCCCCGTCACGAACAACTCCGGGCGTTCGCCTGGGAATCCGGGCAGGGACGGATCGGTTCGGGGATGCTGGTCACGGGCTGGACGGACGAGCCGCTGGCCTCGCCGCCGGCGCCCGAACTGGGGCGGCTGGTGACGGGGGCGAACCTGGTCTACGTCTTCCACCCCCTGCCGGTCCGGGCGGACGGCGACCTGCCCCCCGGCGTGGTCCTCGGCTGCCCGGTGGATGCGGAGAGGGTGCCCCTCATCGGGCCCAACGTCTACTACGCGCCCCCGGGCAGCCACCGGTTCGTCGTCGGGCTGCCGCCGCTGGATCCGAAGCAGGTGGCCGACACGGGCGAGTGGCTGCCGCTCACGGAGCAGCACACGGTGCTGCCCGGCTGGCAGGACTTCGTGCTGCCCGGCGGGGCCATGGAGCTTCGGTATGACCTGTCCGCCGAGGCCGAGTTCATGGCGCCCACGGTGGCCGTGAAGGGGGTGCGCTGATGCTGCGGGTGGAAGGGCTGGTGAAACGGTTCGGCGACGTGGAGGCGGTGAAGGCGGTCAGCTTCACCGTGGAGCCCGGGGCGATCTACGGCTTCGTGGGCCCCAACGGCGCCGGCAAGACGACCACCTTGAAGATCATCGCGACCCTCCTCATGCCCGACGCCGGCCGGGTGTTCATCGGCGGCACGGACGCGCTCCAGAACCCCGGCGAGGCCCGGGCCCGGCTGGGCTACATGCCCGACTTCTTCGGCGTCTACGACAACCTGAAGGTCGACGAGTATATGCACTTCTACGCCGACTGCTACGGCGTGCCTGCCGCGGGCCGGGACCGGCTGATCGACTCCCTGCTCGCCCTGGTCCGGCTGGCCGACAAGCGGGGGGCGTACGTCGACGAGCTTTCCCGGGGCATGAAGCAGCGGCTCTGCCTGGCCCGCTGCCTGGTGCACGACCCCGAGGTCCTCATCCTCGACGAGCCTGCCTCCGGCCTGGATCCCCGCAACCGGGTCGAGCTCCGGGAAATCCTGCTGGAGCTGCGCCGCCGGGGCAAGACGATCCTGATCTCGTCCCACATCCTGGCGGAGCTGGCGGAGCTCTGCACCCACATCGGCATCATCCACAACGGGCGGATGGTGGCCTCGGGCCCCGTGGAGCAGATCCAGCGGGAGGCCGGCGCCCGGGTGATGGAAGTGCGGCTGGGCGGCCTGCCCCCGGCCGGTGCCGCCGGTGCCGCTCATCGGGGCAGGCAGACGGCGGAAGCTCCGGAGACGGACACGGCGGGCCCGGCGGCAGGCGCGGGGACCGCTGCGCAGCCGGACACGGCCGGTCCGGCGGCGGGCGCGGCGATGGGTACGGCGGTGGGCACGGCCGCAGGGGTGGACGAGCGGCTGGCCGCCGCGGCCCGGGTGGCGCGCACGGTGCCGGGCGTGCGCAACGTCACCGTGGAGGACGGGGCCCTGCGGGTGGCCCTGGACGACGGCGACCAGGCGGCCGCTTCCTTGCTGTCCACCCTGGTGCAGGCCGGGCTGCCGGTGGTGCACTTCGCCGAGGTCAAGTCGAAGCTGGAGGACGTCTTCATGGCGATCACGGGGGGGGAGGAGCAGTGAGCGTACTCTGGGGCTTCGTGCGCAACCCGGTTCTGCTCCGGGAGGTGCGGGTGCGCATGCGGGGCTGGCGGACGCCGGGGATCATCGTGCTCTACGTGGGGCTCCTGGGGCTCGTGGCGCTCCTGATCTTCGCCGCCTCCATGCGAGGCAACCGCACCGTGGGGTTTGCCCCCGAGGTGGGCGCCGTCATCTACGCCACCCTGGCCATGCTGCAGCTGGTGCTGCTGGTGCTGGCCGTGCCCGGGCTGGCCGCCGGGGCCATCGCCGGTGAACGGGAGCGGCAGACCCTGGACCTGCTCCTGGTGACCCGCCTCTCCGCCGCACAGGTCGTGTTCGGCAAGCTGCTGGCGGCGACGGGTTTCGCCCTGCTGCTGATGTTCGCCTCGCTGCCGGTCTTCGGGCTGATCTTCCTGTTCGGCGGCTTTTCGCTCTACCGGCTGGGGCTTTCGGCGGTTGTCTACGTGGTGACCGTCCTGCTCCTGGGAGCGGTCTCGCTCTACTTCAGTGCGCTGTACCGGCGGACCCAGACCGCCGTGGTCGCGGCCTACGGGGTCGTCACCACCTGGATTCTGCTGTCGCCGCTGTTCGGCGCCCTGACCTACCACGTGTTCTTCGACCTGGAGAACCCGCCGGTGTGGGGGCTGGTGTTCGCCTACACCAACCCGGCGTTCGGCCTGGCGGCGGCGGCCGGCCTGCCGCTGTCGCAGATGACCAGGCTGTATTCGCCCATCCTCACCACCGATGCGGCCCGCGAGGCGATCTGGTGGAAGTACTGCCTGATCGCCCTGGGGCTGATGCTCCTGCTGCTCTGGCGCACGGTGCGGCGGGTGGACCCGCTGCGGCCCGCGGCCCGGCGCTGACGGCGTACACGGCGGCCCTCTGCACACGCCGGCCCCCTGCGTTCGGGCAGGGGGCCGCCGTGTCCGCGCCCACGGGGGCGCCCGCATACGCACCCCCGTCCGTTCAAAGAATACACGCGGCGGGGAGGTGGGTGTGCAGGTGGACCATCAGCTGATCGTACAGTATCTGCGCCGCTGGCAGGTGGCCAGGGCCGACGAGCTGGCCGCCGAGGTCGAGAACTGCGCCGGCGCCGGGCTGTCGGACCAGCTTCAGCTGGCCCTGGCCGCGGAGAAGGCATACATGCCCGTCAGCCCGGCGCTGGCGGAGAACCGGGCCATGGTGCGGACGCTGATGGGCTACAGCGCCGACCTCATGGAGCGCACGCTCTACCTCGGGGCCGACCGGCTGCCCGCAGCCCTGTTCTGCCTCGACGCCATGAGCGAACGGGCGCAGGTAATGACGATTCTCGAGTCGCTGGCGGTGTGGGGCCAGGACCGGAAACTGCCGGCAGACAGGCCCGACAGCCTGCTCACGGCGCTGGAGCAGATGATCCCCAGCGTCATGGTCCGGGGTGTCGGGGTCCTCGGGGAGGTGCTGGAGTCGCTGCTGGCGGGCGACACCGTCCTGTTCGTGGAGGGCCTGCCCTCCGCGCTGATCATGCCCACGGACGGGCCGCCGGGCCGCCAGCCCGACGAGCCCCTCACCGAGCCGGTGGTGCGCGGGCCGAAAGATGGCTTCACCGAGACCGTCTCGGACAACGTCGCGCTCATCCGCCGCCGCATGCGGGACGATCGGCTGCGCGTGGAGCGGCTGACCCTGGGAGAACGGTCGCGGACCCGGGTGGTGCTCTTGTATCTGATGGGCATCGCCACGCCGGAGCTTGTCCAGGAGGTCCGGACCCGGGTCGGCCGCATCCAGATCGACGCGGTGCTGGGCAGCGGCTACATCGAAGAGATGGTCGAGGACGACCCGCTCACCATCTTTCCGCTCCTGAAGGTCACCGAGCGGCCCGACGTAGTCACCGCCGGGCTGCTGGAGGGGAAGGTGGCGCTGCTGGTGGACGGCACGCCCCACGCGGTGCTCATGCCGTCTACGCTGGTCGCCGAGATGCAGTCTGCGGAGGACTACTACCACCGCTGGCCCATTTCCTCGTTCGTGCGGAGCCTGCGGTACCTCTACCTGCTGATCGCCTTCCTGGGCCCGTCGATCTACGTCGCGGTGACTACCTTCCACCAGGAACTGATTCCCACCAACCTGCTGATCACCCTGATCGCCGCGCGCGAAGGGGTTCCGTTCCCGGCGGTGCTGGAGGCGCTGATGATGGAACTGACGATGGAAGCCCTGCGGGAGGCCGGCGTGCGGCTGCCCAAGGTGGTCGGCCAGGCCGTGTCCATCGTGGGGGCCCTGGTGATCGGGGAGTCCGCGGTGCAGGCCGGGCTCGTCTCACCGGTCATGGTGATCGTCGTGGCCCTGACGGCGATCTCCTCCTTCATCATCCCGCTGTACGCGATGTCGCTGGCGGTGCGCGTCCTGCGTTTCGTCCTCATGATTCTGGCCGGCACCTTCGGGTTTTTCGGCATCGTGGTGGGGCTCATGGCGCTCTTCGTCCACCTGAGCAGCCTCCGTTCCTTCGGCGTGCCGTACCTGTCTCCCATCGTCCCGCCCACGGGCGGTGACCAGCGGGACGTGTTCGTTCGTGCGCCCTGGTGGGCCATGCGGCGGCGGCCGCAGTTCATGCCGGCCGTCGACCATCCCCGCGGCGGCCAGGGCAACCGGCCGAGCCGGCCGTCGGCCGGGAAGAGAGGGGGAACCCCGTGACGATACGGATCAGCGGAGGGCTTTACGCGTCGGTGCTCATCGTGACGGAGTTTATCATGCAGTACATGATGCTGCCGCGCGTCCTGCTGGAGAATGCCGGGCAGGAAGCGTGGATGATCGTGCTCCTGGTGGGCCTGTACAGCCTGGCCGTCGCCTCTGCGGTCGTGTGGGTCGCGTGCCGCTTCCCCGACCGCGACCCGCTGCGGGCCATCCGGTGCGCCATCGGGCCCTGGGCCACGCTGCCCATCGTCCTGATCTACGCCGCCTTCAACCTGCTGACCTACAGCCTGTCGCTGCACGACGTGCAGACCTTCACCAGCATCCTCATCCTGCCCGACACCCCGGCCTGGGTGCTGGCGGCCATCATGGCCCTGCTGGCCATGTATATCGTGCACCAGGGCATGGAGCCCATCGCCCGCACCGCCTACGGGGTCCTCGTTCCGATCATCGCGGTCCTCCTCTTCCTGCCGCTGGCGATGGTGCGGGAGATCCGCATCCTGCAGGTCGACCCGTTCCTCTGGAAGGGGCTCGGGGGCGTGGTGACAGGGGCGTGGATGGCGCTTCCGTGGGCGGGGCAGACCATCATCGTGCTGAGCCTCATCCGGCACCTCAGCCCCAGGGTGAACCCGTACAAGTGGACCCTGATCGGGGTGGGGGGGTCGCACCTCGCGCTGGCCGTGTTCGTGCTGCTGATCAGCCTCACCTTTGGCTCGCTGCTGCCCGCCCGCCTGCTGTACCCCGAGTACGAGATGTTCGCGATCATCGCGCTCACCGAGTCCATCGAGCGCATTCAGGCCGTGATCATGCTGCTCTGGCTGTGCGGGAGCCTGGTCAGCATCACCGTGTACCTGTTTACGGTGGTGGAGGAAGCCGCCCTGGCCCTGGGAACCCACCGCAGGGGCTGGATTAACTTCATCGCGGGCGCGGCCGGAGTGGTCTTCGCGCAGACGCTCGAAGGGGGGCTGCACCGGCGGAACATCGCCCGGGAGCCGTGGTGGATTATCCTCCACATCGCCGCCGCGTGGTCCGTGGTGATCTTGCTGGCGCTCTTCACGCTCCTCATCCGGTGGCGACAGGGGGCGCGTACCAGTGTGTAGACGGTTGCTGTCGCTCGGGCTTCTCCTGGTGTGTGCGACGGTCATGCTTTCCGGGTGCTGGAGCCGGATCGAACTCAACGACATCGGAATCGTGCTGGGCCTTGGGGTGGACGTGGGGGAGCGGGAGGCGCTGCGGCTGACGCTGTACGTCCCGCGGCCCCTGCCGCCCCACCTGGCCAGCGGCGGGGGCGGCAACCAGGAGCCGGTCTGGGTGGTC
>JAMNXV010000024.1 GCA_023623185.1 Bacillota bacterium
GCATCACGACGACTGCAAGAAGCGCTCCAAGAGCGTCCATCCCATCATCGTACACGGGCACTGCGGCGCGAAGCGGTTCATCTTCGCGTAGAACCAGACCCATCTCCGCGCACCGAACGCGGGGCGCCCACGTGGGCGCCCCGCGCTGTCTCTACGAAAAGATAGACTTATTCCTCCAGCTTCTCCAGGTAGCTGCGTACCAGTTCCTCCAGAAGTTCGTCGCGCTCGATGCGACGGATCAGGTTTCGTGCACCCATATGACTGGTAATGTAGGTCGGATCCCCGGAAAGCAGGTAGCCGACGATCTGGTCGATGGGGCTGTAGCCCTTCTCTTTCAGTGCCGCGTACACCTTTTGCAGCACCTCACCCGGGTTCCGGTCTTCCGGCCTGTTCCGCCAGTATACGGTCTTGTCGCTGGTTCCTGGCATGGGAACACCGCCTTCCTACAGGATGGACCCGCGCCGAATGCCTGTGCTTTAGATGCGTATTCTCTCTCGGAGGACCTGAATCCTCTTGCGGCCGGGGGGCAGGGCTTCCGCTGCGGTCCGGGGCTTGCGCTAGTCTCCTCCGTCCGGTCGCTGCCTATTCGCGGGCCGTCGCCGCCCGCTCCTGCTCCCGGGCGAAGAACTCCCGCCGGGTGATGCCCATCACGAGGATGTCGTGGCAGCGGCTGCCCCGGCGCAGGGCCTGGCGCCGGACCCCCTCGTGCACGAACCCCGCCTTCTCGTAGCTGCGGATGGCACGCTTGTTGAAGTCGAACACGTGCAGTTCGACCCGGTGCAGGTCCATGGGACCGAAGGCTTCCCGCAACACGAGCCGCAGGGCGTCCGTGCCGTAGCCCCGGCCCCAGCAGCTCCGGTCGCCGATGAAGATGGTCAGCATGGCCGACCGGTTCCGCTCGCTGACCCGCCAGAGCCGCACCACGCCGATGAAGCGTTCACGCTCATCCACGATGGCCCACTCCGGGCGGGGCACGAGTTGGTTGAGCCACAAGTTCAGGGCCAGGAGCGCGGGGCCGGGAACCGGCCCCGACTTCTCCTCGTACAGCAGGTGGGCGACCTCTGGGTCGGTCATGAACCGGTACAGCGTACCGGCGTCCCGGGGACGAAGGGGACGGATTCCCGCCTTCTCGCCCCAGATCACACCCGCCATGCTCCTTCCTCCTCGCGGGGCCGCGTTAGAGGCCGAGCTGCCCGCCCAGCAGGCGAGGAACGGCATTCAGGGCCTCGCCCAGCCGCTCCGGGTTCTTGCCGCCGGCGGTCGCCATATCCGGCCGGCCGCCGCCGCCACCGCCGCAGATCTGGGCAACCTCCTTGATCAGCTTGCCCGCATGCACCCGGCCCGCCAGGTCCTTCGTCACGGCGGCGACCAGGTTCACCTTGCCCTCGCCGGTGACCGCCCCGAGGACGACCACCCCCGAGCCCAGCCTGGCGCGGATCGTATCTGTCATGTTCCGCAGGTCATCCATGGTGGCCACCGGCGCGGTGCCGGCGACGACCTTGATGCCGCCGACCTCCTGTGCCCGCTCCACCAGGCTGTCGACCTCGCCGGCGGCGAGCTTCGCCCGGAGCCGCTCCAGTTCCTTCTCCAGCTCCTTCACGCGGCTCCTGAGTTGCTCCTGCACCTCAACCGCCCTGACCCGCTCCTCCTCCAGGTGCCGGATCACGCCGGCGCCCGTGGCCGCCTCGATGCGGCGCACGCCGCCGCCGATGCCCGACTCCGAGAGGATCCTGAAGTACTGAACCTCGCTGGTATTACTGACGTGGCAGCCGCCGCAGAGTTCCCGGGACCAGCCGTCCCCCACCGAAACGACCCGCACCACGTCGCCGTACTTCTCGCCGAACAGGGCCATCGCGCCGAGGGCCTTCGCCTCGTCGAGGGGCATCTCGGTCCAGGTGACCGCCTCCGCGGCCTCGATCTCGGCGTTCACCATCTCTTCCACCGCGGCGATCTCCTCGGGCGTCATCGGGCCGGTGTGGGTGAAGTCGAAGCGCAGCCGGTCCGGCGCGACCAGCGACCCCGCCTGCTGCACGTGGGCCCCCAGCACTTCACGCAGGGCCTTGTGGAGCAGGTGCGTGGCGGTGTGGTTCTTCTGCGTGTCCTTCCGCTTCCGGGCATCCACCCGGGCGGTGACCTGCTGGCCCACCTCCAGGAAGCCCTGCTGCACGGTGCCGTAGTGCAGGTGGTGGCCGGAGGGCAGCTTGCGGCAGTCCTCCACCTCCACCAGCAGCCCCTGGGCCGCGATCTGCCCCGTGTCGCCCACCTGACCGCCGCCCTCGGCGTAGAACGGGGTACGGTCGAGCACGATCACCACGGACGAGCCCTCGCCCGCCCCGGTGGGGTTCCCCTCTTCGTCGAACACGGCCAGCACCCGGCCCCTGGCCGCCAGCTCGGTGTAGCCCAGGAACTCCGTGGGCGCCACGCCCTCCAGGTGCCCCGCGATGCGGGTCTGGGCCTCGGTCACGTACGAGACGTCGCGGGCCGCCCGGGCCCTGGCCTTCTGCTCGGCCATGGCGGCGTTGTAGCCCTCCTCGTCGACCGTGAAGCCCTGCTCACGGGCGACGTCCCGCACAATGTCCAGCGGGAAGCCGTAGGTGTCGTACAGCACGAAGGCATCCTGCCCGGAGATAACGGTCTCGCCCTTCTGGCGCATCTGGCGCAGGATCTCCTCCAGCCTGGCCATGCCCTGCTCCAGGGTGCGCAGGAACCGCTCCTCCTCCCGGCGCAGTTCGTCCTGTATCGCGGGCAGCTGGTCCCGCACCTCGGGATAGGCGTCGCCCATCACGCCGGCCACCGCTTCGGCCACCTTCCAGATGAAGGGCTCGGTGAAGCCGAGACTGCGGCCGAACCGCACCGCCCGGCGGAGGATGCGGCGCATCACATAACCGCGGCCCTCGTTGCTGAAGTGCACCCCGTCCGCGATGAGAAAGGTGCAGCAGCGGGCGTGGTCGGCGATCACCCGGAAGGGCACCGCTTCGGGCCCGTCGCCGTACGTCTTGCCGGACAGCTCGCTGATGCGGGCGAAAATGGGCTTCCAGAGGTCGATCTCCCAGTTGGACCAGACCTCCTGCATGATCGTGGCCATCCGCTCCAGGCCGAGGCCGGTATCCACGCCGGTCCGCTCCAGCGGCTCCAGCCCCTCCGCGGTCTGATTGTACTGCATGAAAACGCAGTTCCAGAACTCACGCCACCGGTCGCAGCCGCAGGTGTCGATGGCGCAGCCGTCGGGGTGGTCGCAGGCGTACTCGGGCCCCATGTCCCAGAAGATCTCCGAGCAGGGGCCGCAGGGGCCGGTGTCGCCCATGCGCCAGAAGTTGTCCTCCTCCCCCATGCGCACGATGCGGTCGGCCGGCACGCCCACCGTCTTATGCCAGGCGTCGAATGCCTCTTCGTCGTCCTTGTAGATGGTGACCCAGAGCCGGTCGGTCGGCAGGCCCAGCCACTCGGGGCTGGTGATGAACTCCCAGGCGTAGGCCAGAGCCTCCTTCTTGAAGTAGTCGCCGAAGCTGAAGTTGCCCATCATCTCGAAGAAGGTGTGGTGTCGGGCCGTGAAGCCGACCTCCTCCAGGTCGTTGTGCTTCCCGCCGGCGCGCACGCACTTCTGCGCGGTGACCGCCCGGGTGTAGTCGCGCTTCTCCAGGCCCAGGAAGGTGTCCTTGAACTGGTTCATCCCGGCGTTGGTGAAGAGGAGCGTGGGATCGTTGTGCGGCACCAGGGACGAGCTGGGAACGTGGGTGTGTCCCTTGGACTTGAAGAACTCGATGAATGCCGTGCGGATCTCGCTGCCCGTCATGTACTTGGGCATGGTGTGGAAAACCCCCCTTGAAAACTGAGAACCCCCGCCCCCGACGCTGAGGAAGCGTCAGGGGCGAGGGCTTTCTGCCGTCGCGGTACCACCCTGCTTGACCGCCGAAGGCGCGGCGGCCATCTCTCTCCAGTGATATCGGCATGGCGGCCGTCCCAGCCTACCGCGGATGCTCCGCCTCGGTGGGCCCCTCAGGGGTGGCTGCGGAATCCCGCCTGCGCAGGCGCCCTTTCAGCCGGCGGGGCGCCCTCTCTGAAGCGTGGCTGCTGGGACCCGTCTTCCCCGTCCTCGGGTTGGACTACCAGGGATTATACAGACGTGCGTAGGGGGCTGTCAAGGCGGCTGGGGGCGCTGCTGCCCTGAGCGGATACCGGCTGTTCGCAGTCGCTGGTGCCGCCCGGGCGGGTACAGGCTGTTCGCACTGGCTGGTGCCGGTGGAGCGGCAGCCGGGGCCGGGGGTCATGTGGTGGACTAGTCGGTCACCACCAGTCAAACCGAACACGAGCAAGTGCTGGGACGAGGTGGGTGGGTCCTGCGCCTCCCACGCCGGTGCCTCTCACGCCGGATGATGACTCCGTAACCTGAGAGGCAGTTCCGCCGTTGGGATAGGTGAAGGCGCCCAGGTCAGGCGGGAAGGGTACCCGTCCTGGGCGGGAGGATGCACGGCAGCCTCCGGTGAGCGGTCACATTCGCTGGGAGGAGGTTCGAACGATGTTCCGTCGTCTGAGGGTACTGATTCCGCTGATTCTGGTGGCAGCAGTTGGATGTTCCGCTTCGCCGGGATCCTCGTCGGCTCCTGAGGGCCCGACACCCGTCCCGGGCGGATCGCAGCCCTTTGCAGGTGAGCTCGCGGGCATCAGCTTCAAGAACGGTCCGATGGAGGCGGCAGATTTCCAGTGCCCGCCCGATGTGCCTGTGCACGAGATCGCGCCGGCGGAGACGGACACACCGCTGGTCTTCGAGCCGGCATTTCTCGAACCCGAGTTCCAGGTGGAGCGGACCTCCGGCGTGGCGGTCTGCGGCGACCGCCCGATCTCGTTTGCCATCACGGCGGTCAGGAACGGCGAGGATCGGCCGGCCACACTCACCATATCCCGGTACGCCTCGTTCGTCGCCAGCAGCCAGGGTGAACCTCCCGACGCATTCCAGGAGGTGACGGTGGGCGGCAGAACGGCCGTGCTGATCAGGCAGACGCATCACGCCTCCGCCGCGCCGGACGGGGAGCACCTCGTCTGGCGGCTCGTCATCCCCGAGGATTTCGGCATGACGGTGATCCAGGCCGAGGGGCTCAACCGCGAGGAACTGCTCGACGTGGCCGCCCGACTGGCGGAGGAAGAAGTCACATCGGCAGCGGAACAACTCGAACGGCTCAGGGCCCGGAACCGGGAGCTGGAAACCCTGGTCGCGGAACTCGACGCCAAGGTGAAGGAACTGGAATTCCGCAACCGATATCTGGCGGAGCGGCTCTCCCCCGAGGATCGCGTGGTTGATCTGATCAACCCCAACTACCCGCCTGCCGTGGGTGGCGAGCCGGGGTGGGAGTACCACCAGACGCTGACCGCCGATCTGGACGGCGACGGCGTCGACGAGCGGGTCTCGGTGACCACCAACGCCTTCTGGATGCCGGACGAGAAGGAGTTCGGCTGGGACGACGGGCACCCGTGGCACGTCTACGTGGAGGAACCCGACGGCACGCGGACCTATCTCTTCTCCAACTGGGTGCAGCTGGGGCGGCTGGACGTGATCCTGGACCGGGAGGGCCCGGGGCTGTTCATCGTCTACTGGCGGGCCGGCGGTCTGGTCATCTATCGTGCGACTTACCAGGGACCGGACCAGTTCAGGACGGTGCTGAGCTTCGAGATCCCGCTCAGCGACTTCGCCACGTGGGCGGACATCACGATGTTCTTCGACTGAGGGGGATACGTGGATACAGGCAGGCCCATGCACCCCACCGGACATCTCACTAGAAACGACAAGAGGGAGACGCGATGATGGAGTCTCCCTCTTCTCGTGCCCGGTTCGCCGCTCGCCGTGCCGCCGTCAAGCCCCCGCACCGAGGCGACCCGCCCTTCGAACAGGCGTGCCGCGTAGGGATGCCGGACGTCCACGAGGAAGGTGTCGCCGAGGACCCACTCGTCGTCGATGTGTATGCATTCCGTCAGGACCCAGTGGTCGCCTTCGCGGCCGCTCACGAAGCCCACAACGCCCAGTTCGTAAGGCCCGTCATCGAGAACAGGTTCGATCACGATCTCTTCCTGCGTCACCGGGGGAGCCCACAGTTCCAAGGGGATGGCGTAATCGTTCCGCCGGGGCGCCGCGGTCGCCTGATCCGCCGCCCCCGCCTCGTCCGCCGCCGGCCAGGTCTGCGCGTCCTGTGGCTGCGGAGTTAACCGCTGCCCCTCCCGGTCCGGCACGTCTGAAGCCAGCGCAGACTTGCCCGACCGGGAGAGGCTGGTAATGCAGGCGTATTCGTGGCGCAGTGTCCAATTATCCGTAATAAGCCGGTTTTCTGTGCTATACTTGGACCTGTGCTGCCGGCCGTCTGCGGAGGTGGCTGGCTCTATGCAGTCTATCCTGACTGCCTGAGGGGGTCTATCCAGTCAAACGCTACCGAGGGGCAGCGGCCCGCCCCTTCGCCGGGTGGTTCAGCCGATTCGTGTACGTTGGACTGACTGCGGCACTTGTCCTGCTGATCGCTGCGAGCCTCGTCAGCGCCATCCTGGACGAAAGGGGCTCCGCAACCGGGCAGCCTGTCTGTCAGGTGGGGGCACATGAAATACCTTGCCGGATCGTTCCAGAAGTCGGAACGGCTCCTGATTCGCCACATGGAACCCACGGCCACTCTGGTGCTAAATGAGACGTGGACGCTGCCCGTGGGGAACTGAGCCTTCCCTTTCCTCGGCGCCTTCGCAGAAGAAGGCGCCGAATTCTGTAACGAACTGCCCCGCTGCGGTACTAACTTCACGGACGGAGGTGAGCGGCGGCAGTGGCAGAACGGCTGGAGGACCTGTACACAGAGCTGCACGGCCCCATCTATCGCTTCCTGGCCGCCCTCACCGGCGATGCGGACCTGGCGGAGGAGCTGACCCAGGAGACGTTTCTGCAGGCCATCCTCTCTCTCCCCCGGTTCCGCCGGGAGAGCAGCGCAGCCACCTGGCTCTACGCGATCGCCCGGAACCAGTACCGCAAGCGCCTGGCCCAAGAGAGCCGAAGGCCGCCGCCGGAGCCACCCGGCGCCCCGTTTCCGACCCCCGACGAGGTCGCGGTGGCGAGCGACGAGCGCAGCCGCCTGGCCCGGGCCCTGGCGGCCCTGCCCGAGGCGTACCGGGAAGCTCTGGTGCTGCGGGAGTATCAGGAGCTGAGTTACGCCCAGGTCGGCCAGGTGCTGGGCCGGTCGGAGACCTGGGCCCGGGTCACCTGCTTCCGGGCGCGCCGGATGCTGAAGGAAGCCTACCTGACGCTGGAAGGGGGGCATGCCCGTTGAGGATCGATCTCTGTGCGTTGACCGAGGACCTGCTCCCGCTCTACGCCGACGACCTGCTCTCGCCGGCCACGCGGCTGCTGCTGGAGCAGCACGCCCAAGCCTGCCCCACCTGCCGGGCACGGCTGCGTGAGGCGGCGGCGCCGCAGCCCCCGCCCGCCCCGCCGGAAGAGTCCAGGCTGGAGCAGCCCGCCCGCGCGTTCTTCGGGCGGCTTCAGCGCATCCTGTTTGCCGGGCTGTCCGCGGTCGTGGCGCTGCTGGTCGTCACGGGCAGTCTGAGCTACGTCCTGGGCCGCCGGACCACTGCGGACCAGAAGCGGATTCCGGCACGGGTGTCAAGCGCCGAAGAGGTCGCCGGGCGGGCCATTCCGGGCTGGGAGCGGGCCGTCGCCCACGGGCTCGTTGTGGACGTCGGGGTCACGGAGCGGATCCCGCGCACAGACGCCACGCTCACCGTGGAGAAGGCCTGGTACAGCGGGCAGCAGGTCTACGTCCTTTACACCGTCTCCACCCCCCACAACGAATACTGGATCCCGATCGAGGCGTTTCTCCGCAACGAAAGTGCGGACCGAATCCTGAGGCATGGCGGCACGAACTGGAGCCACCTCGCCACATGGGGCGGTCTCTCGCCAGAGGGCTTCCACTCCGTGCTGATCTTCAACCCGATCGAGCCGGAGCCCGACCTGCACCACCTGGAGCTGGTCCTGCGGCAGTGGTTGCGGGTCGATCCCAAATCCGGCCCGCAGTCGACGGGCGCTGGAGCGACTTTCTGGGAAGACCTGCGGATCCGCCTCCCCTGGGATGAAAGTTACCTCACCGAACCTGCGCCCGAGGTCATCCCGTGGCCGCAGCAGCACACCTGGCTCGGGCGCACCCTCGCCCTGGACTCGCTGGAGGTGGGCATCGGCCAAGCAAGGCTGACAGGCGTGATCACGCTCCCGGAGGGAGAACGGGACCCTGTGCTGACGGCCGCCCTCGTCATCGGCGGTCAGGAACTGACCGGAGGCTGGCAGGCGACGGAGCCCACAGAGGAACCTGGGCGCTACCGCTTCACCATCACCTACGACGGCCCGAACCAGTGGCCGGCCCCGGTGGAGCTGCGGCTGCAGGGGATCACGTTCCTGACGGATCAGGCGCTGGAGTGGCCGGTGAACTGGGCCAAGTACCGGGAGCGGACGTCCTCCCGGGACGGGGAGATGGATCCCGAGGACCAGGTGAGCCTACCGTTTTACGACAGCGAACTGGTGGCGCGATTCGCCACCGACAGCGGCATCGGCATTGAGCAGCGCACGCCCAGGCGGGAGCCGCCGTACGTGCAGTCCGCCCTCCGGATGGGCGGACGCCTGCCGCTGGAGACGGCTGAGCCCGGCGAACCGCCGGCTCTGGGCCCGGGGTTCGAGATCGAAAACGACGCCCGCGAGGTGATGACCAACCTCGGCGGGGCCGCGGGCCCCGACGACATCCGGGCGAACGAGGTGCGGACCCGGGTCTGGGCCATGTGGTGGAACGAACTGCCTGAGTCCTTCCGCCAGTCCGAGCGGCTGATCGTCCGGTATGTGGAGCCATCGGCCTTTCTGGTGCTCGACGAGACGTGGACGCTGTCCGCGGGGCAGTAACCGGGCTCTTCTGTGGCGACTCCAACTGCTTCCCGGGGGCTGTTGCGGAACGCATTACCAAATAAAGACAGAGCCCTCCCGGCCAGGCCGGGAGGGCTCTGCTTGTCAGGTGCCCGGTTTCCGGGCCACTTCATGCACAGCCTGACTCAGCGGACGGTCACATACTCCACGGCCCGCGGCTGCCAGGCGCCGTCCCGCATGCTGTAGTCGCCCACCTCCACCCGGTACTCGCCAGGCGGCAGGTCGTGCTCCAGCACGATGGTGAACTCGCCCCAGTTCCACATCGACGCCGCGGCGGTGGTGAAACCGACCGCCACCTCCTGCCCCTGCCCGTCCAGCAGGCGGGCCACAACGTTGGCCTCGAACAGGTGCCGGGCGTAGCCGTTCACCGTGAGGCGCCCGGGCTCGCTGACGGCGGAGGCGATGACTGCGTCACCCGTCAGCTTGGTGCTCGCCTGGCCGGCCCCGTCCAGCGTATACAGGCGGGGCAGGATCTCGGGATCGGTGTACCGGGCGGCAGGCCCCTTCGGCGGAGACGCCCAGCGGAAGACCGGCTCCAGCTCGGTTCCGGGCAGCGGGACGGAGGCGATGGAGATCCGCTTTCCGCCCTCCTCCGCCAGCGAGACCACGAACTGCTCATCCTCCGCCCCCGCAGACGTGATGCGCACCTCGCCCTCCTCCACGGAGGCCAGCAGGTACAGCCGATCGAGTTCGGCCCTGGCCACGCCGATCGTCGTCTCGGCGTAGCGGTCCGCCCACGCCCGCAGATCAGTGGGAAGCGAATCGTAGGCGTGCCACTGCATGGGGCTCAGGCTCTCGACGGTCCACACCCCGTTCTCACCGGCGGCCGGGTTGCGGACCAGGGTGAAGGCGTAGGTCGTGCCGTTGCGGGTCACGTAAGCCTCGGCCACGCCGCCGTCCTGCCTGATGGCCGCCTGCTCCAGCTCCGCGGCCGTGAAGCCGAACATGCGGCCCTCAAACCGCGCCACCTTCGCCGGATCCAGCCGCCAGGTATCGAGCCCCTGGTCGGCCCGGGCCTGCAGGTACTGCGTCCGCTCCGGGTTCGGCAGCACCGGGTAGAGGTAAAGCCCCCGGTCCATCGTCTCCAGCACCATGCCGCCCAGGTCGCCGTCGGAGCGGCCGTTCACCTGCAGCTGAACCCGCTCGATGCCCGGGATCTCGCTCAGGCTCAGGCGGAGCGAGTTGATCAGGGCCATCACGGCCGCCGAGCCCTGCACCTGGCTGACCTCCTCGCTCAGGTTCACCGTCGCCACCCGGTCGGCCACCTTCACAGGCTCCAGGAGCCGCACCCCTTCCGGGAAGGGCCGCTTCAGGTGCGGGTCGGCGGGCCCGGCCAGCAGTTCCTCCACCACCCGGGTGGCGAGCTCGGCGGCGCTGCCCTCGGACACCTGCCGCTGCTCGGGAATCAGGTGCTGCACCTGCCAGTCGGGGTAAAACACGGTCACCGTCTGCGTCTTCACCGGAGGCTCCACCTGGGCAGACGGGGAGATGGGCGCCTCGCCCTCGGGGGCCTGCTGCGGGCTCACACCGGCGCAGCCGGATGCGGCGAGGGCGACCGCCAGCATCAGAGGCAACGCCCGCTTCAGGGCCATTCGACCGGTCTGCTTCATACCTATCTGCTCCTTTCGGGTTCGTTTCCACTGCCGAGTCTACCGGTCAAGTATGACCCGCGAATGACAGGTTGTTACGAAAGTATGACGCACCTGTTAAACCGGCAGGATGAACGTAAACCGGCTGCCCCTGCCCACCTCGGATTCCACGTGGATTCGGCCGCCCAGCTGCGCCGCCGCCTCGGCCGCGATGGCCAGCCCCAGCCCTGCGCCGCCGGTGGCGCGTGAGCGGGCCTTGTCCACCCGATAGAAGCGTTCAAAGATGTGCGCCTGGTGCTCCGGCGGTATGCCGATTCCGGTGTCGGTCACCGTCACCCAGGCCACGGCCGCTGAGTCCGCGGCTTCTCCGCGCGCGGCTCCGGCACGGTCCGCGCCGCCGCTTTCCAGTGCCTCTCGCAGTGCAGGCACCGGGCCGACGCCCGCGGCTACCTGCACGGACCCGCCCCGGGGGGTGTACTTGATGCCGTTCTCCACCAGGTTGCCGACGACGCTCTCCACCAGCCGGGCAACGGCCGGCGCGAGCACAGGCGGCCCGGGCAGGACCTCCAGCCGCACGCCCCGCTCCGCCGCCAGCGGCTCCAGGGCGTGCGCCACCTCCTCCGCGATCTGGCGCAGATCGACGGGCTCCGCCCCCTCCCCGGCCTGGCTGCGCGCCTCGGCCCGCATGTCGAGGCGCGCCAGCTCCAGCAGCGAGTTGACCAGCCTGCCGGCCCGGTCGCACTCGTGCACGATGTCCTGCAGATGCTCCTTGTAGACCGCCACGTCCACGGGGCGGTCGGTGAGCAACGGCTCCGCGAGCGCCCGGATGGCGGCGATGGGCGTGCGCAGCTCGTGGGAGGCGTCCGCGACGAAGGCCCGGCGCTGCCGGTCCAGCCGGCCCAGCTCCGCGGCCATGCGGTTGAAGCCGTGCCCCAGGTCCCGCAGCTCGCTGCTGCCGCCGGGCGTCACCCGGGTGTCGAGCCGGCCGCGGGCGAGGCGCGAGACGGCCTCGCGCAGCCGCACCAGCGGGCGGGTGAGATACCGGGCCAGCAGCACGCCGAGCAGGACCGCCAGGAGCGCCATGGCGCCGGCCACCCAGGCCAGCTGCCGGAGCAGGTCCTGCTGCGCATCCCGCACGGCGCCGATGTCAGCCGCCAGCAAGACGGCGCCGACCTGTGCCTCGCCGACCACCACCGGAACGCCGGCGTACATCACCCACTCGCCGGTGGGCAGCCGCCGGGCCCCAGTGGTGGGCTTCCCGGCCAGGGCCCCATGCACCTCGGGGTGCGTCAGGCGCTGTCCCAGAAGCGGCGTGCCCGTCGTGATGTCGGCGATCACCACGCCCCGGCCGTCCACGGCCACCGGCCGGATGCCGCTCTGCTGGTGGAAGCGGTACAGGGCCAGCGTCATGCCTTCCTGCGGCTCGGCCCAGTACTCTGCCGCAAGCCCCGCCGCGGCCTGCCCCCAGGCCAGGACGGACTCGGCGCGCTCCTCCATCAGCCGGTCGCTGGTCTGGTAGAGCAGGAGGGCGCCGCTCCCGCCCAGGGCGAGGACGGTCACCAGCGCGAAGGCCAGGGCGAGCTGAACCCCGAGCGGCCAGTGGCCCGGCCGCCTCATGGCTCGGCCTCCAGATAGTAGCCCACGCCCCATTTGGTGCGCAGGTAGCGGGGCCGGGAGGGCTCCTCCTCCAGCTTCTCACGGATGCGCCGGACGTGAACGTCCACGGTGCGGTCGTCGCCGGCGAAGTCGTAGCCCCAGACCAGGTCCAGCAGCTCCTGGCGGGTGTACACCACCCCGGGGTGGCGGGCCAGCAGTTCCAGCAGGTCGTACTCCCGGGCCGTCAGCTCCAGGGGACGGCCCGCCACCTCCGCCCGCCGCTGCCGGGTATGCAGCACCAGGTCGCCCACCGCCACCCGGCCCTCCTGCTCCTGCCGCGAAGGCGCCTCGGCCCTGCGCAGGACCGCCCTGATGCGGGCGATCAGCTCCCGGGTGTTGAAGGGCTTGGTGAGGTAATCGTCTGCCCCCATCTCCAGGCCGAGGATCTTGTCGATATCGTCTGCCTTGGCCGTGAGCATGATGATCGGCGTCATGCCGGCGGCGCGCACCTCCCGGCACACGGTGAGTCCGTCCACCTCCGGCAGCATCAGGTCCAGCACGATCAGGTCGAAGTCGCCTGCCCGAAACTTCTCCAGCGCCTCCCGCCCGTCGGACGCGGTGGTCACCTGGAAGCCTTCCTGCTCCAGGCTCAGCCGCAGCCCCTTGACGAGGCCGGGCTCGTCGTCCACGACGAGGATGTGCGGCATCGAGCGTCACCTCCTGCCCATGCCAATCCTGCCAGTGCCAGCATATCGTACGGCTCTGCGCCGGTCCACCCGTGCCGGGACGCCGCGCTCGCCGGCAGCAGCGAGCGCTACCCGGCAGCCGCGAGGTACTGGCTGATCTGGGCCGCCGGGTTCAGCACGGGGCCGCCGTGGCAGATCTCCAGCCGCTCCGGCTGCAGGGTCGCGACGATGGCCCCGGAACGCACCGCTTCCTCCATGTCTGCCGTGAAGATGGCCATCGGCCGGCCGAGCCGCCCCTGCCGCGACGTGAACAGGTCGCCGGCCAGCAGCACCCGGTCCCGTTCGTGGTAGTAGGCCACATGCCCGGGCGAGTGGCCCGGGGTCAGGTAGGGCCGGAGCCCGGCCACGCGGGCCAGGACGCCGCGGCCTTCCTCAGCCAGCGGCTCCGCCACCCCCGGCGCCAGGCCGGCGGCAGGCCGCCGCCGGCGGGGATAGGGAAGCTGCCCCGTCATGTACGGGATCTCCCGCTCGTGGGCGTACACCGGCACGGGGCGCCGGCGCAGGATCGGCGCGATCGCCCCGGTGTGGTCGCTGTGGCCGTGCGTCAGCAGGATGCGCCGCAGGGGGCCCGCCCCTAGGCGGTCGATTGCACGCAGAATCCCCTCCGCCATGAAGGAGAGGCCCGCGTCCACCAGGGTGACGCCGTCGTCCCCCGCGACGAGCCAGACCCGAATCGGGATGAGGACCCACACGGAGACGGCCCAGATGTGCGCAGACACCCGCTCAACCCTCACGGCGGCTGCCCCCCCTCTGCGCCTCCGCCGCAGCGGTCCGTTCAATGCCTGCAAGCAGCACATCCAGGCTCAGCTCGAAGGTGGAACCCAGCCGGGCCAGGAGCGCCGGGACGGCCTCCTCCGAGAGACGGTAGGTCTCCACGATGCCGTGCACGTGGAAGAAGACCACCCTGCTGTAGGCGAGCACCCGCTCATCAGGGGTGCCGTCGGGCAGCATGGCCGCGATCCCGCGCCGGAGCAGGGCGAAGAGCCGGTTCCTGAGTGCGTTGACGGCCAGATCCGGCTCCTCCTCATCCACCCGTCCGGCCCGGGCCATCATGAGCACGTGGTAGCTGTTCCGATGGGTGAGTCCAAAGCGGATGAACCGCCGGCCCATCGCCCGCACCCGCTCCGCCGGGGTCAGGCCGACATCGCCCAGGGCGGCCGCCAGCTCGGCCTCCAGGGCCGTGAGCGGCCCCACGGCCAGCTCGTGCAGCAGGGCCTCCTTGTCCTTGAAGTACAGGTAGATGGCGGTGTGCGAGCAGCCCGCAGCCCGGGCGATCTCCCGCATGGTCACCCCGTCGTAGCCCCGCTCCGCGAACAGCTCCCCTGCCGCCGACAGGATGGCCTGCCGGGTCTCCGCGCTGCGGGATCGCTGTCGGTTTGCCACGCCCGTCCTCCCCCTCTTGTAACCATCGGTTACTAACCACCGGTTACAATATAACCGGTGGTTAGTAACCCGTCAAGAGGAAGCTGCCCCGGGCAGGCTCACAGTTCAGGAAGCTGAATCTGAACGCGCAGTCCGTCTGCTCCGTCTTCCACCCGCCCGCCGGGCGCGTCAACGTCGAGCCCCTCACCCTCCACCCGCAGCCGTGCGCCCTGGTCGATGGACGGCCGCGCGGGCACCCGCAGCCTGAACCGCCTGCCCGTCTCGCCCCACTCCTCCAGGCAGAGCGCGTGGATGGTCACCCGCAGGCCGTCCGGTCCCACGGCGCCGCAGAACCGGGTGTGAAGCCTCCGGCCGGGGGAGATGTTCAGCAGGTTGGTCGGGTCCCACATGCCGCCCTTCACCGCAGGCGGCAGCGCGATCTCCACCAGGACGCCGGGGCCCTCCTCCAGTTCCCGCAGAAGCCCGGCGATCCGATCCTGACGCTGTGCCTCGGCCTCCTCCTCCGCCTCCAGCACGGCCGCCAGCCCTTCGGCCACCACCACCTGGCCCACGGGCGGCAGAGGCTCGTTGAGGCTCTCCCGGAGCAGCTCCTGCAGGCTGGCGCCGCCACTCTCCGCCAGCCGTGCCTGCCAGCCGGGCGCAAACCGGTCCAGCAGCACCGCCTGCGCCGCGCCGGTGTCGTAGAGGCGCCGGTAGGCGGCATGGCGGCCGCCCCGGTTGTAGGTCCCGAGCCGCCCGATCAGGTCGTCCAGCGGCGCCCCGGCCCGCAGCTCCACGTAGGTGGGGGTTCCCTCCACCCATTCCACGGTCTCTTCGTAGACGGGCACGTCGCTCTGATCCAGCCGGACCAGCCGCCTGTGCCGGTGCCGGCGCATGGACAGGAATGCAGGCACGGCCTCGTGCTCCCCTGCGAGGGCGCGGGCCAGAAGCCGGTTCTCCACGATGGCCATGGCGTTGTTTCCCGGGTCGTTTTCGGGGTAGCTCGCCATGACCTGCAGCTTCTCCATGTCCATGCGGGGCATGGCCGGAAGGGCCACCTGCTGGAAGACGTGGAACGCCTCGTGCAGGATCAGCCGCGCCAGGGCCGCCTCATCGGAGGGGGGCCGGTCCGACAGGTTGATCAGGGCGGTCAGGTATCCGCCGACGGGCGCGGCGGTGTTGGCGATCATCTCGGGCCGCACGGGGCTCCGGTACACGGGCCGGCCGGCCACCTCCCCGGAAGGCCGGTAGCCCTCCGGCGGGGCCGGGTGCCCGACAAGCCACGCCTCGCGGTCGTCATAGAGCAGAATCGGGACGGCCGCAAGAGCGAACTCCGGCCAGAGCGCCCCTTCTCCACTGAGCCGGTGCGCTTCCTCAACGACGGTACGGATCCGTTCCACGGGAACCACCTCCTCCGCGCCGCCTGCACGGCTGCGCTCAGTCGGCTGCAACAATGCGATAGACCGCTCCCCGGCGATGGACCACGTAGACTTCACCCGCCTCGTCCTCGCCGAACGAGGTGATGTTGAGCTCCGAATCCAGGAGGCGGGCGGTCTCCCACTGGCCGTCCTGCTTCCGGAGTCCCCAGATGTAGCCCGTGCAGTAGTCGCCGTAGAGATAGGTGCCAGTCAGTTCGGGAATGGCCTCTCCGCGGTAAACGTAGCCGCCCGTAATCGAGCACCCGCCCTCGGCGTGGGTGTACTCGGCCACGGGAAAGACCGCTCCCGGCGCCTCGCCCTGTGCAAACCGCCGCGAGCCCTCCCACACGCGCCAGCCGTAGTTCTCGCCGCCGGGGCTGTCTGCGGGCTGGAAGTTGACCTCCTCTACGGTGTTCTGGCCCACGTCGGCGATGTACAGGTCGCCGGTGGCCCGGTCGAAGCTGATCCGCCAGGGGTTCCGCAGGCCGTAGGCCCAGATCTCCTCCCGGCCCGGCCCGCCGGCGAAGGGATTGTCGGGCGGGATGCGGTAGGGCCCCGGCTGCGAGACGTCCAGCCGCAGAATCTTGCCCAGCAGGCTCCCCAGGTCCTGCGCATGGTTCCCGGGGTCGCCGGCCGAGCCGCCGTCGCCCAGGGCCAGGTAGAGGTACCCGTCGGGCCCGAAGAGCAGCGCGCCGCCGTTGTGGTTGGCGTAGGGCTGCTCGACGGTGAGCAGCACCTCCTCAGAGCCCGCATCGCCCCGGCGGGGGTTGCCGTCCTGCAGCCGGTACCGGGCGAGCACCGTACGCCCGTCGGGCCGGCCCGTGTAGTGGACGTAGAAGACACCGCTCTCCGGGAAATCAGGCGCGAAGGCCAGTCCCAGGAGCCCCTGCTCGTCTCCCCGGCTCAGCACCCGGTCGGTCAGGTCGAGGAAGGGCTCTGGCAGCAGGCTGCCCTCCTCCAGGACCCGCACCCGGCCGGGCTGCTCCACGATATACAGCCTGCCGCTTCCGTCTCCGGCATGGGCGATGTAGAGCGGCTGCTCCAGCCCGTCGACCACCTTCACCAGCCCGATCCGCGCCTCACCCGGCGCAGGCCCCCAGGCCGGGCTGCACCCCAGCAGCACCAGCAGGAGCACGGCGACCGCACTGCGCACATACGCCCCCACGTCGAACCCTCCCATCGGCCACTCTTCCACAGGTCCCGCCTCCCCTCCTGTCAGCCAAAGGAAGCCCGCTCATACGCCCGGCTGCGCCCACCGGGGCTCAGCCCAGGCGATGCGCCAACCAGACCGCCAGCCCGACCTGGGCGGCCAGCAGGGCGGGCACGCCCATGGCGAACCGGGGCTTCCGGGTCTTGTGCCGGATCAGGTAGATCCCCAGCATGGCGCCCGCGCCCCCGCCCAGGGCCGCCAGCCAGAGCAGCCTCCGCTCCGGCACCCGCCGCCCCCCGCGGCCGGCCCGGAGCTTGTCCCAGGCGTAAGTCAGAAATACCATCAGGTTGTAGAACAGGAGCGCCGCCCCCAGCAGCTCCGCCCAGGTCAGGGTCCATCCCTTGACGGCAGTCACCCCCTCCGCTACGTTAAAACTCAGCCAGCCCCTTACGTGTTATGCGCCTAAATGTCCGCATCTGGCATGCAACGGGCGGTTCCGGAGCATGGCAACCGCACTTCGAGCCTGGGCCGACTCCTGAACGGCTCACTGCCACCTCCGGCTCACCCCTCACGACCCACCGCCCACCGCTAAGAAGGAGGTTCCCCCGTGGCCATTTACGCAATCGGAGACCCCCACCTCAGCCTGGCCGTCAACAAGCCCATGGACATCTTCGGCCCCCGCTGGGCCGACCATGCCGTGCGTTTCCTCCAGAACTGGGAGGCCACGGTGGGACCGGATGACTACGTGCTGGTCCCCGGCGACATCTCCTGGGGCATGACCCTCGCCGAGGCCCTGCCCGACCTGCAGGAGATCGACAGGCTGCCCGGGCGCAAACTCCTCATCCCTGGAAACCACGACTACTGGTGGCAGTCGCTGAAGAAGCTTCGGGAACTGCCGCTCAGCACCATCTCCTTCATCCAGAATGACGCCGTGCTGCTGCCCGAAGGTTCCGTGCCCTGCGTAGATGTGCCCGTCGCGGTCTGCGGCACCCGGGGCTGGATCACCCCCGGCGACCGGTCGTGGGAAGAAGACCCCGCCCATAACGAAAAGATCTACCGGCGCGAGGTGGGCCGTCTGCAGCTCTCGCTGGAGGCCGGCCGGAAGCTGGGAGCGGAAGCGTACATCGTCATGCTCCACTACCCGCCGGTGGCCGATGACCACCAGCCGACGGAGTTCACCCGGCTGCTGGAGGAGTGGGGCGGCGTCCTGCTCTGCGTCTACGGCCACCTGCACGGGCCCAACGCCCCGTACCGCGCGTATCAGGGTCTTCAGGGCACCATCCGCTACCGCCTGGTGTCCTGCGACGCCATCGACTTCACCCCCCTCAACCTCTTCCCGGAAGGCAGGGACATGGCCGCAGGGGACGGTCTATGCTAAGATAAAGACACAATCGGTTCCAAGAAATGAGGATGGCCATGGCAACCCCGAGCATGGAAGATTACGTCGAGAAGATCTACGAACTCATCCAGACGAAGGGCTATGCCCGGGTCAGCGACATCGCCATCGAGCTCAACCTTCAGCCGTCTTCGGTCACGAAGATGGTCCAGAAGCTGGCTGAGGCGGGTTATATCCATTATGAGCGCTACCGCGGGCTGGTCCTCACACCTGCGGGCGAAATGCTGGGTGAGGAGATGAAAGACCGGCACGCCATGCTGTCGGAGTTCCTCCGAACGATCGGCGTGCCGGAAGAGGCCATTGAGGTGGACGTGGAGGGCATTGAGCACCACGTCAGCCCGTCGACCGTGCGCTGTATCCAGGACCTGACGACCTTCCTGCAGGAGAATGAGGACGTGCGTGAGGCCCTGGCCGCCCACCGGCAGCGCCGGCGGGAGCAGGAGGAGGCGGAGAAGGCCGCGCAGGAGCAGGCCGAGGCCTGACCCGGCGGCGGGAAGGTCCGGCTACGCCGGCCGCTCTTCCTTGGTCTGGCGCGGGATGCGGGCCCGCACGAAGGTCCAGCACCAGGCGGCCGCGACCAGGAGCAGGACGGCGGTGGCAGGGAAGACCCAGCGAATGCCCAGCCGATCGCCCATCACGCCTCCGAGGAGCGGCCCCAGCATGGCGCCGACGTTGAACGCCGACTGGTTGAGCCCGAACGCCTTGCCCCGCTGCTCCCGCGGGACCGACATCGCGATGAGGGCGGAGAGGCCAGGCGTGACGGCGGCAAGCGCGAGGCCCGCCGTCAGCCGGAAGAAGCCCATTCCCAGCCCGCCCTGCACGACGGCCTGCGGCACCGTGAACAGCGCGCCGCCCAGGAGGCCGAGGGTGACGGTTGTGGCGTAACCCCACCGCTCGCCGAGCCGCGCCCACGACGGGGCGGCGAGCACAAAGGCGATGCCCGGCACCGAGTAGATCACACCGGCCAGCCAGTTGGGCTTGTCCGGTCCCAACAGCTCACGGATGTAGGGGATCAGGATCGGCTCCATCGCCGCCTGGGAGGCCATCATCAGGACCGTGGTGGCCAGGATCAGGAGCAGCGGCCCGCCCTGCACGAGGTGGCGCATGTCGCCCAAGAGGCGCGCCTGCTGCTGTGCCGGCCGCTGGAACTGCTCCCGCACCGCCACCAGCACCAGCAGTGTGGCTGCGAATACGGCGACGCCGCTCAGGGCCATGGTGTAGCGAATGCCGACCAGATCGGCGAGGAAGCCCCCCAGCGCCGGTCCCAGAATCGACCCCGCCTGGTTGCCGGTGGCCACCACCGAGAG
The DNA here is from genome assembly GCA_023623185.1 of Bacillota bacterium. Lineage (GTDB taxonomy): Bacteria > Bacillota > Sulfobacillia > Symbiobacteriales > Symbiobacteriaceae > Symbiobacterium. The sequence continues at coordinate 19,488 of JAMNXV010000024.1, forward strand.
GGCTCGGCCCACGTGGCGCTCAGGGGTCGTGGTGGCCACCAGCGCCGTCGCGGTGGGAATGAACCCGGTCAGGGAGCCGATCATCATGCGGACGCCGAGCAGCTCGTAAGGGTTGCGGACGAAGGCCATCAGCACGTAGGCGACTCCCAGGAAGAGGCCCGCGCGGATCATCATCGCCTTGCGGCCCCAGCGGTCGCCCAGGGCGCCCCAGATCGGGGCGGTGATCGCCATGCAGCCGGAGTTGACCGCGCCGAGCACCCCGGCCCAGACGGTGACGCCGCTCCCAACGCCCAGGTCCTCGCTCAGGAAGACCGGCATGAAGGGCATCACCATCGTCCAGCAGGCTGCTGCCACAAAGACCGCGGCCCACAGGACCGCCACGTTCTTCTGCCACGATTCCATATCCGACGGCGCCTTCTTTCGTAGGTAGTATACACGTATAATACTTAACTATAGGCCCGTCTCCCCGGTATGTCCACCCGCAGCGGGGAAATGTCCGCTGCCCAGGCAGGGAAGCGACCCAGAACGATCGAAGTATAGAAACGTCTCAATGTTTGAAGAGGAGAGAGCCGCGTTGCCCAAGAAGCTGTCGCAGAGCGAGATCGACGCGCTGGTGGCCAGCCTGCTGGCCGCCGACAGCGCCGGGAAGGAAGCTTCAGATGCGGAAGCTGCCGAAGGTTCGCCCGAAACCGCCTCCACACCGGCCGCGAGCGCCGGCGACGCCGCCCGGAAGGACCCGGCAGACTTCGAGTCGGTCGTCGATCTGGGCCCGGTGACCCAGGCCGAGCTTGACGCTGCGCTGGCCGCCTCCCGTGCCGCCAGGCGGTCGGAAAGCCGGCACGAAGCGCCGGCCGCCCCGGCAACTCCGTCCGTCCAGGCCACCGCAGCCACCGAGTCTGCGGCAGCCGCACCCGCCGCCGCTACAGGGGTGCCGGCCGCCGCGCCTTCCGCCACAGCCGGGGCGCCTGCAGCCGCCCGTGCGCAGGCCGCCGGGGCCGGAGGGGCGCTGGCAGCGAGGATCCCGCCCGGGCTGCGCGGGGTGCTGCTGGACATCGAGCTCACCCTGAGCGTGGAGCTGGGCAGGGCCCGGCTGCCCCTGGGCGACATCCTGGCCATGGGCCCCGGCTCGGTCATCACCCTCGACCGGCTGGCCAGCGAGCCCCTGGACGTCAAAGTGAACGGGCTGCCGGCCATGAAGGCGGAGGTCATCGCCATCGGCGAGAAGTACGGCATCCGCATCGTCGAGTCTCAGCTGCCCAACCAGGCGGCAGCATCGTAACAACGGAAGATGTCCAGATCGGGCGGTGCCACCGCGGGCGCCGCCCGATCTCGCGTTGCACCGTCCGTCATCCGGCCAGGCTCTGACCGCCGGCGAACTGGCTGTAATACAGGTCCGCGTAGTGGCCGCCCGCCGCCAGCAACTCCTCGTGCGTGCCCTGCTCCACGATCCGGCCGTGGTCCATGACCAGGATGAGGTCGGCGTCCCGGATCGTCGAGAGCCGGTGCGCGATCACGAAGCTGGTCCGCCCCTTCATCAGGGACTGCATGGCCTGCTGGATCTGCAGCTCCGTCCGGGTGTCCACCGAAGAGGTCGCCTCGTCCAGGATCAGCATGGCCGGGTCCGCCAGGAAGGCCCGGGCGATGGTGAGCAGCTGCTTCTGGCCCTGCGAGAGGTTCGAGGCCTCCTCGTTCAGCACGGTGTCGTACCCGTCGGGCAGGGCGCGAATGAAACCGTCCGCGTGCGCCAGGCGGGCCGCCTCCACGATCTCCTCCTCGGTGGCCCCCTCCCGGCCGTAGGCGATGTTCTCCCGGATCGTGCCGTGGAAGAGCCACGTGTCCTGCAGCACCATCCCGAAGAGGGAGCGCAGTTCGCCGCGCCGCAGCCGGCGGATGTCCACGCCGTCCACGGTGATCCGCCCGCCGTCCAGCTCGTAGAACCGCATCAGCAGGTTGACCAGTGTGGTCTTGCCGGCGCCGGTGGGCCCCACGACGGCGATCACCTGGCCGGGCCGGGCCGCGAGGCTGAGCCCCTCGATCAACGGCTTGTCCGGCTTGTAGCTGAACCGGACGTCCTCGAAACGGATCTCGCCCCGGGGCCGCTCCAGGCGCACGGGATCAGCCGGGTCGGGCACGGCCTCCTCCTCGTCCAGCAGCTCAAAGACCCGCTCGGCGGCGGCGATGGTGGACTGGATGATGTTCGCGATGTTGGCCGTCTGCGTGATCGGCTGGCTGAACTGCCGGGCGTACTGGATGAAGGCCTGGATGTCGCCGATCTCCACCGCCCGGCGGGTGACGAAGATGCCGCCGACCACCGCGACGATCACGTAGCCGATGTTGTTCACCAGGCCCATCAGCGGCATGATGATGCCCGAGACGAACTGCGCCTTCCAGCCCGCCTCGTACAGGCGGTGGTTGATGCGGTCGAACTCGGCCACCGCTTCGGCCTCCTGCCCGAAGGCCTTCACCACCTGATGGCCGGTGAAGGTCTCCTCCACGTGCCCGTTGAGCTCGCCCAGCGCGGCCTGCAGGGCCCGGAAGTAGCGCTGGGATCGCCTGGCCACCCCGACGGTGACGATGGCCGATAGCGGCAGCGAGACCAGGGTGACCAGCGTGAGCACCGGGCTGATGGCCAGCATCATGACGACCACGCCCACCAGCGTGACGATGGCGGTGATCAGTTGCGTCAGGCTCTGCTGAAGCGTGGTGGCAATGGTGTCGATGTCGTTGGTCACGCGGCTCAGGATCTCGCCGTGGGTGTGCCGGTCGTAGAAGCTCAGGGGCAGGCGGGCGAGCTTCTCGTTCACCCGGTTCCGCAGGTCGTACACCGTGCGCTGGGAGATGCCGGCCATGACGTACTGCTGCAGCACGCCGAAGCCGGCGCTGATGAGGTAGAGGAAGCCCAGCAGCGCCAGGATGCGGGCGATCTGGGCGAAGTCGATCCCCGCGCCGGGAATGCCGGCGTTCCTCGCCAGCAGCCCATCGAAAAGGACGGTGGTCGCCTTGCCCATGATCCGGGGGCTGACGATGCTGAACAGGGTGCTGAGGACGGTGAGCAGGAAGACCATGCCGATTTGCCAGAGCCGGGGCCGCAGGTAACGAAGCAGCCGCCGGAGGGTGCCCCGGAAGTCGCGGGGCTTCTCGCCCGCCCTCGCCATCGCCGGGCCCATGCCGTGACCATGACCGTGTCCGCGCCGGGCGCTCATGCCAGTTCCTCCTCGGCGAGCTGGGAGGCCACAATCTCCCGGTAGACCTCACAGCTCTGCAGTAGTTCGCGATGGGTGCCCATGCCGGCCACGCGGCCCTGGTCCAGCACGATGATGCGGTCGGCGTCCATGACCGTGCTGACCCGCTGCGCAACGATGAAGACCGTCGACCGGGCGATCTCCGGCTTCAGCGCGGCCCGCAGCCGGGCGTCGGTGCGGAAGTCGAGGGCGGAGAAGTTGTCATCGAAGATGTAGATCGCCGGCCGGCGCACCAGGGCCCGGGCGATGGTCAGCCGCTGCTTCTGACCGCCGGAGACGTTGGTGCCGCCCTGGGCGATCTCGCTGGCGTAGCCGTCCTTCATCTCGGCGATGAAGCCGTCAGCCTGGGCGATGGCGGCGGCCCGGGCGATCTCTTCCTCCGTGGCGTCGGCCTTGCCGAAGCGGATGTTTTCCGCGATGGTGCCGCTGAAGAGCATGGCCCGCTGCGGCACGTAGCCGATGCCGGCCCGGAGGTCGGCCTGGCGCCACTCACGCACATCGACGCCGTCCACCAGCACGGCGCCTTCCTGCACGTCGTAGTAGCGGGGGATCAGATTGACCAGGGTGGTCTTCCCGGCGCCGGTGCCGCCGATGATGGCGGTGACCTCGCCGGGGCGCGCCCGGAAGGAGATCGACTCCAGGGCCGGGCGCTCGGCGCCGGGGTACCGGAAGGTCACGTTTCGGAACTCCACCTCCCCGCGCACAGGGCCAGACGCGCGGGGTTCGGGCGGGTCGGCGATGGCCGGCACGACGTCCAGCACCTCGTTGATGCGCGCGGCGGAGGCCGAGGCGCGGGGCAGCAGGACGAACATCATCGAAAGCAGCATCATCGAGAACATGATGTGCATCACGTACTGGATGAAGGCCATCAGGTCGCCGACCTCCATGTGGCCGGCGTCGATGCGGATGCCGCCGAACCAGACCACCGCGATGGCCGTGAGGTTCATCAGCAGCATCATCACGGGCATGAGCGCGCCCATCAGCCGGTTGACCGTGATGGCCGTTTCGGTGAGGTCGCGGTTGGCGTCGACGAACCGCTCCTGCTCGTAGGCCACGCGGTTGAATGCCCGGATGACCCGGATGCCGGTCAGCCCCTCCCGCACGACCCGGTTGAGCCGGTCGATCTTCTGCTGCATCGCCCGGAAGAGCGGAAGCGCCTTCGCCGCCACCGCGCCGATGGTGGCGCCCAGCACCGGCAGCACGAAGACGATGACCAGCGACAGGGTGGGGTCCTTGGAGAGCGCCATGATCACGCCGCCGATCGCCATCATGGGCGCGAAGAGCAGCATGCGGAGCATGACCATGACCACGTTCTGCACCTGGGTGATGTCATTGGTGGTGCGGGTGATGAGCGTGGCGGCGCCGAAGCGGTCTACCTCGTGCAGGGAGAACCCCTGGACCCGGCTGAAGACCGCCTTGCGCAGGTCGCGGCCGAGGCCCATCGAGACCCGGCTGGAGAAGTAGCTCGCCAGCACGGCCACCGCCGTGCCGCCCAGGGCCACCAAGAGCATCAGCGCGCCGACGCGCAGGATGTAGCCGGTGTCGCCGCTTACGATGCCGACGTCGACGATGTCCGCCATCAGGGCAGGTAGAGCTCGGCCACGGCCTGCAGGAACACCAGAAGCAGGGTGAGCGCGGCAAGGGGCGCGTACGGTTTCAGGAAGCGGAGCAGCTTGATCACGTCAGGCGTTCTCTCCTTCCCGGGTGGCCAGGTAGCGTTCCAGTGCACGGAGCAGAATGCGCATTCCCTGCTCCACGGCGGCCAGCTCCTCCTCGGGCACGTTCGCCGCCACGGCCTGCCAGGCGGCCTGCAGCTCCCGCGCCGTGTGTTCCAGGGCCGGGCCGGCGGCAGGCGTGGCATAGAGCCGGATGAGCCGCTGGTCAGCGGGGTCCGACGCTTTTCGGACGTATCCCCGACGGGCCAGGTGGTCGACCGTGCGCGAGACGTGGCTCTTCACCATGGCGACGCGCCGGGCCAGTTCGGAGACGGTGATGCCGGGCTCGCGCGCGATCTCCCGGAGCATGAAGAAGACAGGGGGCGGCATGGCCGACTCCCGGAACACGTCGTTGAGCGCGACGCGCATCTCCCGGTTCAGCCGGTGCCACAGCTCACCGATTTCAGAGCGCAAGGGCGGCAAGCGGTTCACCTCGTTCGCCATCGAACGTTCGATACAGAACTAAATCATACGACGGCCCCGCCCGGTTTGCAAGCGCGCGAAAAGCGGTCCCCGCAGGGACCGCTTTTCGGGTTACGCTTCCGGGGGCGAATCCGGAGGTGCGAGCCGTGCGCCGCAGTTTGGGCAGACCCGCGGCCGGAACTCGACTCCCAGGCCTTTCTGGCACGCCGGGCAGCGCCAGTCCCGCCAGATGAAGAGGAGAGCGCCGATCACGACCACCAGGAGGGTGATCATCCCATACCGGTCGCCGAAGATCTGGCCGATCGCAGAAGCGCCCACGACCATCAGCAGGGCGGCCGACACCAGGGTCGCCACGAACCGTCGCCGCCGTCGCTCTACCAGCTGCCACATTTCTTCCGGTGTCACTCGGTCGGCCTCCTCCAGTCAAGCTAGACCTATAAACACTATAACGCAATAAACTTTGCCAATTCAATCGGGTCCGCCGAGTGGGGGTGCCTGCGTCTCGACACGGGGCTCCAAGTGCTCAAGAAGGTGAACTTTCCTGGATGCAGAACATTTTGATGAAGGTCATTTCCAGCGGATATCCAATTATGGCTGATAAACCCTAGATCGGTGGGAGGCTCATCAACCATGCGCTGGACCATCGGAAGAAAACTTGCGACATCTTTCTCTGGCGTCATCCTCCTCATGCTTCTCGCTGCCGGCCTCAGTTTCCGTGCTCTGCTCATTCAGCAGCAGCGGTACGACCTGCTGGCCAACGACCTGCGGATCGCGCAGATCCACACCGCCCGCCTGGAGGCGGCGGTCCGCGGCCAGGCGCAGGCCGTGCTGGGATATGCGGCAGGCATGCCCGACGCGCATACGGAGTACCTCGGCTACCTCGCCGATGCCCAGGCCATCATCTACGACCTGGAGGTCACCGCAGCCAGCGACGAGTCCCTGAAGCTGGTGGCCGACCTGCGGGACGCCGGTCAGCGCTTCGACGCGCAGGCCCAGGGCATCTTCCAGATGGAACCCACGGGCGCCCGCCGGGCCATGGGCACGCTGACCTCGCTCCTCGCGGACTATGTCGATGCCGCCAACGCGATCGCGCAGTACGTGGACCAGCAGGCTGAACAGGTCATGCTCGCCACCCAGCAGGAACTGCGGCGCATGCAGTACGCGGCCGGCGCCCTGGCCGGCGTCAGCCTGGTGCTGGCGGTGGTGATCTCCATGACGCTGACGCGCTCGATTGCTCGCCCGCTCAACCGCGTGGCCGACGTGGCCGGCTGGGTCGCGGGCGGCGACCTCACCGTGCCGGAACTGAACATCCAGTCGCAGGACGAAATCGGGATGCTGGCCGCCCTGGTGAACACGATGCTGACGGGCCTGCGCGATCTCATCAGCCAGATCGCCGATTCCGGGCGCCAGGCGACCCGGTGGGCCGAGGAGCTGCGCACCACCACCGGGACCATGGCCGAATCGTCCCGGCAGGTCGCGGCCGCGGTGAGCCAGATCGCGCAGGGGACGAGCGTCCAGTCGCAGGCCGCGGCCACCAGCCTGCAGCAGGTCCGCGAGCTGCAGGACGGCATCGCCCAGATCGCGGCCGGGGCGCAGCGTCAGGCGCAGCAGACCGAGAGCGTGGCCGCCGACGCCCAGCGGATGATGGCCAATCTCACTGACGTGGCCGAGAAATCGGCGCTGATGCGGGAGATCGCCGAGCAGACCCTTTCCACCGCGCACGCCGGCAAGCGGGTGGTGGATGAGTCCGTGGAGGCCATGCAGGCCATCCGGAGCAGCGTCGAGCGGTCGGCCGCGCAGGTGGCCCAGCTGGGCGACCTGTCGGGTCAGATCGGGGCGATCACCGACACCATCACCGCGATCGCCGACCAGACCAACCTGCTCGCCCTCAACGCAGCCATCGAGGCCGCCCGCGCCGGCGATCAGGGGCGGGGGTTCGCCGTGGTGGCCGAGGAGGTCCGCCAGCTCGCGGAACGGGTGGGCTCGTCCGCCGGCGACATCGCCCAGTTGATCGAGCAGATCCGCACCGCCACGGCCCGGGCCGTCAGCGGCATCACCGAGGTGAGCGATCAGGTGCAGAAGGGCGCTCATCTGGCGGAGGACGGCGGGCGCGCCCTGCAGGAGATCGTGGGGATGGTCGAGCAGACCACCGGCCACGTGGCGGCGATTTCCGAGGCCGCCGGGCATCTGGTCTCGGTCAGCCAGTCCATCCAGAAGGCCATCGACGAGGTGGCGGCCATTTCCGGCGGGCATACCGCCGCGACCGAGCAGATGGCCGAGAACGCCCGGCTCGTGACGGAGGCCTTCGAGTCCATCGCGGCGACGGCCGAGCAGACGGCCGCCTCCAGCCAGGAGGTCGCGGCCTCCACGGAAGAGCTGACCGCCGGCATCGAGCAGATCACGCACTCGGCCAAGCAGCTGGCCGACCTGGCCTCGGAGCTCAGCGAGCACATCGGCCGCTTCAAGGTCTGAGCGCATGCATCGAAAAGCCGCCGCACCGAAAGCGGCGGCTTTTCCGTCCCCGATGTCGGCATACTAGGTGCAGCGCCCGGGTGATGGCCCGCGCCGCGCGGCGACGGGTCGCCACCGCGGGAATCCGCACGCGAAAGGAGCTGACAGGTTGAGCACACCCACCCAGACCCGGGACGTGACCACCCACGAAATGCTGGTGCTCAACGAGCTGATCCGGCTGGAGTCGGGCGACGTCCAGAAGACCAAGTCGATGCTGGCGATGGTCAGCGACCCCGACCTGCGCCAGCAGCTCACCGCCTGCCTGCAGACGGGCCAGGCCCACGTCAGGGCCCTGCATGACTTCTGCCGGGCCCGGGGACTCGGCGGATAGGAGGGATGCACGGTGTCGACGGTGATCAGCGCGATCGGCGAGGCCATGGGCATGAAGCCCGAGGACCGGGTAATCGCAGAAGGTCTGCTCACAGCGGCCAAGCTGAAGGCGATGGCCTACTGCACAGCCGTTCTGGAGACCACCAACCCCGACCTGCGCCGCCTCCTGACCACTCACCTCACCGACGCCCTGGCCGAGCATGAACGCTGCACCCGTCTGGCCATCGAGCGCGGGTGGTACAAGGCCCACGCCACGCCCGACGAACTGGTCGGGCAAGCCCTGAAGGACGCACGGGAGGTGCTGGAAGGGTAAGCGCGGCGAAGCCGCCCCGCAGGGGCGGCTTCTGGTTTACAGCCGGTACCGCATCAGGGGCAGCATCCGCCCCGGGTCGACGGTGGAGGCCACCTCCCCCGCCCGCACCGCGCCCATCTTGCGGTAGAACCCCTCCGCATGGGGGTCGGCGTCGATGCGGAGCGCCTTGTACCCATGGCCTGCGGCCTGCTGCACCGCGTGGCGCCAGAGTTGCCGGCCGATCCCCTGGCCGATGGCCGTCGGGTCGACGAACATGAAGTCCAGGGCACCCTCGTCTGCCGGGCCTGGCTTCAGGACGTAGAACCCGAGCAGCCTGCCGCGGTGTTCCGCAACAAACACGTCGTGGGCGGCGATCATCGCCTCGGTCACCGTGAGGTCCTCCCGACACCGTGCGATGAAGTCCGGGTCGTAGCCCCAATACGCCTTGGAGCGCAGCGCCAGGGCAGAGAGCGCCCCGGCCTCGGACGGCCTGGCGCGCCGGATCCGGCTGAACATGGCCACCATCTCCTCTCGTGACGGGCTGACGCAACTCGTCCAGCGTAAACGGCGGGATGCAGCGGCCGTCCACACGCGCTGTCGGATCTCACCCCTGACGGCCCGCTGCGGAGCGCCCCCGGGGCTGCGGTGCCGGTGCGGCGTCCCCGCGGGTCACCTGGCTGAGGGAGGCTCCAGAAGCACGGCCTGGACCTCCGCAAGCACATCGGTGACCTCCGACATGGAGAGGTTGGAGAGCACGGCGATGGCGTGGTCATGGGCCGGGGAGTAGAGCGCCACGTTGCTGTACCCCGGGAGGGTGCCGGTGTGGCCCACCATCTCCTGGCCGCCAATGACCAGACGCCGTACCCCCAGGCCGTACCCTGTCTGCGCGGGCATGTCCTCGTCAGGGGCGTCCACGAAGGTCAGCATGGACTGGAGTGTGGAATCAGCCAGCAGCCGGCCCCCCAGGAGGCCGTAGGTGAACCGGGCCACGTCGGCGGCGCTGGCCGTCACGGCGCCGGCGGCGAAGGCCGAGGTCTCCAACGGCGCCCTGAACCGCTCCATGTCCAGCTTGATCCCCAGCCGGCCGGTGCCCAGAACCGTCACATCGTACCCCCGCACGGTGCCCAGGGAGCGCGCCTCGTCGGCGGTCACGAAGGTGTTCGTCAGCTCCAGGGGCCCGAGCACCTGGTCGTGCAGCAGGTCGGCAAACGACCGCCCTCCCGCCGCCTCGGCGATGCGGCCGAGGAGCACGTAGTTGCTGTTGGAGTAGTAGTGCTCGGTTCCCGTTGCCGAGCGGGGCGCCTGCTGCCGGATGACCTCCAGCAACTCCTCGACACGCCACCGACGGCGCAGGAGCACCGTCTTCAGGTTAAAGCCCATGTTCTCGGTGTAGTTGGCAAGCCCGCTGGTGTGGTTCAGCAGCTGCCGCACGGTGATCCGGTCCCCGTCGGGCATGTCGGGGACGAACCGGCTCACCGGGTCATCCAGCGAGAGCATGCCCGCCTCGGCCAGCCGCAGGATGAGGGCGGCGGTGTACAGCTTGCTCACGCTGCCGATGTGGAACCGGTCCTCCGCCGTCACGGGCCGCCTGGCCGGCGGGTCGGCCCAGCCGACGGCGCCCGTCCAGACCAGCTCACCGCCCTGCACCACCGCCACCTGCAGCGCCGGCACGCCCAGCCGCTCCCGCGCGTCCGCGACCACCTGCAGGAGCCGGTCGGAGGCGGCCGGGTCCAGCGTGGCCGCCCACGGCTCTCCGCGGCCCGGTCAGCCGTTTCCGGGCTCGACGCGGCGGCCCCGCCGCGCCGGTCGCCGGGGCTGCGCGGCCCGCAACCGCCGCCCCAGCAACCTGCAGGCCAGCCAGCCGGGCAGACCGCCCAGGGTGTTGAGCAGAAGGTCGTCCACGTCAAGACCGCCCAGTCCCGTGACAAGCTGGATCAGTTCCAGCGAAAGGCTCACCCCGCACGCGAGGGCGCCCGCCGGGACCAACCGGGAGAACCGGGTCCACCTGGGGGCCCCGCAGACCTTGACGCTCTCTTCCCGTCACCGTACAATAAACAAGTTGTATTGAAAACCATCGCCGTGCCGCACCGGATGCCGCACGTCACTTTGTTGTGCGAAAGGGCGGATCGAGACCCATGCTTGCGACCAACCAGAGCCCGTTCTCCGCCGAGATCCGCCGCCGGCGGACCTTCGCGATCATCTCGCATCCCGACGCCGGCAAGACCACGCTCACCGAGAAGCTCCTGCTCTACGGCGGCGCGATCCGGCTGGCAGGCGCGGTCAAGGGCCGGAAGGCCGCCAGGGCCGCCACGTCGGACTGGATGGAGATCGAGCGGCAGCGCGGCATCTCGGTGACCTCCTCCGTCATGCAGTTTGCCTACGACGGCTGCATGGTCAACATCCTGGACACGCCGGGCCACCAGGACTTTTCCGAGGACACCTACCGCACGCTGGCGGCCGCCGATTCGGCCGTCATGCTCATCGACGCCGCCAAGGGTGTGGAACCGCAGACGATCAAACTGTTTCAGGTGTGCAAGATGCGGGGCATCCCCATCTTCACCTTCGTGAACAAGCTCGACCGGGAGGGCAAGGATCCCTTCGCCCTCATGCAGGAGATCGAGGACGTGCTGGGCATGCGCACCTGTCCGATGAACTGGCCCGTGGGCATGGGCTCCACCTTCAGGGGCGTCTACGACCGGCAGAAGCGGCAGGTGGAGCTGTTCGACAACCGGGACCACGGCCAGACCAAGGCCCGCGTGCAGACCGCCGGCGTCGACGACCCGGCGCTGACGGACCTGCTCGGTGAGGACCTGCACCGGAAGCTCACCGAGGACATCGAACTGTTGGACGTCGCCGGCGACCCCTGGGACTTCGACCGGTTCCGCCGCGGCGACCTCTCCCCCCTGTTCTGGGGTTCGGCGCTCACCAACTTCGGCGTGCAGTCCTTCCTGGAGTACTTCCTGAGGCTCGCGCCCTCCCCCGAACCGCGCCTGGCGGGCGACCGGCTGGTCGACCCGGAGGAGCCGCGCTTCGCGGCGTTCGTGTTCAAGATCCAGGCCAACATGAACCCCGCCCACCGGGACCGGATCGCGTTCATGCGGATCGTCTCGGGCCGCTTCGAGCGGGGCATGGAAGTCCAGCACGTGCGGCTGGGCAAGAAGGTGCGGCTCTCCCAGCCCCAGCAGTTCATGGCGCAGGACCGGCAGATCGTGGAGGAGGCCTACGCCGGCGACATCATCGGCGTCTTCGACCCCGGCATCTTCCGCATCGGCGACACCCTGTGCACAGGCGAACCCGTGGTGTTCGAAGGGATCCCTTCTTTCTCCCCCGAGCACTTCGCCCGGGTCCGCTTCAAGGACGCGATGAAGTCCAAGCATTTCCGCAAGGGCCTGGACGAGCTGACGGAAGAAGGCGCCATCCAGGTCTTCTACGCGACGCAGCCCGGCCACCCCGACCCGATCCTGGGTGCGGTGGGCGAGCTGCAGTTCGAGGTCTTCCAGTACCGGATGCAGCACGAGTACGGGGTGGAAGTGACCCTGGAGCGGCTGCCCTATGAGATCGCCCGCTGGGTGGAGGGTGAAGGCTACCAGCCCCGCCGCTTCTGGGGCACCGATAACCTGCCCGTCACCGACCGGGACGGAAGGAACGTGCTCCTCTTCCGCAACGAATGGTCGATGCGCTACGTCGTGGAGCAGAACCCGGGCCTGACTTTCCAGGCGACGGCCCGGCCATCCTGACCTTGCGCCGCCCCCGCGCAGCGGGGGCGGCGCCCTTTCTCCTGCCCGCGGCGCCACCCCGCCGTATCCGCAAAACGTCAAAGTTGGTCAAAAGAGCAGCGATGATCAAAGGTGGTGCTGCCGATGAACTGGCACGAGGAACCCTTCGCAAAGGTCGCGTCGCAGGTGGGCCCCGGCGTCGTCCAGGTGCGAGCCGGCAGGGGGCAGGGCTCCGGGGTCCTGCTGGACCCGCAGAGCGTGATCACCAACGCCCACGTGGTCGGCGAGAACCCCGCGCCGGCCATCACGTTCGCCGACGGCGTCACCCGGCCTGGCCGGGTCGTGGCTGCGGACCCGCTGTACGACCTGGCCCTGGTGCAGACCGAATCGCCGACAGGCGCGCGGATCGATCTGGCGGGCGAGGCGTCCGTCGTGCCCGGCCAGCTGGTGGTCGCCATCGGCAACCCCTACGGCTTCGGCTGGACCGTGACGACGGGCGTCGTGAGCGCCGTCGACCGGATCATCGGCGGACTGGACGGCCTCATCCAGACCGACGCCGCCATCAACCCCGGCAACAGCGGGGGCGCCCTGGTCGACCTGCAGGGCCGGCTGGTCGGCATCCCCACGCTGGTGCTGGCCAGGGGGCAGAACATCGGCTTTGCGATCCCGTCCTGGCAGGTGCTGCAGGTCGTGGAGCAGTTCCGCCGGACGGGCCGCGCCGAGCACCCCTACGTCGGCCTGGCCGGGACGACCGAGGTGATCGACCCGGTGCTCGCCCGGGCGCTGGACCTGCCCGAGCGCGGCGTGCTGGTCGCTGAGGTGGAGCCCGGCGGCCCGGCCGCGCGCGCCGGCCTGCGGGCGTGGGACCTGGTGACCGCCGTGAACGGCGTGCCCACCCCGTCGGTGCAGGCCCTGCGCCGCGAGGTCCGCAGGACCCCCGTCGGCGCCACGGTCCCCTTCACCGTGCTCCGGGGCGGGCGTCTCCTGGAGGTGCCTGTCCGGGTGGCCGAGCTGCCGGCGCCGGCGCGGCGCTGAGGCGCGGCGGCCAGCCCTGTGCCCGCTGCGCGATGAAGTCGCGCAGGGCGTCCCGGGTGCTGGGAAAGGCCAGCTCATCCCAGGGGATCTCGTCCGGCGCGAAGAGCCGCACCTCCAGCGTTTCGCTGTTTGCCGACGGCTCGCCGCCCAGCACCTCGCAG
>JAMNXV010000056.1 GCA_023623185.1 Bacillota bacterium
CAGCTCCTCGTCGTCGACCATGTCGCACTTGTTGAGGAAGACCACGATGGCGGGCACGCCCACCTGGCGGGCGAGCAGGATGTGCTCACGGGTCTGCGGCATGGGGCCGTCAGCCGCGGAGACGACCAGGATGGCGCCGTCCATCTGCGCCGCGCCGGTGATCATGTTCTTGACGTAGTCGGCGTGGCCCGGGCAGTCGACGTGGGCGTAGTGCCGGTTCTCGGTCTCGTACTCCACGTGGGAGGTGTTGATGGTGATGCCGCGCTCCCGCTCCTCGGGGGCCTTGTCGATCGAAGCGTAGTCGATGAACTGGGCGCTGCCCTTCTCAGCGAGAACCTTGGTGATCGCCGCAGTGGTGGTGGTCTTACCGTGGTCAACGTGGCCAATGGTGCCGATGTTCACGTGCGGCTTGGTGCGCTCAAACCTCTGCTTACCCATGAGCGGATACTCCTCCTTACAAACCGTACTGTTGAGGGTTTATGCCTTGCCCTGGGCCTTCTCGATGATCGGCTTGGCCACGTTCGGAGGGACTTCCTCGTAGTGGTCAAACTGCATCGAGTAGACACCACGGCCCTGGGTCCGGGAACGAAGATCGGTCGCGTAGCCGAACATCTCGGCCAGGGGCACCTGCGCCCGGATGACCTGGGCGTTTGCACGGGCCTCCATGCCTTCGATGCGGCCACGGCGGGCGTTCAGGTCGCCGATCACGTCGCCCATGTACTCCTCCGGCACGGTCACCTCGACCTTCATGTAGGGCTCGAGAAGGACCGGCTCGGCCTTCTGGGCGGCTGCCTTGAATGCCATGGAACCGGCGATCTTGAAGGCCGCCTCCGAGGAGTCGACCTCGTGGTACGAGCCGAAGACCAGCTCGACCTTGACATCGATGACCGGGAAGCCGGCGAGGACGCCGTTTTGCATGGCCTCCTTGATACCCTGCTCCACCGGCCCGATGTACTCCTTCGGAATGACGCCGCCGACGATCTTGTTCTCGAAGACGAAGCCGGAACCAGGCTCGGCGGGCTCCAGGTTAATGACGGCGTGACCGTACTGGCCGCGGCCGCCCGACTGGCGGACGAACCGCCCTTCCACGTTCTCCACGCGGGCCTTGATCGTCTCGCGGTAGGAGACCTGGGGCTTGCCGACGTTCACGCCCACCTTGAACTCCCGCTGCAGCCGGTCGACGATGATCTCCAGGTGCAGCTCGCCCATGCCGGCGATGATGGTCTGCCCGGTCTCCGGATCGGTGTACATCCGGAAGGTCGGGTCCTCCTCCGCCAGCTTCAGGAGGGCGGTGCTCAGCTTATCCTGGTCCGCCTTGGTCTTGGGCTCCACCGCCAGCTGGATGACCGGCTCGGGGAACTCCATCGACTCCAGGATGACCGGCGCGTCCGGGGTGCACAGCGTGTCGCCGGTGGAGGTGTCCTTCAGGCCGACCACTGCGGCGATGTCGCCCGTCTCGACCAGTTCGACCTCCTCCCGGTGGTTTGCGTGCATCCGCATCAGACGGCCGACGCGCTCCCGCTTGCCCTTGGTCGCATTCAGCACGTAAGAGCCGGCGTGGAGTTGCCCGGAGTAGACCCGGAAGAAGCAGAGCTTGCCGACATACGGGTCGGTGATGACCTTGAACGCGAGGGCGGAGAACGGCTCGCTGTCGTCGGCCTTGCGCTCGATGGGCTCGCCGGTCTCGGCGTCAACCCCCTGAATGGGCGGGACGTCCAGCGGCGACGGCATGTAGTCGATCACCGCATCGAGCATCGGCTGCACGCCCTTGTTCTTGTAGGAAGAGCCGCAGCAGACCGGCGAAATCTTGCACTCCACGGTCAGCTTGCGCAGCGCAGCCTTGATCTCCTCAACCGTCAGCTCCTCGCCATTCAGGTACTTCTCCATCAGGGCGTCATCCGCCTCAGTCGCCGCCTCAATCAGCTTGGTGCGGTACTGCTCCACCAGCTCCTGCATGTCCTCGGGAACCGGCTCCTCACGGATGTCCTTGCCCAGATCGTCGTAGTACATGATGGCGACGTTGCGGACCAGATCGACAATCCCACGGAACGTGTCCTCCGCGCCGATGGGAAGCTGAATGGGCACGGGCCTCGCGCCCAGGCGTTCCTTCATCATCTGGACGACCCGGAAGAAATCCGCGCCGATGGTGTCCATCTTGTTGACGTAGGCCATACGGGGCACCCCGTACTTATCGGCCTGCCGCCAAACTGTCTCGGACTGCGGCTCCACGCCACCCTTCGCGCAGAAGACAGCCACCGCACCGTCCAGCACGCGGAGGGACCGCTCAACCTCCACCGTGAAGTCCACGTGGCCGGGCGTGTCGATGATGTTAATCCGGTGGTCCTTCCAGCTACACGTCGTAGCAGCGGACTGAATCGTGATGCCGCGCTCCTGCTCCTGCACCATGAAGTCCATGGTGGCGGCGCCCTCGTGGGTTTCACCCAGCTTGTGGGTCCGACCGGTGTAGAACAGGATGCGCTCGGTCGTCGTCGTCTTGCCGGCGTCGATATGCGCCATGATGCCAATGTTGCGGAGCCTATCCAGCGATACCTGCCGAGACATCAGACACCCCCCTTTGCGTCGGAATGCGCTTCAAACCGCTACCAGCGATAGTGAGCGAAGGGCTTGTTGGCCTCAGCCATCCTGTGGACCTCTTCGCGCTTCTTCACCGCACCGCCGGTGTTGTTGTAGGCGTCGACCAGCTCCGCGGCCAGCCGCTCCTCCATCGTGCGCTCCCCACGCGCGCGCGCAAAGTTGACCAGCCAACGGATGCCCAGTGCCTGGCGCCGCTCGGGGCGCACTTCCATCGGCACCTGGTAAGTCGCACCGCCGACCCGGCGAGACCGGGTCTCAACAACCGGCATGATGTTCTTCAGCGCGCCCTCCAGCACTTCCATCGGCTCCTTGCCGAGTTTGGCGCTGGCCCGGTCCAAAGCGTTGTAGAAGATGCGCTGTGCCAGACCCTTCTTGCCGTCAAGCATGATCTTGTTGATGACTCGGCTGACCAGTTCCGAGTTGTAAATCGGATCCGGCAGCACCTCTCGCTTCGGTACGTGACCGCGACGCGGCATGCGAATACCCCTTTCTTTCCACTAACTCTGGGCGGCGAGTCGGGGAGCTGCGCCAGGCAGCCCGTCCACCTGCTTCACCGGAGGGTGCCGGTTACTCTCCCCGCCCCCGGCTTGTTACTTCGCCTTGGCCTTCTTGGCGCCGTACTTGGAACGGCCCTGCGCCCGGTTGGCGACACCCGCAGCATCCAGGGCGCCGCGGACGATGTGGTACCGAACGCCCGGCAGGTCCTTCACACGGCCGCCGCGCACGAGCACCACGGAGTGCTCCTGCAGGTTGTGGCCGATGCCCGGAATGTACGCCGTGACCTCGATGTTGTTGGACAGGCGCACACGGGCGATCTTCCGCAGAGCCGAGTTCGGCTTCTTGGGCGTGGTGGTCTTCACAACGGTGCAGACCCCCCGCTTGAAGGGATTGCCCTTGAGCGCCGGCGAGTCGGACTTCTCACGCATCCGCTTGCGGCCCTGACGGACAAGCTGGTTGATGGTCGGCACAGAACGCACCTCCTTCCGGGATATGCTGGTCGAGAGAGGGGTGGCCGGCTAGCCCTCCAGGATTGCGGCGGCGGCAGCGCCCACCTCAATCCCGCAGGCCTTGCCCAACACCACCATCGATTCAACCTCCTGAATCTCGAGGCCCTTCTCCTTTGCAGCGTCGAGGACCTTGCGGAGCACATGCTCCTCGGCATCCTGCGCCACAAACACCAGGCGGGCCTGGCCCTTTTCGATGGCCTTCACAGTCTGTTTGGTTCCGATGGTCTTCTTACTGGCGGCTTTCAAGCGCTCCAAACTCATCGCCCCAGAAACCTCCTGCTCAGGCACACTTCCATATTGTACTCAGGGCGCTGACGCGAGTCAAGAAAAACCCGCGCAGATTCAACATCTGCGGGCTCTTACGCGCGCAGCCTCCCTTATTCGTCCATTTTCGGTCAGTCCTCCCGCCTGGCCCGCAGCACCCGGTACCCGGCCCTGCGCGCCACGTCCGTCACGTTGCCGAACAGCTCCTCCAGCTTGCGCTTCATGCTGGGGGCCCCCTGTTTGTTCTGCACCACGACCCAGAGCGAGCCGCCCGGCTTCAGCGCGGCGCAGGCCTCCTCCAGGAGCCGATAGACGGTGGCCTTTCCGGCGCGGATCGGCGGGTTGGTCAGGATGGTGTCGAAGGCCATGCCCGCCACGGGCGCCAAACCGTCGCCCACCCGCACCTCCGCGTTGGCGATGCCGTTGGCGGCGAGATTGCGCCGCGCCAGCTCGGCTGCCCGTTCGTTGACATCCACCATATAAATGTAGCCTTTCGGCGCCAACCGCGCCGCCACCGTGCCGATGGGCCCGTACCCGCAGCCCAGGTCCAGCACCGTGTCGCCCTGGCCGATCTGCATCGCTTCTATTAATAGAAGGGATCCGAAATCAACCCGCTCCCGGGAGAAGACCCCGGCGTCGGTCACGAAGCGAAACGCCATCCCCCGCAGCGTGGCGTCGAAGCTTGTCTCCTCGTGGGCCGCGCTCGGCCGCTCGGTATAGTAGTGCTCGCTCACGGGGGCCTCCTCCCTCTGACAACAGCGCCCTGCGCGCCGGTCGTTCCGGGCGTCGCAGGGTCTGCGGCTGCTCTCCGGCGAAAATGCAGAGCAATGGTACCGGAAAATGCCGCGAAAGGCAAGGGCGCGCGCCGGTGCGACCATCGAAAAGGAGGCCGCGCTGATTGAGGCGGCGAAGATCGGCACGGAGGGGGCCTAGCAGAAGATCCGGTTCAGAGCCAGGCGGAAACCGAGCGGAGACTCCACCGCATCACCGGGTCCCAGCCGCTCCGATGCGACGTGACGCCCGCCTGTAAGGAGGCGTTGCACAAGCCACCGCTTCGCAGGGGCGACAATCCAGAACTCCGGAACACCCGCGGCTTCGTAGACGCCCTTCTTGTGCTCGAGAGTGCGCCCTTCGTCCTGCGAAAGCACCTCCACCACCAGGGCCGGCGCCCCATAGACGCCGTCGTCCCGGATCATGCGCGTGTCGGTGATCACCATCAGATCAGGTTGGAAGATGTCCTCAGTCCCCAGATGGAGATCAAATGGAGCAAAGAAGACTTCCCCTGTCCCCTGCGGGAGGGCGGCCTGGATCCCCAGAAAAAGGTTTCGCAGGACCGTCTGGTGTGCGCGTGACGCCGGAGGCGTCAGCGTAACCCTCCCGCCGATCAGCTCGCCGTGAAACTCGCCCAGAAGCCGCCACTCCCGGGCGGTTAGCGGTTCCTTCCGCCGCACGCGCCATCCCCCCCGAGCGTTCTTCCATCGCAGAGTGTACCACGAGCACCCCGTACATTTCCATCTCGGGTCGGCGACGCAGCGTCCGGAACCCCTCGGGAAGTTTGGGCAGATCCGCTGTACGGGAGCCCCGCAATAGGAGGGCCCGACTGCCTCACGGCAGCCGGGCCTTCTCGCTTTAGTCGTCGGCGCCCTCAAGCTGCTCGGCGTACACGTCGTCCTCGGTGTACACCTTGATGTTGCGGTACCGGCCCATGCCGGTGCCGGCAGGGATCAGCTTGCCGATGATGACGTTCTCCTTCAGGCCGAGCAGCGGGTCCCGCTTGCCCTTGATCGCCGCGTCGGTCAACACGCGGGTCGTCTCCTGGAAGGAGGCCGCCGAGAGGAACGACTCGGTGGCAAGCGA
The DNA here is from genome assembly GCA_023623185.1 of Bacillota bacterium. Taxonomy (GTDB): domain Bacteria; phylum Bacillota; class Sulfobacillia; order Symbiobacteriales; family Symbiobacteriaceae; genus Symbiobacterium. Next base: position 5,724 of record JAMNXV010000056.1, read on the forward strand.
CGCCTTGGTGATGCCCAGCAGCATCGGACGGGCTACGGCGGGCTGGCCGCCCTCCATGATCACGCGCTCGTTCTCGTCCTCGAAGTCGAAGATGTCGATGAAGCCGCCCGGCAGCAGCTCGGTATCGCCGGGATCCTCCACCTTCACCTTCCGCAGCATCTGCCGCACCATGACCTCGATGTGCTTATCGTTGATGTCCACGCCCTGCAGGTTGTAGACCTTCTGCACCTCGCGCAGCAGGTAGCGCTGCACGCCGCGCAGGCCCTTCACCCGCAGCAGGTCGTGGGGGTTCACCGAACCCTCGGTCAGCTCGTCTCCGGCCTCCACGATCTGCCCCGGACGCACCTTCACGCGGGCGCCGTATGGGATGGAGTAGGTCATCGACTCGCCGTCCTCCGAGGTGATGGTGATCTCGCGCCGGCCCTTGTGCTCGCTGATGGAGACCTCGCCGTCCAGCTCGGCGATGACCGCCTGCCCCTTCGGCTTGCGGGCCTCGAAGAGCTCCTCCACACGGGGGAGACCCTGCGTGATGTCGTCGCCGGCCACGCCGCCGGTGTGGAAGGTGCGCATGGTGAGCTGGGTGCCAGGCTCGCCGATGGACTGGGCGGCGATGATGCCGACCGCCTCGCCGACGTCCACCAGCCGGCCGGTGGCCAGGTTCCGCCCGTAGCAGGCCCGGCACACGCCGTACCGCGTGCGGCAGGTGAGCACGGAGCGGATGGTAACCTCCTTGATGCCGGCCGCCAGGATCTGCTCGGCCAGATCCTCGTCGATCATCTCGTTGGCGTAGACGATGATCTCGCCGGTCTCCGGATGCACGACGTCGTTCAGCGCCACGCGGCCGACGATGTGCGGCGTGAGGGGCTCGACCACGTTGCCGAACTGGTCGACCTCCTCCGTCCACGTCATGCCGGCGGTGGTGCCGCAGTCGTCCTCCCGCACGATCACGTCCTGCGCCACGTCCACCAGGCGGCGGGTCAGGTAGCCCGAGTCCGCGGTGCGCAGGGCGGTGTCGGCCAGACCCTTGCGGGTGCCGTGGGTGGAGAGGAAGTACTCCAGCACGGTCAGGCCCTCGCGGAAGTTCGCCTTCACCGGCAGCTCCACGATCTTGCCCGACGGGTCGGCCATCAGGCCGCGCATGCCCGCCAGCTGCGTGATCTGCGAGATGTTGCCTCGGGCGCCGGACTTCATCATCATGTTGACCGGGTTGAAGTCTTCCATGCTGTCCACCAGCGTCTTGGTCACCTGGTCCTTGGCTTCAGACCAGATGGCGATGACCCGCTGGTAGCGCTCGTCGTTGGTGATCAGGCCGCGCCGGTAGTTGCGCTCGACCTGCTCCACGTCCTTCTCGGCCCGCCGCAGGATCTCGTCCTTGTCGCCGGGCACGCGGATGTCGGAGATGGCGATGGTGGAGCCGGCCTTGGTGGCGTACTCGAACCCGATCTCCTTGATCTTGTCGGCCTGCTCCGCCGTCTTGACGGTGCCCAGCCGGCGGTAGGCCATATCGATGATCTTGCCCATCCACTTCTTCTCGACGGTCTCGTTGATGTACCGGAGCTTCGGGTGCAGGACCTCGTTGAAGATCATCCGGCCGACCGTCGTCTTGATGCGCTTGCCGGAGGCGTTGTTCCAGTTGTCCGGGTGCTCCCACCACTCCTCCGAGTACGGCTCCAGGTGCGCCGGGGGCGTGGGGAAGCGGATCTCCACCCAGTCGTGCAGTTCCACCAGCCCGTCCTGGTAAGCCATGAGCGCCTCATGCGGATGGGAGAAGCGCATCTTGGGCTCGCTTTCGGACTTCGGCAAGGTCAGGTAGTAGGAGCCCAGCAGCATATCCTTCGACGGGGTGATGACCGGCGCGCCGTCCTTCGGGTTCAGGATGTTGTGCGCGGCCAGCATGAGGACGCGGGCCTCGGCCTGCGCCTCAGCCGACAGCGGCACGTGCACCGCCATCTGGTCGCCGTCGAAGTCGGCGTTGTACGCCGTGCAGACCAGCGGGTGGATCTGGATGGCGCGGCCCTCCACCAGCACCGGCTCGAAGGCCTGAATGCCCAGGCGGTGCAGGGTCGGAGCCCGGTTGAGCATCACCGGGTGCTCCCGGATGACCTCTTCCAGCACGTCCCAGACCTCGGGCCGCATGCGCTCCACCATGCGCTTGGCGCTCTTGATGTTGTGCGCATGCCCGTCGTTGACCAGCTTCTTCATGACGAAGGGCTTGAACAGCTCCAGGGCCATCTCTTTGGGCAGGCCGCACTGGTGCAGCTTCAGGTGCGGGCCCACCACGATGACCGAACGGCCCGAGTAGTCCACCCGCTTGCCCAGCAGGTTCTGGCGGAAGCGGCCCTGCTTGCCCTTCAGCATGTCAGACAGCGACTTCAGCGGCCGGTTGCCCGGACCGGTCACCGGGCGGCCCCGGCGGCCGTTGTCGATGAGGGCATCGACAGCCTCCTGCAGCATGCGCTTCTCGTTGCGCACGATGATGTCCGGCGCCCCCAGGTCCAGGAGCCGCTTCAGCCGGTTGTTCCGGTTGATCACCCGGCGGTAGAGGTCGTTCAGATCCGAGGTGGCGAACCGGCCGCCGTCCAGCTGCACCATCGGGCGCAGGTCCGGGGGGATGACGGGGATGACCTCGAGGATCATCCACTCGGGCCGGTTGCCCGACTTCCGGAAGGCCTCCACCACCTCGAGGCGGCGGGTCGCCCGGATCTTTCGCTGACCCGAGACAGTCTTCACCTCGTGCCGCAGCTCCGCCGCCATCTTGTCGAGGTCGAGCTTCTCCAGGAGCACCTTCACGGCCTCCGCGCCCATACCCGCCTTGAACGCGTCGCCGTACTTCTCCCGGTACTCCCGGTACTCGTTCTCCGTCAGCAGCTGCTTCTCCATCAGCGGCGTGTCGCCGGGATCGGTCACGATGTACGAGGCGAAGTAGAGCACCTTCTCCAGCGCCCGGGGGCTGATGTCGAGAATCAGCCCCATGCGGGACGGAATACCCTTGAAGTACCAGATGTGCGAGACGGGCGCGGCCAGCTCGATGTGGCCCATGCGCTCGCGCCGCACCTTGGCCCGGGTCACCTCGACGCCGCAGCGGTCGCAGACGATGCCCTTGTACCGGACCCGCTTGTACTTGCCGCAATGGCACTCCCAGTCGCGGGTCGGCCCGAAGATCTTCTCGCAGAACAGCCCCTCGCGCTCCGGGCGCAGCGTCCGGTAGTTGATGGTCTCCGGCTTCTTCACCTCACCGCGAGACCACTGCCGAATGCGTTCAGGAGAGGCCAGGCCGATACGAATGGAGTCAAAATAGTTGACATCGAGCATCGATCAGCACCCTCCCCTACTCATCTTCGTCCTCGAAGTCGGCGGGCGGCCGGCGGCGGGCACGGCCGCGGTAGACGCCGTCGAGCTCGTCATCGCCCTCGTCGAACAGGACGTCCTCCTCCAGATCCTGCTCGTCGTCAGCCAGCGCGCCCCGCACGCCGGCCACATCGCCCGGCACCGCAACGGGGTTCTTCAGGGCGCCGGCCACCTTCTCCAACTCCTCCGGATCGAGGGGGGCGTCGATGTCCTCGACGTCTTCCTCCTCCTCGGCCTCGGCTTCAGGCTCCTGCTCCGCCTCACCGGACTCCTGGCCCTGCTGCGGCTCGGGCGTATTCTTCGCCAGCTCCGCGCCGCCCAGGGTCGGAATCTCCAGGTCGCGGTCGGAGAGGTCCATCTCGTCGTCCAGCTCGCGGAGCTCGATCTCCTGGCCCTGCTCGTTCAGCACCTTGACGTCGAGCCCCAGGGACTGCAGCTCCTTGATGAGCACCTTGAACGACTCGGGCACGCCCGGCTCCGGCACGTTCTCGCCCTTCACGATGGCCTCGTAGGTCTTCACGCGCCCGACCACATCGTCGGACTTGACCGTCAGCAGCTCCTGCAGGGTGTAGGCCGCGCCGTAGGCCTCCAGGGCCCAGACCTCCATCTCGCCGAACCGCTGGCCGCCGAACTGGGCCTTGCCGCCCAGCGGCTGCTGCGTGACCAGGGAGTAGGGGCCCGTGGACCGGGCGTGAATCTTGTCGTCCACCAGGTGGTGCAGCTTCAGCATGTACTTGTAGCCGACCGTCACCTCGTTGTCCAGCGGCTCGCCGGTCTTGCCGTCGTAGAGCACCGTCTTGCCGTCGGGAGGCAGGTGGGCCTTCAGCAGCATCTCGCGGATGTCCTGCTCGTTGGCGCCGTCGAAGACCGGGCTCGCCACGTACATGCCCAGCTCCTTCGCCGCCCAGCCCAGGTGGATCTCCATGATCTGGCCGATGTTCATGCGGGAAGGCACGCCCAGCGGCGTCAGGATGATCTCGATCGGCGTGCCGTCGGGCAGGAAGGGCATATCCTCCTCGGGCACGATGATCGAGATGACGCCCTTGTTCCCGTGGCGGCCAGCCATCTTGTCGCCCTGGCTGATCTTGCGCTTCTGGGCGATGTAGACCCGCACCAGCTCGTTCACGCCGGGGGAGAGCTCATCCCCGTTCTCACGGGTGAAGACCTTCACGTCGACGACGATGCCCGACTCGCCGTGCGGGACGCGGAGCGAGGTGTCGCGCACCTCGCGCGCCTTCTCGCCGAAGATCGCCCGCAGCAGGCGCTCCTCAGCCGTAAGCTCGGTCTCGCCCTTGGGCGTGACCTTGCCGACCAGGATGTCGCCGGGCCGGACCTCGGCGCCGATGCGGATGATGCCCCGCTCGTCGAGGTCCTTCAGGACGTCCTCACCCACATTGGGGATGTCGCGGGTGATCTCCTCGGGACCCAGCTTGGTATCGCGCGCCTCGCACTCGTGCTCCTCGATGTGGATCGAGGTGAAGATATCCTCACGCACCAGGCGCTCGTTGATGATGATGGCGTCCTCGTAGTTGTAGCCCTCCCAGCACATGTAGGCGATGAGGACGTTGCGGCCCAGGGCCAGCTCGCCCTGGTCGGTGGACGGGCCGTCCGCCAGCACGTCGCCCTTGCGCACCCGGTCGCCGGCGCGCACGATGGGCTTCTGGTTCATGCAGGTGCCCTGGTTGGACCGCACGAACTTGGTCAGCTTGTACTTCTTGACCTGCATGTCGTCGTACTGCACGACGATCTCCGACGAGGTCGCCCGCAGCACGATGCCGTCGTTCTCCGCGATGACGCAGACGCCCGAGTCCCAGGCCGAGCGGTACTCCATGCCGGTGCCCACGAACGGCGCCTCCGTGCGCAGGAGCGGCACGGCCTGCCGCTGCATGTTGGAGCCCATCAGGGCGCGCGACGCGTCGTCGTTCTCCAGGAACGGGATGAGCGCCGTGGCGATGGACACCACCTGCTTGGGCGAGACGTCCATGTAGTCCACCTGATTGGGCGGAACCTGCAGGATCTCGTCCCGGTAGCGGCAGGTGACCCGGTCGCGGACGAAGGTGCCGTCCGGGTTGAGCGGCTCGTTGGCCTGCGCCACGATGTTCTCGTCTTCCTCGTCCGCGGTGAGGTAGACGATCTCGTCGGTCACCCGGCCGGTCTCCTGGTCGACCTTGCGGTACGGCGTCTCGATGAAGCCGTACTCGTTGATGCGGGCATACGTCGCCAGCGCGCCGATCAGGCCGATGTTCGGGCCTTCCGGCGTCTCAATGGGGCACATGCGCCCGTAGTGCGACGTGTGCACGTCGCGCACCTCGTAGCCGGCCCGCTCCCGGGAGAGGCCGCCGGGGCCCAGGGCGGAGAGGCGGCGCTTGTTGGTCAGCTCGGCCAGCGGGTTGGTCTGGTCCATGAACTGCGAGAGCTGCGAGGAGCCGAAGAACTCCTTCACCGCAGCCACCACCGGCCGGATGTTGATCAGCGCCTGCGGGGTGATGATGTCGACGTCCTGAATGGTCATGCGCTCCTTGACCACCCGCTCCATGCGGGCCAGGCCGATGCGGAACTGGTTCTGCAGCAGCTCGCCGACGGAGCGCACGCGGCGGTTGCCCAGATGGTCGATGTCATCGACGCTGCCCAGGCCCTTGAAGAGGCAGACCATATAGTTGACCACGGCGACGATGTCCTGCCGCTCGATGGTCTTGACCTTCATATCAGGCTGGCCGTTGGAGACCACCCGCACGAGCCCGCCGTCGCGCAGCCGCACGGTCAGCGCGTCGATGCCGGCTGCGTCGATCTTCTCGGCCAGCCGCTTGTCGATCTGCACGCCGGCCTCGGCCAGAATCTCGCCGGTCTCGGGATGGACCACCCGGTCCACGGTGGACGTCCCGACCAGCCGGCGCTTCAAGGCCAGCTTCTTGTTCAGCCGGTACCGGCCGACGTTCAGCAGGTCGTAGCGCTTCGGCTCGAAGAAGAGCGTCTCCAGCAGCTGGCGCGCATTGTCGGCCGCGGGCGGCTCGCCCGGCCGCAGCCGCTTGTAGATCTCGATGAGCGCCTCATCTTCCGACTCGGTGCCGTCCTTCTCCAGGGTGCGGCGGATGTACTCCGAATCGCCCAGGACGTCGATGATCTCCTGGTCAGAACCGTAACCCAGGGCGCGCAGGAGGACGGTCGCCGGAAGCTTGCGGGTCCGATCGACGCGGACGTAGAGCACGTCGTTGGCGTCGGACTCGAACTCCAGCCAGGCGCCCCGGTTGGGGATCATGGTCGCGAAGAACAGCTTCTTGCCCGAGGGGTCGATCTGCTCCGAGAAGTAGACCCCGGGCGAACGGACGAGCTGGGAAACGATGACCCGCTCTGCGCCGTTGATAATGAAAGTGCCGGTGGGTGTCATGAGCGGGAAGTCACCCATGAACACCTCCTGCTCCTTTACCTCGCCGGTCTCCTTGTTGATGAGACGGACCCGGACGCGCAGCGGAGCGGCGTAGGTGACGTCCCGCTCCTTGCACTCCTCGATCGAGTACTTCGGTTCGCCCAAGCTGTAATCGATGAACTCCAGCACCAGGTTGCCCGTGAAGTCCTGAATGGGCGAGATGTCACGGAACATCTCCTGCAGGCCCTCGCGCAGGAACCACTGATAGGAGTTGCGCTGCAGCTCGATCAGGTTCGGCATTTCGAGAACCTCGTCGATCCTGGCGAAGCTCAGCCGCTGTCTCCTGCCAGCTTGCACGATCTTCGGCATGCGGTCTAGGCCTCCTCGCTCCTGTTTGGTGGCCATCAAGAAGCTCCCCGTCTGGAAGTGCCCACCGCGGAAGCGCTCGATGTATCATCAACTCTCCCGCCGATTTCAGATTCCCGGCAGGAGAAACCCTACCCGACTACGAAAAAGAAAAAGGCAATCGCTGACCAACGGTCGCCCTTGGTCGGCGTTTCCAGGACGCCATTCTTTATTCGTATCCCGGAAACCGCGGTTTATGCATGTATCTGGCGAACTTTCCGCCCGCTGCCACCATGGGCAGGGAGCGGTAAGCCGTCCCGTCCACACTTTGATGGCAAGTTATCATGTTACCACGACAGGGAACACCTGTCAAGGGAAGTCCAATCTGCGGGCAGGACCGCCAGGTTCTGCCCGTGTTTATCATTCTGCAAAGAAGCTGAGGGTTGGAGCCGCGCGCCTGCTGCGCTGGCTCCAACCCTCCTTTCCGGGAGTGATCTCCCTTACTTGACCTCGACCTCGGCGCCGGCTTCCTTGAGCTTCTCGGCAACGGCGTCGGCATCGGCCTTGGAGACCTTCTCCTTGACCGGCTTCGGCGCGTTGTCGACCAGGTCCTTGGCCTCCTTCAGGCCCAGGCCGGTGATCTCGCGCACGGCCTTGATAACGGCGATCTTGTTGCCGCCGGCGGCCTTCAGGATGACGTCGAACTCGGTCTTCTCCTCAGCAGCCGGGGCAGCGGCGCCGGCAGCGGCAGGGGCAGCGGCGACGGCCACCGGAGCGGCCGCGGTCACGCCAAAGGTCTCCTCGAACAGCTCCTTCAGTTCCTTCAGCTCCAGGGCGGTCATGCCCTTGATGATCTCGATAACCTCAGCAGCCTTGGACATGTGGGGAACCTCCTTAAATTTGCATCAAAATTTGATTCCGAACCAAACCTCGGCCTAGGCCTCGGCGCCCTCCAGCTGGCGGATGCGCGCATCGAGGGCGTAGGCGAAGCTGGACAGAAGCCCGTTGATCGCCCCGGCCACCCCCTGCAGCGGCGCCTGGATGCCGCCCAGCACCTGGGCGAGCAGCTCGTCGCGGCTGGGCAGGTCGGCCAGTTGCTTCACGCCGTCCGCATCGAGGACCTTCCCCTCGAGGATGCCGGCCTTCATGACGAACTTCGGGTCGCGCTCCCGCGCGAAGAACTCGCGGATCTTCTTCGCGCCCGACGCCTCGTCCTCATACGAGAATGCCAGGGTCGTCGGCCCGACCAGGTACGAGTCAAGCCCTTCGATGCCCAGCTCCCGGGCGGCGATGGCGATCAGGGTGTTCTTAGCCACCTTCAGCTCGACCCCGGCCTCCTTGAGCTCCCGGCGCAGCTTGGTCACCTGGGCGACGTTCAGCCCCTTGTTGTCGGCGAGCACGACGCTCTTGGCGTTGGTGATCGCCTCCTTCAGGGCCGCCACCGCCTGCTGCTTCTCGGGACGGATGGTGCGCACGTCTGTTCACCCCCTTACCGGAACATGAAGAAAGACCCCCGACCATAGCCAGTCGGAGGTCTGTGGTATACATTACCCAGACGCGCACGCCCACGGGGGACGCGACTTCCGACCTCGGCGGGCTGGCGATGCGCCACTTAGGCCTGTACGGCACCTGCTGTCTACGGTCGATATGGAGTTCAGGCACATCGAAGAGTATACCCGCGCTGGGGCCTGGCGTCAAGGGTTATCTTGTATGACCGGTGCTTACGCCTGCTCGCGCTCCAGCATCTCCTCCAGACGGATCTTCTCCTGGAGCAGGATGCGCCGCTCAGAAGGCGAGGCCTTCAGCCACCGGTCCACCAGGTTCTCCAGCCGCTGCCGAATCTCGCGCTCGTCCATCGTGCCTTCTCACCTCCTGCCACGGTTGCTGCAAGGCAATTTTGTATATAGTTTCGCCTCGGCTGTATCCTATAGTATCTCTCAGATGTCACACTTGCAATACACTATCGACCTTATTCGACATAGACCCTGACGGGCACAAGAGAGGGGTCCGCCCCGTTGAGGGCAGACCCCGTCGGCTCCGTGATCGTTACTTCTCGACCGCAGTGGCGGTCAGGCGGGCCGGATTGACCTTGATGCCGGGGCCCATCGTCGCGGAGATGGTCACCGACTTCATGTACTGCCCCTTCGCCGCGGCCGGCCGGGCCCGGAGCAGGGCGTCCGTGAGCGCCCGGAAGTTGGCGGCGAGCCGCTCGACGTCGAAGGAGGCCTTCCCGATGGGCGCGGCCACGATGCCGGCCTTGTCGGTGCGGTACTCCACCTTACCGGCCTTGATCTCCTTGATGGCGTTGGCCACGTCGAAGGTCACCGTTCCCGTCTTCGGGTTGGGCATGAGGCCGCGGGGACCCAGGATGCGGCCCAGCCGGCCCACCACGCTCATCATGTCAGGGGTGGCCACGGCGACGTCGAAGTCGAGCCAGCCCTCCTGAATCTTGGCGGCGATATCCTCCGCGCCGACGATGTCGGCGCCGGCCTCCTCGGCCTCCTTCGCCTTCTCGCCCTTGGCGAAGACGAGCACCTTCACGTCCTTGCCAGTGCCACCCGGCAGCACGACGGCGCCGCGGATCTGCTGGTCCGCGTGGCGAACGTCGACGCCCAGGCGGTAGGCGACCTCAATCGTCTCGTCGAACTTGGCCGTGGCGGTCTTCTTGACCAGCTCCAGGGCCTCGATGGGATCATACAGCTTATTGCGGTCGACCAGTTCCGCCGCACTGCGGTACTTCTTACCATGCTTCGGCATTGCGTTCTTCCTCCTTGTGGTTAGAGAGCGTTCGGCTGCCGTCAGAAAGCAGCCTCCCACAAGCCAAGGCCGTGCTCTACTCGGCGTCGACGCCCATGGAACGGGCGGTGCCGCGCACCATGCGCTTGGCGGCCTCCAGATCGGTGGCGTTCAGGTCGGGCATCTTGATCTTGGCGATCTCCTCGACCTGGGCGTCGGTCAGCTTGCCGACCTTCTGCGCCTTGGGGTTTCCGGAGGCGGTCTCAATGCCTAGCGCCTTCTTGATGAGAACGGCGGTGGGCGGGGTCTTCAGGATGAAGGAGAAGGAGCGGTCCTCGTACACGGTGATCTCCACCGGAATGACGAGACCGGCCTGGTCCTTGGTCCGCTCGTTGTACTCCTTGCAGAAGCCCATGATGTTGACGCCGTGCTGACCCAGAGCCGGGCCGACGGGCGGCGCCGGGGTCGCTTTCCCCGCTGGCAGCGCCAGCTTGATCACCGCTGTGACCTTCTTCGCCACGATGATTCCTCCTTAGAAGATGTGGTACGGCGGGCGCCGCGGAGGGCGCCCTCCCACTGCGGACCAAGGCCCGCACACCAAAGGGTCGCGCTTCATGCGCGACCGCATTGATACTAGCACAAAGCGGGGGCAATGGGAATGGGCCAGCTCAAATCTCCTCGATCTGGCTGAAATCCACTTCCACCGGGGTCTCGCGGCCGAACATCGTGACCAGCACACGCGCCTTGCCCCTCTCGGGGAAGAGCTCCTTGATCACGCCGGTATGGTCCTTGAAGGGCCCGGCGACCACCCGCACGGGCTGGTCGATCTCGTAGTCGACCACCACGCTGGCCGGCTTCCCCTCCTCGCTGCGGCCGAGGATGGCCTCGACCTCCTCGGGGGTGAGGGGAATCGGCTTGTTGCCCGACCCCACGAAGCCCGTCACTCCCGGGGTGTTGCGCACGACGTACCAGGAGTCGTCGCTCATCACCATCTCCACGAGCACATACCCCGGGAAGACCTTCCGCTTCACCTTCTTCTGTTTGCCATCCTTGATCTCGATCTCGTCCTCCATGGGGACCAGGACGCGGAAGATCTTCTCCTGCATCTCCATGGACTCGACACGCTTCTCCAGGTTGGTCTTCACCTTGTTCTCGTACCCGGAGTAGGTGTGGACGACATACCAGTGTCTCTGTTCCATGAGCCGGGGAGCGGGAGACGCCCCCCACCACCTGCCTTTGCGTACTTGGGGCCTAGCTGAAGAGCAGCCTCATCAGCCAGTCCACCCCGAGATCCCAGATAAACAGAAACCCGGCCACCAGCGCGACCATGGTCACCACGATCCCGGTCGCCTTGGCGACGCGCTCCCGGGAGGGCCAGACGACCTTCCGGAGTTCGCCGACCACCTCGCGCAGGTACGTACGAATGCCTTCCATGATCACGACCACCTTCGCCGAGAAAGTGCCCCAACACAAATAAAACCTGGCAGCACGACCAGTGTAGAAGATTGTAACACGGGCGTGTCCCGCTTGTAAAGCGCGCCCGGGCAGTTTCTGACCCGAGCCGCGAACTCCCCTGAAGCGCAGAACCGCCGTACCGGTTCCCGGTGCGGCGGTTCAGTTGGCAGGGGCGGCAGGACTCGAACCCGCAACCTACGGTTTTGGAGACCGTTGCTCTACCAGTTGAGCTACGCCCCTGTATGGGCCGAGCGCGCATGGCGTCGGCACAATTGCTCGGGCTTAGCGGGTCTCGCGATGGAGGGTGTGGTGCCCGCACGTCGGGCAGAACTTCTTCAGTTCGAGCCGACCCGAGTCGTTCTTCTTATTCTTATAGGTAGAGTAGTTCCGGTTCTTGCAGTCGGTGCAGGCCATCGTAATAATGACCCGAGCGCCAGCCTTCGCCACGTTGCGCCACCTCCATTCCGCGAGGCACTCACCATGCCAATATAAGTTACCACGGCGTCAACTCCGTGTCAACAGTGGGGCACAGGGATTTCAGCATCCATCAGCAGGACCGGAGAGGCTTGCCTCTCCGGTCCTGCGCCTTCTGGTTGCGGGGGAGGGATTTGAACCCTCGACCTCCGGGTTATGAGCCCGACGAGCTACCTGACTGCTCCACCCCGCGGTGTTGTCGCCTGGAACACTTGTAATTCTACCCGATGCGCCCGGGGCTGTCAAGCCTGTGACCGTCTGACATTATCATCCATCCCGCGCGGGCGGCGACCTGCCCGGTAGCTGGGCCTGCGGAGACTTGCGGCGCGCCGGGGAAGGTGTGAACATATCTGAATGCGAACATATGTGTAACGGAAAGGCCGCGCGAAATGCCGGGCGGCCCGCGACCGCCGAAGGGAGACTGGCCACCAATGCGACCGCCCTATCCGATGCCCTCCGAGCGTCAGACGGCGCTCTTTCTGAATGGGCGCGAACTGCTCCGCATTCAGACCACCCCGGTCGACCTCGAAGACTGGGTGCTGGGCTTCCTGTACAGCGAGTCCCTCATCGACGCGCCGGCCGACCTGCGCGCCGTGCGGGTCGATCTGGCGATTCCCGCGGTGTACGCCGCCATCGACCCCGCGCGCATGCCCGAGGCCTGCCGCGTTGCGGCGCGCTATCAGCGGAGCCGACCGGGCCGGGTCGTCGCCGTGGATGCCGATGCCCACCGCCCCGCGCCCGCGGCCGTTTCCCACAGCCTGGCGGTCTCCCGGATCCAGCTGGCCGGCTGGATGCGCCAGCTGCAGGCCTCCGCCCCCCTCTACGCGGCCACCGGCGGCATGCACGCTGCGGCCGTCGTGCACGTGCCTACCGACGTCCTGCTGATACGCGAGGACATCGGGCGGCACAATGCCGTCGACAAGGCCCTCGGCGCCGCGCTGCGGGCAGGCTGGCCGCCGGAGGAGGCTGTGCTGCTCGCGACCGGCCGGATCTCCCATGAAATGTGCCGGAAGGTCGCCCGCGCCGGCATCGGTATCGCGGCATCGCTCTCTGCCGCCACCGACCAGGCCATCGGCCTGGCCGAGGAGCTCGCCATCGACCTGGCCGGTTACGCGAAGAGCCCCGACCGGCTGGTGGTTTACACCGCCGTGGGGCGCATCCGCTGACGTGGAAGGAGGTGCGCGCCGTGCGAGCGCCCTGGCTCCGCCGGTTCCGCAACCGCATCCTCGTGCTCGTGGCCGCCGCCTCGCTGGTGCCCGCCGCCCTGCTGCTGGGGAACAGCCTATTCCTCAACGGCCTGGTGCACCAGCAGATGCACCGCGAGGTCGATGAAGCCCTGAGCCTCGCGATCAATCTGGAACAGGCCCTGATCGACGCCAGCCTCACCCGCATGCGCGACCGCGCCGTCGCCCTGGCCTCTCACCCCGCCGTGGTGGAGGCCCTCACCGCCGGAGCGGATCCCCGCCCCATCCTCGACGAGTTCCAGCGGGCGCTGCCCGGGGCAGACCTGATCTCGGTGGTCGGCCCCGACGCCCGGGTGGTCGCCCGCGCCGGGTCGCAGGCCGCCGGCGAACGGCTGCGCTACGGCGGCCTGGTGGACCTGGCGCTCTCTTCCGGAACGCCGGTCCACTCGGCGGTGGTGATCACCCCGGAGGAGTTGGCCGGCGAACCGGCGGGAGTTCAGGCGCAGGTGCGCATGCCCGTCATCGAAACCCCCGGGTCGGAGGACGCCCGCACCGGCCAGATGCTGGAGGAGGCGCTCGCCCTCGTGGGCGCCGCCCCGGTGCTGGGCGGCGAGGGGCAGGTCCTCGGGGCCGTTCTGGTGAGCGACATCCTCAACAACGACCATGCGATCGTCGATGAGGTGCTCCAGCGCTCGACCCACGGCCTCAGGGTGGACGCCTCCATCGCGCTGGACGGCATCCGGGTGACGACGACGGTGCCTGCGGTGGGCGGCGGACGGGCCGTGGGCACGCTGTACTCCGACGTGGTGATGGAGCGGCTCCGCGCCGGTCAGGAGTACAGGGGACGGGCCCTGGTGGGCGGCTGGCAGTGGCAGCGCACGATCTACGTGCCCCTCAGGGATCCCTCCGGCCAGGTGATCGCCGCGCCGTTCGTCGGCGTTCCCGAGGCCGCCTTCGCCGAGCTGGCGCGGACGACCTCCATCTCCACCGGTGTGGCGCTGATCTTCGCCCTCCTGTCGGTCGCGGGGCCGCTCATGGTGGCCCACCGCTTCGCCGACCGCATGCGGCAGCGCGACGAGGGGCTCGCCGCCCTGGCCGGGGAGGTCCAGACCGCGGGCTCGGCCCTGGCGCGTGACGGCCGGCAGGCGGCGGCGGCCGCCGCCGACGCCCAGTCCGCGGCGGAGGAGGTCCTCCGCTCCACGGAACAGGCGGGCGAGAGCACGGGCCAGGCCCGCGGGCGCATGCGGGACCTGGAGGTCACCCTGGCTCGGGTCAACGCCGGCACCGACGAGCAGACCCGCACACTCCGGCACGCCGGCCGCATCGTCGCGCTGGTGAGCCAGGCGGTGCAGGAGTCCCGCTCCTCCTTCAACGCCGTGCTGGACGCCCTGCGGGCGGTGATGGCCGCGGCCCAGCAGGGGCGGCAGGACGTGCTGCGCGCCGCCGGCGCGCTGGAGCTGATGCGGCTGGAGGCCGAGCCGGCCGAGTCCGCCGACGGCGCGGCCCGCCTCGACCGGCTCGTCGGCGACCTGCAGCAGGCCCAGCGAGCGGTGGCCGACTGCGACGGCGCGCTGCAGGAGATCGTCGCCCGCATCGACGAGGCGACCGAACGCCTCTGGGACCTTGCCGCGATCATGAACGAGAGCGGGGCGCGGGCCGGGGCGGTGAGCCAGCAGATGTCCGACCTGACGCAGGTGGCCGAGGAGACCGCCGAGCGGCTGCGGGCCACCACCGACGCGGCACGTCAGGTCATCGACGCCGTGGAGGCGGTGGCGGAGGGCATCGGCGCGGGCGTCAGCCTCGCCCGCCGCACCAAGGCCCACGTGGATGCGGCGGCAGAAGCCAATCGGCGCCTGGACCGTGCGGCGGAGCGCCTCCAGGAGTTGGCCCGCGCACTGGCCGAGGCCGCCGGCCAGCCCCCGCAGTGACGTCGCCGGGGCATGCCCCGGCCCAGGCCCCGAAGCGCGCGCCGAGGGCCCGGTCCTCCTGGGACCGGGCCCTCGCTCTGTCTCTTCGGCCGTCATCAGATCCAGCCGTTCTTCGACGCGACCATCGCCGCCTCCACCCGGTTCTTCACGCCCATGCGCCTCAGGGCATCGGCCAGGTACCCCTTCACGGTCTTCTCGCTGAGGAACATCCGCTCCGCGATCTCCCGGTTGGTGTAGCCCTGGGCCACCAGGCGGATGATGTTCAGCTGCTGCCGGTTGAGGGGGATCCTGTCCTCCTCCCGCTCCGGCGACGGCGAACGCATCTGCTGCATCAGGTGGCCCACCACCTTGGGATCCATCGCCACCTCGCCGCGCGCGACCGCGCGGATCGACCGCTTCAGGTCCATGCCGAGCACGTCCTTCACCACGTACCCGCGGGCTCCCGCGCGCACCGCCCCCAGCACCAGGTCCCTGTCGTTGAACGTCGTCAGCATGAGCACGGCCACCTCGGGCATCTCCTCCTGGAGCTGCCGGCAGACCTCGACGCCGTCCACGTCGGGCAGGCGGGCGTCCAGCACCACCACGTCGGGGCGCAGATTCCTGGCCAGAGCGATGGCCTCATGCCCTCCGGCCGCCTCGCCCACCACCTCCATGTCCTCCTCGCGGGAGAGCAGCGACTTCAGGCCCTCGCGCAGCAGTTCATGGTCGTCGACGATCAGGACGCGAATGGACATGCGTGACCACCCCTTTCAGCGGGACCGAAGCCCTGACGAGCAAGCCGCCTTCATCGCCGCCCACCAGCTCCAGCTGGCCCCCCAGCCTGGCCACCCGCTCACGCATACCTCGGACGCCAAATCTTCCTTGTTTCTCAATATCAGTGCTATTCTTTATCCCCACGCCGTTATCCTGCACCACCAGCGTCACAACCGACGGTTCGAAGCGCAGCGCGACGATGATGGCGCTTCCCCGGCTGTGCTTGCGGGCGTTGTTGAGGGCCTCCTGCGCCACCTTGAACAGGGCGTCCTCCACCCCGGCCGGCAGGGCCCGGGGAGTGCCCGCGACCGTCAGCCGCGTGGTGAAGCCGTCGCCCTCCGCCGCCGCGAGCAGCCGGCGCAGGCCGCCCTGCAGCCCGCCCTCGGCCAGCTCCGACGCCCGCAGGGCGTAAATCGCCTCCCGGGTCTGGGCGGCGGCCTCGGCCGCGAGCTGCTTCAACCGCTCCAGCTCCCCGCGCAGCGGATCGCCGGGCTCCAGGTCTCCCATCAGCCAGTCCAGCTTCAGGGCCAGCAGGAAGCTGGTCTGGGCGGCCCGGTCGTGCAGATCCTGGGCGATCCGGTTCCGCTCGGTGAGCACCAGGTGCCGCTGCTCCGCGTCGTCCAGCTCCCCGCGCAGCTCGGCGAGCCGCCGGGTCTGGCTGCGGTACTGCTCCAGGGCCTCCCGCGCCCGCCTTGCGGCCCGCTCGGCCTTCTGGGCGAGGCGAGCCCGCTCCGCTGCCGCCTCCAGCAGCCTGCCGCCCACTGCGCCCAGCAGCCTGACGGCCGCCGCGTCACCGCATCCGTCCACAGCCAGCTCCAGGCCGCCGGCGAGCGGAACGCAGACCTCGCCGCGGACGTCGGCCCCCTCGGGGCAGCGGGCCAGCCAGCCCGGCCGCCCTGCACGCCTCACCCCGGCCGCGCCGCAGCCGAGCGCCTCCGCGGCCACCCGGGCGATGGCCGCAGCCAGCTCCGTTTCCGAGCCGGTGGCCGGAAGACCGCTCACCGCCGCGGCCAGCCGCTCCGTCAGCACGGACCACACCTCCTATAGTGCCAATTGCGGATGCCATACCGAGGCCGACTACTTACGAACAGGTTCCGAACAGCCACCCGAACTGCCCCGAACAGCCGGTGCAAGAGCCGCCCAGCGGCTCGTTCATTTTTGTGCACAAAGCGTATAACATGTATTCTACAAAACTTTTTGCTGTCCGAGCGCTCCGCAACCCCGAGGGAACCCGGAAAGGGAGGTGACCACATGGCCGCCACCGCCTCCGTGCAGGCACACGTAGCGGCTCCGGTCGAACGGCCGACCACGCTCTTCGTGAACGGGCAGGCGTGGCTGACCGTGCAGACCACCCCGCAGGACCTCGCCGACTGGGCGGTGGGCCGGCTCTGCGGCGAGGGGCTGATCGCCGGACCCGAGGAGATCCGCGCGCTGACCGTCGACGAGGCGGGGCAGCGCGTGCTGGCCAGCCTCTGGCGCACCCGCCACGCTTCACCGCTCTCGCCCGTCGCGCCGGGGCCGCGGGTCACCGCGGCGCAGCTGGTCGGCTGGATGCACGAGATGCTCCGGCAGGCGCCGCTCTACCGGGCCACCGGCGGCATGCACGTGGCCATGGCTGTGCGGGCGGACACGGGTGAGCAGATCGTCCGCGAGGACATCGGCCGGCACCAGGCCGTGGACAAGGTGCTCGGCGCGGCCTGGCTGGCCGGGTGGCCGCCGGCTCAGGTGGTGGTGCTCACCTCTGGCCGGATCTCCGCCGAGATGTGCGGCCGGGTTGCGCGCTTCGGCGCCCCGGTCTGCGCGTCTCGCACCGCCGCCACCGACCAGGCCTGGGCCCTGGCGACCAAACTGGGAATGGACCTCGTGGGTTACGTGAGGACAGCGGTCAGTCTCATTGTGTACACAACCGGAAACCACGTGGCAAGGAGGATCGAAGCATGAACCTGAACCGCCGTGCGTTCCTCAGGCTCACGGGCGTGTCAGCGGCCAGCGCGGCCGTGCTGCTCTTCGCCGAGGAGCGGGAGGCCCTGGCGCAGGACCTCAAAGAGTCCCGCATCGCCAGAGCCAAGGAGGTTCCCAGCGTCTGCCCGCACTGCTCGGTCGGGTGCGGCATGATCGGCTACGTGCGGGAGGGGCAGCTCCTCCAGCTTGAGGGCAACCCCGACAGCCCCATCAGCGAGGGCTCGCTCTGCCCCAAGGGCGCGGCCAGCATGCAGTTCGCCTACGACGGCGTGGGCAGGCCCAACCCGCTCCGGCAGCTCACCGCCAAGATCCGCCGGCCCGGCTCCGACCGCTGGGAAGAGATCGGCATCGAGGAGGCGCTCGACCGCATCGCCCAGCGCATCAAGGAGACCCGGGACGAGGGCTTCGTCCACAAGAACGCCGACGGCGTGGTGGTCAACCGGGCGGAGTCCATCGCCCACATCGGTTCGGCCTGTATCGACAACGAGGAGTGCTACCTCATCACCAAGCTGATGCGGGCCCTGGGCGTGGTGTACCTCGAGCACCACGCGCGCATATGACACTCCTCCACCGTGCCCGGTCTGGGCACTTCATTCGGCCGCGGCGCCATGACCACGGCGCTGTGGGACGTCACCAACGCTGACGTCGTCGTCTTCATGGGCTCCAACGCTGCCGAGAACCACCCCATCGCCTTCAAGTGGTTCCTGCGGGCCAAGCAGAAGGGCGCGACGGTCATCTGCGTCGATCCCCGGTACAACCGCACGGCCTCCAAGGCCGACTGGTGGATCCCCTTCCGCTCGGGCACCGACACCGCCGTGCTTGGCGGCCTGATCAACTACGCGATCACCCACGGCAAGTTCCACCGGGACTACGTGGTCAAGTACACCAACGCGTCCTTCCTGGTCCACCCCGACTTCCGGTTCGACGACGGCCTCTTCTCCGGCTGGGATCCCGAGACCGGCAAATACGACCAGTCCACCTGGGCCTTCCAGACGGGCCCTGACGGCAAG
>JAMNXV010000031.1 GCA_023623185.1 Bacillota bacterium
ACGGCTGAGCAGGCCAGCGAGGCCGCCCAGGCCGAGGTGGAGTCCCGCAAGGACCGCATCATCGCGATCCTGCAGCTGGAGGCGGAGAAGCGCAACGGGGTGCAGGCCGCCGAGAGAGCGGCCGAGGAGGCGGCACGGCGGCTCGCGCGCCTGACCGAGGAGCGGAGGCGGGCCGAGTCCGACGCCGCCGAGACCGGAGAGCGAACGGCCGCGCTGGCGGCGGCTGCGGCCGAGCTCCGGCAGCAGCGGGAAGCGCAGCTCGCTGAGCTCGCGGACCTGAACGCCGAGCGGGAGGCGGCCGACGCGGAGCTGCGGGCGCTGCAGGCCCGCCACGCGGAGCTCCGGGAGCAGATTCAGGCCGCTTCCTCGCGTCTGAGCACCATCGAGGAGCTCATCAGCGGCTTCGAGGGCTACCAGCGGGGCCCGCGCACCGTGCTGCAGGGGCGCGAGAAGGGTGCGCCGTGGGCGTCCGACGTGCTGGGGGCCGTGGCGGAGGTCGTGCGCACGGAGCCCCGGTACGAGAAGGCGATCGAGGTCGCGCTGGGCGGCGCCGTGCAGCACCTGATCACGGCCACCGACGCCGGGGCCAAGCGGGCCATCGAGCACCTGAAGCGCTCGGGCGGCGGCCGGGCCACCTTCCTGCCCCTGAACACCATCCGGTCGCACGGGTACCGGCCCGAGGAGGAGCGGGAGTTTCGCGGGGCGCCGGGCATACTGGGGGTAGCCCTGGACCTGGTGCGCTTCGAGGAGCGGTTCCGGCCGGCGATCGCGTCGCTGCTGGGGCGGACCCTCATCGCCGAAAGCCTGGACGCCGCGCTGGCCCTGGGGCGGAAGACCGGACAGCGCTTCCGGGTGGTGACGCTGGACGGCGACGTGCTGGCCGCGGGCGGCGCCATCACGGGCGGGGCCGCGGGCGGAAGGAGCAGCGGCCTCCTGGCGCGCGAGCGGGAGCGGGACGAGCTGACGGCCCGCATCGCGGCGCTGCGGGCGGAGCTGCAGCAGGTGCGGCAGGCGCACGACGAGGCCGGGGCCCGGCGGTCGGCCCTGCTCGGGCGCATCGAGGAGGCCGGGGCGCGGCTGCGGTCCCTGGAGAGCCGTCTGACGGAGGCCGAAAGCGATGAGCGCCGGCTGGCGGACGAGGCCCGCCGCTGGGCGCAGCTGCTGGAGACCCACGCCCAGGAGGCGGCGGCCGTCGAGGCCGAGATCGCCGCGGCCAGGGAGGGCGCGGCCCGGCTGCGCGGGGAACTGGCGGAGCTGGCGGCCGAGCGGGAGGCGCTGGAGGAAGAGGTTCGCCGCCTGACGGCGGAGGGGCAGGAGCGGGACGAGGCCCTGGGCGAGCGGCGCCGGGCCCTGACGGAGGTCCAGGTGCGCCTGGCCGGGCTGCACGAGCAGCTCCGGTCGCTGCAGGCGCAGCGCCGCCGTGCGGAAGGCGATCGTCAGGCCCTCGAGCACGAACGGGCTGAGCGTGAGCAGGAGCGGTCGGCCCTCTCGGCCCGGCTCGAGGAGACGTTCGCCGAACTGGAGGCCGCCCGGGCTGAGGCGGAGGAGGCTGCGGCGGCGCGGGCGGCCCTGGCCGCCGAGCGGGACCAGGCGCAGGCCCGCAAGCTGGCGGCCCAGGAGCAGGTGAACGCCCGGGAGCGGGAGCTGCGGTCCTTGCGCCGCGCGCTGAGCGATGCACAGCACAGGTGTCAGCAGGGCGAGGTGGAGGAGGCCCGCCTGGAGCAGGAGCAGGAGGGCCTGGTGGCCCGGCTGGCCGAGCAGTACGAGCTGACGGCCGCGGAGGCGCTGCCCCGGGCCCTGCCGGAGGAGGAGACCGAATTCGCCCGGGCCCGCATCGCCGCGCTGCGCGAGCAGATCCGGGAGCTGGGGCCGGTGAACCTGCAGGCCATTGAGGACTACCGGACCGCCCGGGAGCGGCTGGACTTCCTGCAGGCGCAGGAAGCCGACCTGCAGGAGGCGAAGGCTTCGCTGTACCGGGCGATCAGCGAGCTGGACAAGCGCATCGAGGCGCACTTCTACGAGTCGTTCCAGGAGATCCGGCAGGCGTTCCAGCAGGTGTTCACGGAGCTGTTCCAGGGTGGGAAGGCCGACCTGCGGCTGGTGGATGAGAACGATCTGCTGGAGACGGGCATCGAGATCATCGCGCAGCCGCCGGGCAAGAAGGCGCAGCCTCTCAGCCTGCTCTCGGGCGGCGAGCGTGCGATGACGGCCATCGCGCTGCTCTTCGCCCTGCTGAAGGTGCGGCCCTCGCCCTTCGTCGTGCTGGACGAGGTGGAGGCAGCCCTGGATGAGGCGAATGTGGAGCGGTTCGGCCGCTACCTGAGGAATGCGGCCCAGAAGACCCAGTTCATCTGCATCACCCACCAGCGGGGCACCATGGAGGTCGCGGACGCTCTCTACGGCGTGACCATGGAAGGGACCGGGGTTTCGCGGATCGTCTCGGTCAGGCTGGTCGACCTTGAAACGGAGGCGAGCTAGATGTCGAAGGAGGATATGCGGCTTGACGAGACCGGGCGGCCAGTGGAGCAGGATGAGGGCAGGCGGCTGCCCGGGTGGGTTTACGCGCTGCTCCTGGGCCTCCTGGTGGTCATCCTGCTGGGAGTCGAGTCGATTCTGAACCGGCTCCTGCCCTGAGCGGGTGAACTCGGTTTGAACTACTCCTGCCCTGAGCGGGTGGGCCCGATCTGAACTGGCACCTGCGCGGGCGGAGTCTTGGTGGAGGAGAGAGCCCTGTGGCGTTCTTTGATCGGTTGAAGGCGGGTTTGCAGAAGACGAAGGAGGCGCTCATCGGCCAGGTGAACACCGTGATGAGCGTCTTCCGCAAGATCGACGACGAGCTTTTCGACGAGCTGGAGGAGGCCCTGATCCTCGGCGACGTGGGCGTGACGACCTCCACCCGGCTGGTGGAGGAGCTGCGCAGGCGGGCGCGGCAGCGGGGCCTCAAGAACGGCAACGAGCTGCTGCCGCTCCTGAAGGAGCTGGTGGCCGAGCGGCTGGGGGACGGCATTGCGCCTCTGAACCTGAACGAGGGCGGGCTCACCGTCATCTTGGTGGTGGGCGTCAACGGCGTGGGCAAGACGACCACCATCGGCAAGCTGGCCCGCCACCTGCAGGAAGACCGGGGCCTGAAGGTGATTCTGGCCGCGGCGGACACCTTCCGGGCGGCCGCCATCGACCAGCTGAAGGTGTGGGGCGAGCGGGCCGGCGCCGAAGTCGTGGCCGGGCCCGAGGGTTCCGACCCGGCGGCAGTGGCCTTCGACGGCGTGAAGGTGGCCCGGGAGCGCGGGGCCGACGTCCTCATCGTGGACACGGCCGGCCGGCTGCACAACAAGGCCCACCTGATGGACGAGCTGGGCAAGATCGCGCGGGTGCTGGGCCGGGAGGTGCCAGGCGCACCGCACGAGACGCTGCTCGTGCTGGACGCCACGACCGGGCAGAACGCCCTCCAGCAGACGAAGCTCTTCCGGGAGACCGTCCCCGTCACCGGCATTGCCCTGACGAAGCTGGACGGCACCGCCAAGGGCGGCGTCGTGGTGGCCATTACGGACACCGAGCAGGTGCCGGTGAAGTTCATCGGCGTGGGCGAACGGCTGGACGATCTGCAGCCGTTCGACCCGAAGCAGTTTGCAGAAGCGCTGTTCGCGGAGTAGTGGACCACGGCGATTAGAAGATCAACCCTATTGGAATGTGAACGCCATCAGAAGACCGCAGCGGCCGTCTGGGTTGACAGGCGGCCGCTGCGCGTTTATACACAGTCTTCAGATAGTCTTTTGCCGGTTCGGCGAGAAGCAGGGGAGGTTTTCCGGTGGCGAAGTTCGTGCCGGTTGCGCTGCGCGAAAGCGCCTGGCGCCTACAGGCGCTGGCGGAGCGGGTCGCTTTCCTGTATGCCGGTGTGGGCGCACTGCTGGGGTTCGTGGGTGCGCTGGTGGCGATGGCCGCATTCGTCTGGCTCGACAACGTCGATCCTGTCTGGTGGAAACCGAATAGGGTCGAACTGATCCTCGTGGGCCTGGTGGGCGCCGCGTTGGGCGGGCTACTCGGCTGGCAGTTGGGGGCGGTGCAGGCTGAGCGACTGCGCGTGGAGGCGACCACCGCGCTGTATCGGGCGCAGAACGTGAAGAATCCCGGGGCTTCCGGCGCTGTCGGGGACGGCTTCTGAGGCGGTGTCGAGCGCCCGGAGGTGCGTTCCGTGCATTACTTCCCTTCCCGCCGGTCGCAGTAGATCCGCATGGCTTCGCTCAGGAAGGCGGCCAGGCCGGGCTTCGTCTTGTCGATGTTCTTGGTGAACCGCTCGTCCTGCACGTACATCTCACCGAGCCCCCGGAAGATCTCCAGCGAGCAGTCGTAGTACCACTTGCTGATGTGCTCGTGCCAGCGGCCGACCCACTCCTGCACCTCCGCGTCGCCGGGGTCCCGGTCCATCAGGCTGGCGATGGCGCTGTAGATCTCGCCGGCCTCATTCTGGATCTTCAGCCAGTCCGCCTTGGTGTACCTGCGGGTGCGCGCAATGGACTCCTGAAACTCCCGGGAGCCGCCCCAGCGCTGTCTGGCCTCATCCTCGTACTCGGTGGGGTCGAATCCGTCGAACAGCTCCTTCATCTCATCTTGGGTCATCGGGGCATCCTCCCTTTCCATGGCTTTCAGTGTGCGGTCGACCGTCTCGATCAATCGCTCGATGCGGGCCTTTCGCTGCAGCAGGGCCTCCCGGTGCGCCAGCAGGGCCTGCCGCCGGTCGAAGCCGGGGCTGTCGATGATCGCCCCGATCTCCTTCAGGCCGAACCCCAGCTCCCGGAAGAAGAGGATCTGCTGCAGCCGTTCCAGGTCCTCCTGGGAGTAGAGCCGATACCCCGCCGCCGACTGCCCGGCCGGCTTCAGGAGCCCGATCTCATCGTAGTGGTGCAGGGTGCGCACGCTGATGCCGGCCAGGTCGGCCACAGCCTTCACCGTCAGGGTCATCTGCTCACCTCCTGCTTCGTAGCATAAACCCTCACGCCGCGTGAGGGTCAACAGGGAATTTGGATGACATAGGTGCAGGTCGGGAGAACGACTCGCTCATCTGGCCCGTCTGTGAATAGGCAGACAGCCAGCTGCTCGATCACGGCCAGGTTGTCGACGGCGACCTGCCAGCGCAGCGGCGTGCGGGAAAGGTGTGCCACGACTTGGTCCAACGCGGCGGGGCTGACGTCCT
>JAMNXV010000004.1 GCA_023623185.1 Bacillota bacterium
TGCACCGTGCCCACCCGACCCCCGCCACGTTCGTGAAGGTGGGCGCCGTCCTGGCAGTGATCACGGCCGTCGAGTTCCTCATCCTGTACGTCCGGGGGATGTCGGCGCTGGTGGTGACGATCCTGGCCGTGCTCTCCGCCGCCAAGTTCTTCCTGGTGGCCGCCTACTTCATGCACCTGCGCTTTGATGCGCGCATCCTCACGGCCATCTTCGCCGTCGGCGTCACCCTGGCGACCCTGATCACGGTCGCCGTGCGGTTCATCAACCTGGCGTGACCAGGCTCGACCTGGACGAGACGGCTCGTCTGCCTGAAGGAATCTGCGCGGTCCGGGCGGGGCGGCATCGCCCCGCCCGCTCTGCAGCCCGGCCGCCGCGCAGTCGGGAGTCTGCCGGCCGGCTGCCCCGCACACGGAGGAGGTGAGCAAATGACCCCCGACCTGTGGGCCCACCGCTTTGAGGACCTGTGGTACCCCGACCTCCTGGCCTGGATCATCCTGCTGAACGTCGCCTACCTGCTGCTGGTCAACCTCTGGCGGCGGGCGTACCGCTGGGGGCCGCCGGTGCCCGCCTGGCGGCAGGTCCTCTTCTCTCTGGGCCTCTGGACCGTTTACCTCAGCGAGGGCACCCCGATCCACATCATCTCCGAGCTGTACCTCTTCAGCGTCCACATGTTCCAGCACACCCTGCTCACCATGATCCTGCCGCCGCTGATCCTGCTCGGCACTCCCGAGTGGGCACTCCGTCCCCTGCTGCGGCGGCCGGGGGTGAAGCGGGTGCTCCGCGCGCTGGTTCACCCCGTGCCGGCGCTGCTGCTCTTCAACCTGATCTACTCGCTCTGGCACCTGCCGGTCGCCTATCAGGCGATTCTCCTCTACCACTGGTTCCACGCGGTGCAGCACGCCATCCTGGTTGTGACCGCGCTCCTGATGTGGTGGCCCGTCTGCTCGCCCACCCGGGAGCTGCCGCGCCTCTCCGAGCCGGGGCAGATGGCCTACGTCTTCCTGGCCGGGCTGGCCCAGATCGCCGCCTTCGCGGTCATCACCTTCTCGGACGTGGTGCTGTATCCGTTCTACGAGGAGGCGCCCCGCCTCTTCGGCATCGACCCGATGGCCGACCAGCAGGCGGCCGGCGTCGTGATGCACCTGGCCAGCGGCGTCATCTTCATCTTCGCCTGGGTCCTCATCTTCTTCCGCTGGGTCGCACGGGAGGAACGGCGCGCCCTGCCCGCCGAGACCGGTTCGGAGCACGCCCCAGTTTGATCCTTCATCTTATCGAACCATCTTGAACCCCCAGACCGTCTTATGAACGATGCTTCAGGAAGGAGGAAAGGCGCATATGGCCACGCGGCCCCAGTACCGGTTCGAGCAGTTCTTCGCGACCCGGCGGATCATGGCGATGCAGCCCGCGCCGGACGGCGAGTCGTTCCTGTTCATCAGCGACATCAGCGGCCAGTTCAACCTCTGGCGGGTCTCCAGCCAGGGGGGCTGGCCCCGGCAGCTGACCCTTTTCACGGACGACGCAGTGCGAGATGCGGTCTTCAGCCCCGACGGCGCACGCATCGCGTTCATTGCGGACCACCACGGCGACGAGAAGTACCAGGTCTACCTGATGGATGCGGTGGGCGGCTGGCCGGAGAAGATCACCGACCGGCCGGACGTCCAGTACCAGATCGCCGGCTTCTCGCCATGCGGCCGCTACCTGGCGTTCTCGGGCAACGCGGCCAACCCGCAGGACGTCGACATCTACCTGTACGACCTGGAGACCGGTGACACACGGCAGCTCACGCCGGGCGGGGGACTGCGCTATGCCTTCTCCTTCTCACCCGACGGGTCCAAGATCCTGGCCGTCCAGTTCTACGGCAACACCGACCAGGACCTGCTCCTGATCGACGTCGCCAGCGGCGAGCTCCGCAACCTCACCGCCCACCCGGGCCGGCAGACGACCTTCTTCCCCGGCCCCTGGCTGAAGGACGGCTCGGGCTTCTACTTCGTGACCAACGACGGGCGGGAGTTCCAGGGCATCGCCTTCTTCGACCTGGGCGCGGAGCGGTGGTCGTACGCCGTCACCGCCGACTGGGACGTCGAGGGCTGCGCCCTGAACGCCGACCAGCGGCTCCTGGCCTACGTGGTGAACGAGGCCGGCCGCTCGGTCGTGCACGTCGTCGAGCGGGAGAGCGGCCGCCGGATCGACCTGCCGCCGGTACCCGCCGGGGTCATCGCGGACCTGAAGTTTGCCCGGAAGGACAGCCGCAACCGGCTCTTCCTCCAGATGGCCACCTACAAGGAGGCCCCGACGATCTACGTGCTGGACGTCGACGCCGGCAGCCTGACCCGGGTCACCGAGTCGATGCTGGGCAACATCCCCGACGAGGTGTTCGTGGAGCCGGAGCTGGTGCACATCGACGCCTTCGACGGCCTGCGCATCCCCGCCTGGCTCTACCGGCCCCACGGGATCGAGCCGGGCCAGAAGGTCCCCGTCGTGCTCTCCATCCACGGCGGGCCGGAGGCCCAGGAGCGGCCGGGCTACAACTACGGCGGCTTCTACCAGTACCTGCTCAGCCGGGGCGTGGCCGTGCTCGCCCCCAACATCCGGGGCTCGACGGGCTTCGGCATCGACTACCAGAAGCGCATCCACCGCGACTGGGGCGGGGCCGAGCTGAAGGACATCGAGGCCTGCAACCGGTACCTGCGCTCGCTGGACTGGATCGACGGCGACCGCATCGCCATCTGGGGCGGCTCCTTCGGCGGCTTCGCCACGCTCTCCGCCGCCACCCGGCTGCCCGACCTGTGGGCCGCGGCCTGCGACTTCTGCGGCCCCTCGAACCTGATCACCTTCGTGCAGTCGGTACCGCCGCACTGGAAGCCGATCATGAAGGCCTGGCTCGGCGATGCCGAGGAAGACCGGGAGTTCCTGATCGAGCGCTCGCCCATCACCTACGTGGATCAGCTCAAGTGCCCGCTCATGGTGGTCCAGGGCGCCATGGACCCCCGGGTGGTGAAGGCCGAGTCGGATCAGATGGTCAGGCGGCTGCGCAGCATGGGCCGCGAGGTCGAGTACCTGGTCTTCGAGGACGAGGGCCACGGCTTCACCAAGCGGACCAACCAGCTCAAGGGCTACGGCGCCATGGCCGACTTCCTGATCCGACACCTGGTGAAGTAGCGGGAAACGGCGCACCGGGGCGGCGAGTCGGGACGAGCGGCCGTGGCTGCACACCAAAGGCCGGGAGACCGTGCACGCGCACGGCCTCCCGGCCTCTTGTCGCGCGCTTCCCGACCCTACCCGCCGCCCAGCACGCTCACCGCGATCAGATACTGCCCGGCGAAGTAGGTGCTCATCACGCCCAGGTTCGCCCCGGGCAGAGGCCGGGCGAACCGGTTCCAGGCCAGGATGGCGTCCGAGACGTAGAACAGCAGGGCCCCCAGCACCAGGCCGGGCAGCCGGGTGCCCACGGCCGCCAGCACCATGGCCGAGATGGCGGCGAGGTAGAGGCCTGCAGCCGCCTGCAAGGGGCCTCCGCCCTCCCGGATCAGCCCCGGGCGCATCCGGCGGAAGAGGAGCAGCCCCACGACCGCCAGACCTGACAGAACCGCCGCGTCCAGCAGGCCCCATCCCGTCCGCCGGGTCGAGAAGGCGGCGATGTACATGAGGTGTGCCAGGAAGAAGGACACCAGCCCGGCCAGGAAGCGGTTCTGCGGCAGCACCAGGAAGATGTCGCCCGCGACCGAGAAGACCAGGCCCGCGAGCACCAGGTACCCGAAGGTTCCCGCTTCGGGCAATCCGGTGGCGGCCAGGGCGATGATCAGGAACATGGTCCCCGGCTTGAACACGTACCGCAGCCAGCGGACGCCCCGCCAGATGGCGATCAGGTCCCCCACCCCGGCAAGGCCGATGGCCACGGAGAGCGGCTCCAGCACAACGCTCACCTCCCGTCCGAATTGTACCACAAGCGGGACGGAAGCGCAGCGCCGTCGGTCACTGTTTGCCCTCCCGCAGCTCCCTTTCGGTCGGGTGCACCGGACCCGTCACAAGCCCCACCTGCGTGATCGTGACCCGCGCCACCACCTCCACAGGCGTGTCGATCCACACCTCCTCGCCCCACTTGTCCTCCATCTTCTTGTAGAACTGGGGAAAGGCCAGCTGCGCGTGCTTGCCGAAGCCCACCGGGTCGGCCATGCGCGTCTGCATGATCTCGATGAAGCGCTCGATCCGCTGGCGCAGGTCGTCGGACAGGGCCTGCTCCAACTGGTCCCGCACGTCAGCGTCCTTCACTGCACCGGTCCTGCAGGCTGAGCGGGTCACGTTGACCCGGCTGGTCGCCTCCACCCGGAAGGCCGGCCGGTCGCCCTGCCAGTAGGGGCGCACGCGGAGCTTGCCGGTCACCACGCGGGCCGACAGCGTCCCGTACTCACCGTTCGGGCAGTGCGCCGTAATGGTGAAACCGGTCGGGTTGCCCAGGAACCAGGCCATGACCTGGTAAGCCCAGGGGTCGAGAACCACCTGCAGGTAGTCGCGCCGGAACAGCGCGACGCCGCTCAGCGTGACGGTCGTACTCGGCCCCAGCGACGTTTTCGCCTGACGAGGGATGATCTTGAGCGTCGGCATCCACACGGAGTGGGTGTCGGACATGCGGGCCACCAGCACGTCCTTCAGCCGCCACTCCAGCCCGCCCTTGGCCTGGAGTATCGCGGTCAGGTTGAAGGGCTGAAAGCTGCGCAGCTGCGGCAGGGTCTCGAAGACCTCCTGCGCCTGCCCCTCCACCAGAAACGGCCGCACCGTGAGCCGGATCTCGTGGTTGGTGGCCAGAACGTCCAGGATTTCCCCGATCCCGTGCCTGCGCGCGTACTCCTCGCCGATCAGCACCACCCGCAGGTGCTGGAAGACGAGCCGGCGAGCGGAGGAGAGCCGGATCAGCGCCAGGGCATCGTCGAAGTTGTCGGCCTCGCGCGCGACCACCCAGACCGGCTCCTGGTTGCCGCCCCCGCCGCTGGCCAGGTGGGGCGGCAGGGGCCGCGGGACGTACAGCGTCAGCCGCAGCGCCTCCCGCTCCCCCACGTCCACCCC
>JAMNXV010000139.1 GCA_023623185.1 Bacillota bacterium
CCCGCCGCGGCGGTCACGTGGTCTGAGATCGACCTTCCCGGCTCTCCCGACGACGTGCACCCCGTCGCGCTGGCCCGCCGGCTGGAGGACGCCCAGTACCGGAACGAGGTGATCGAGCGGGTGGCGCAGGTCTGCCCCCGCGGGCCGGGCGGCCCTGCGGCGGCCCTGTTCCCCGCCGTGCTGGGCCTCTCGGCGTTCACGGCGGTGCAGCAGGCGTTTGGGGAGGCCCTGGGCATCCGGGTGGTGGAGGCGCTGCTGCCGCCGCCCTCTGTGCCGGGCCTGCGGCTGGCGGAGGCCCTGAGGCGCGCCGTGCAGCGGGCAGGCGTAGACCTGGCCCTCGGCGCCCGGGCTGTGGAGGCGAAGGCGGAGGGCGGGCGCGTGCGCCGGGTGGTCACCGCCGGGCCCGGCGGGCGGATCGCCTACGAGGCCGAGGCCTACGTGCTGGCCACCGGCGGCCTCATGGGCAGCGGGCTGACCGCCGAGGGCCGCCGGGTGGCCGAGCCGCTGTTCGGCCTTACGGTGGCATATCCGGACGGGGAATGGGCCGATCCCCGCTTCCTGCCCCAGGAGGGACACGCCTTCGTGCGGGTCGGGGTAAAGGTCGACGAGGGGCTGCGGCCTGCGGGCTTTGAGAACCTGTTCGTGTGCGGGCGTTTGCTTGCGGGGTACGACCCGTACGCCGAGGGCTCGGGCGGCGGGGTCGCCGTGGCCACCGGCGGCGTGGCCGGCCGGGAGGCGGCGCGGCTTGCGGTCCGCGTGGGAGGTGAGGCGCGGTGATCCATGAGTACGATGCCTGTCTGAAGTGCACGGTCTGCGAGATGCACTGCCCCGTGCTCCGGGTGGCCCCGGAGTTCCCCGGGCCCAAGAACGGCGGGCCGGGGCTGGCGCGCCTGCGTGCAGCCGGCGAGGTCGCGGAGCTCGACCATCTGGACCTCTGCCTGGGCTGCCGCACCTGCGACACCGTCTGCCCGTCCGCCATCCGACCGTCCGAGCTGATCGCCGCGCCCAAGATCGAGCGGGTGAGCCGGGAGGGCCTGAGCCTGCGCGACTGGATCCTCACCCACACCTCGCTGTTCGGGCCGCTGGCGGTGCGCATGCCGGGGCTGGCCAACGGCGTCCTGGCGAACCGGCCCATCCGCTGGACGATGCAGAAAGTGCTGGGCATCGACCGGCACAAGCCCATGCCCAGGTTTGCCAACTACTCGTTCCGGTCGTGGTTTGAGCGGCGCCCCTCCCGGTGGAAGGGCCGTCCGGCCCCCAACGGGAAGGTGGCCTACTTCCACGGCTGTTCGGCGCAGCACATGGAGCCCCACATCGCGCGCCACGTGGTGGAGGTGCTGGAGCACAACGGCTTCGAGGTGGTGCTGCCGCCGCAGAAGTGCTGCGGGCTTCCGCTCATCGCCAATGGCGACCTGAAGGCGGCGGCCGGGAACGGTCGCTACAACATCCAGCACCTGCGGGAGTGGGCCGAGCAGGGCATCCCCATCGTGGTCAGCTCCACCTCGTGCTCGCTCACGCTGAAGCACGACTACCAGCACGTGCTCGGCCTCGACGGCGCCGACGCGGTGGCCGAGCACGTCTATGACCTGTTCGAGTTCCTCATTGCCTGCCACGAGCAGGGGATCCTGCGCACGGATTTCCGGCGGATGGAGGAGCGGCTGCCCTACCACCAGCCGTGCCACCAGCGGGCGCAGGGTCTGGGGGTGCCGGCGGTGCACCTCCTGAACCTCATTCCCGGCGTGGAGGCGTGGAACCTGGACGCCGGCTGCTGCGGCTCCTCCGGCACGTACGGGTTCAAGGAGGAGAAGTACGAGGTCTCGATGAAGGTGGGCGAGCCGATGCGCGACGCCCTGATCGCCGCAGACGCTCCACGGGCCGTCTCCGACTGCGAGACCTGCCGCTGGCAGATGGAGTATCAGGCAGGCGTTCAGGCCGTACACCCCATCAGCGTGCTCTGGGAGGCATACGGCCTGGGCGATTCGGCCAGCGATTGATGCTCCGGCAGGGGTACTAGGGGGTGGGCCAGCCGATATGGCGTGTTCGGTTTCGCTGGTGCTAAGCACTACGGAGCCGGCGTGGTACAGCGGTGTCCTCCCATCGGTAGGCGCGGTACAGTGGCATTCTCCCACCGGTACGCACAGTACAGTGCCCTGTGCCCACTGGTAGGGCCTGTTCGGCTTCGCTGGAGCGGGACGCCGCAGGTTGGGCGTCCACAGGTTGCCCCCGCCGCCACTGGGGCGGCGGGGGCAACCTGTCTGCTCATCGGCGGCCGCTTCGACCCGGGAGACCCGGAGAGGGACGCCCGCACAGGGGCACCTGCACAGGGGCATCTGCACAGGGGCACCTGCACAGGGGCACCCGCACAGGGGTACGCGCCTGCCGGAGGCGCACCTACTTATGGGCGCGGGGCAGGGATCCGGCTCCGATTCTGGCCGCGTACCTGATCCCTGTTCGCCAGCGCCGCCGCTGGGGCACCCGACTGCGCAAGTGCCCGAGAGCGCGGCACTGCATCCGATGCTCGGCGCTCAGCCGCTTTCTACTACAATGCCGCAACCGCGGACTCGACGTCGGAACGCTCCTGGCCGGCGGCGGACCGCTCCCGACGCACGATCCAAATGAACCACGCCAGGTAACGATCCACATAACGCGTGGCGATTCCCAGGAAGCCCATGAGCCACCCGCCCAGGTAGCCATGAATGCGGTTCAGGGCCGACAGCAGGCGGGCGTCTTCAGGGTTTCGGCCAACGAAGCGCGAGGGGCAGTGCCGGTGCACCAGTCCAAGGTTCCGGCACGCATCTTCGTAGGGACCGTCATCGGCAATCAGCACGCATGCACCCGGAACGATCATCCGCGACAGGTGGGGCTGAAGCGACTCAGCCGTAGGTGGGCGGTTGCCGACTGGCCGCAGGACAAAGTCATGTCCGTCGGTCGCAAGCAGCACCCGCGTGGGACGCCCGTCGATGCAATAGCGAAAAACGGGTGCGCCCGGAACCCGCTGGGCCCGGCTCACCGGGCCTTCCCCGAAGGCGCTGGTGTCGCCGCTTTTCAGCCGGCCCCAGCGGCTGTAGTAGCTTCCGGGACCCGTGGAAGAGCGGCTCCCCTTCTCGGAGTACGGAATGAATGCATGGCCGAGCGCCACCGAACCCCGCACCGGCGGCTGTGGTTCGGCACACAGGGCTTGCATGAAGAGGTGGCGCCAGCGGAACGCAGTGGTCAGGTGGATGCCCAACCGGGCGGCGACCTTGCGAAGAGGCGCTGCCGCGGTCATGAGCTGTTTGTGGACTTCCCACTCCATCCGCTTCCGCAGGCGCGCCTCGGGCGTACCTGTGGTCGGGTTGAAACTGCGGCCGCATGCCTTGCAGGCATAGCGCTGAACGCGGGTCCCATCTTTGCGCATAAAGGAACCCCGGCCAATCACCCGCTCATGGCCGCAGTGAGGGCAGGCCGGCCTGGGGGCCGCGCCAGTGTGCGGCAGCACTTGGAGCGGCCGAGATATATTAGTGGAGTTCTCTTGGACCCGGCAGATGGGAACAGCCACAGCCACAAGGAAAAACCCCCTGAGCTGGAGTTTGCTACCATTTTACTCGAACCCGCGTTCTCTTGTCAAGTGTCGAATCGAGCTTGTGTTCGTTATCGTCCAGCCCTCGTGGCATCTCGCTCTGGCCGGTCGAGCTGATCCGAAGGGTTGAGCCGACGGTCAGAACACACCGGAGCCAGGACCACGGCGCAGCCGCTGATCGTTAGCACCAGGTAAAGCGAACACGCCAGCACGGCCCCCTGGGCGGAGCCGAAGCTCCAGGCAAAGCGAACACGCCACCATGGCCCCGGGGTGGACCTGTAGCCCCAGTGAAAGCGAACACGCCACCATGGCCCCGGGGCTGACCGGCACCCCTGGGGGAGACCGGCGCCAGCATGGCCGCCACCAGCATAGCCAGCACCAGCATGCGAAGGGGAGGTGCCCCCGCGACACAGGAAGGCCCCTGCGCCCGCGCTGGGCGAGGGGCCAGGGCGTGTTATCTCAAAGCAAGCGGCGGACCCGGAAGTTGTCCTGCAGGAGCGGCAGGTTCTGCGGGAAGGGGTTGCCCAGCACCCAGTAGCTGACCCCGCGCAGCCCGTACTCCTTCACCGTGTCGAACTTGGCCTGCAGGCTGCGGGCGTCCTCGAACCAGACGATGTGCTCGTTGCCCTGGGCGTCCCAGTACCGGTAGAACGGCGATTGCGCGTCCTCGTCGAACTGGATCCAGGCCCCGACGTCAATCGCCCGGTTGGTGGCGGCCACGGGGGAGAAGGTCTCGGCCCGGGTGACTCCGCGCTGGTAGGGCAGGCGCCAGTCGCGGCCGTAGGTGGGGATGCCCATCATGATCTTCTCGCGGGGGATGGCCGTCACCGCGTAGTCCAGCACCTGGCGGACCTGCCTGAGCGGCGCGATGGCCATGGGCGGGCCGGTGACGTAGCCCCATTCGTAGGTCATGAGCACCACGAAGTCGCAGACCTCGCCGTGCACGGGGTAGTCGTGGGCCTCGTAGAGCAGCCCGGGCTGTTCGGCCGAGACCTTGGGCGCGACGGCGGTGGAGAGGCTGCGCCCCTCCGCGTGCAGCCGGGGCCGCAGGCGGCGCAGGAAGTTGTTGTAAGCCTCCCGGTCGGACGGGTAGACGTACTCGAAGTCGACGTTGAGGCCCGCATACCCCTGAACGCGCAGGATGATCACCAGTTCGTCGATGGCCCGCTCCACCGCGGCCGGGTTGTTGAGGAACGCGCTCACCAGGTCGGAGCTGAAGCTGGCCCCGCGGAAGTTGGTCAGCGTGAGCAGAGCGGCGGCCCCACCCTGATTGGCCGCGCTGATGAACGATTCCGCCCTGGGGGGCAGAACGTCGCCATCCTCGGTGATGGCGGCGCTGAACATGGCGATGTACGTTAAGTAGGGGGCCGCCTCCGCGGTGGCGGACACGTCGCCGGTGGCCAGGTTGGCCTGGTAGGCGTTGGCCTCGATGACCGGCCGGGTTCCCCGGGGAATCACCAGGCTCTGGCCCGGATAGATGAGGTTGACGTTGGTGAGGCGGTTCTCCCGGGCGATGGCGTCGATGCTGGTGCCGTAAAGCGCGGCGATGCGCCACAGACTCTCGCCGGGGCGCACCACGTGGCGGCGCTCCGTCGGAATCAGCAGGGCCATGCCCGGCACCAGGCGGTTCGGATCGCGCAGGCCGTTCAGCGCGGCCACCTGGTCCACCGTGACGCCATAGCGGCGGGCGATCTGCCAGAGCGTCTCGCCCGGCCTGACAACGGCAATCTCCATCGGCTTCACTCCCTCGCCCCATCCTATGCCCGCAGGGCGGAGGGGGTACGGCGTGAAGGAGACGGAGGGCGTGCGGCGCGCGGGAGGGAGGGCGTGCGGCATGAGAGACGGAGGGGCGCGCGGCATGAGAGAGCGAGGGGGCGGGCGGTGGTTCCCGAGTGCCCGTCTTACATGGTAAGATGCACCCGGGAGGTCGGTTGACCTATGGACGCACTACTCAACATGGATCCCATTGTTCTCGGTCTGCTGGCCAGCCTTCTGGC
Organism: Bacillota bacterium; assembly: GCA_023623185.1. Lineage (GTDB taxonomy): Bacteria > Bacillota > Sulfobacillia > Symbiobacteriales > Symbiobacteriaceae > Symbiobacterium. The sequence goes on from JAMNXV010000139.1 coordinate 5,557, forward strand.
CGGGCTCGCGACGGTTATCGGAGCGCTGCCGACGCTGTTCACCCGATCGATCTCTCCTCGCATCCAGGACGGCATGCTGGGCATGGCCGCGGGCGTGATGCTGGCGGCCACCATCTTCAGCCTGCTGGTTCCGGCGATGGAGCACGCCGGCGGCGGGCTCCGGGGCGCGCTGGTGGCCGGGCTGGGGCTCCTCATGGGCGGGGTCTTCCTCGACCTCATCGACCAGTACTCCCCGCACCAGCACTTCATCAAGGGGCCGGAGGGCGGAGCCGCCAGTTCCTCGCTGCAGCGCATCTGGCTCTTCATCATCGCCATCAGCATCCACAACTTCCCCGAGGGGCTGGCCGTGGGCGTCGGCATCGGCAGCGGCGACCTGGGGAGCGGCCTCAGCCTGGCCATGGGCATCGGCCTGCAGAACATTCCCGAGGGCATGGCGGTGGCCCTCGCCCTGCTGGCGGAGAACTACCGCCTGGGCCAGGTGTTCCTCATCACGCTGCTGACGGGCCTGGTCGAGCCGCTGGGCGGCCTGCTGGGCGTCGCCGCGGTCACGCTGGCGAGCCCGGTCCTGCCCTGGGCGCTGGCGTTCGCCGGCGGGGCGATGCTCTTCGTCATCAGCGACGAAATCATCCCCGAGACCCACGAGCGCGGCAACGAGCGCACCGCGACCTACATGCTCCTGATCGGCTTCATCGTCATGATGCTGCTGGACACCACGCTGGGCTAGTCCAGTCCGTCCACAAGCGCGCGGGCCCGCACAAATACATCCCGCCACATCGCCGGGGTCAATACCCCGGTGTTTGTGTTCTGCCGGCTGGGGTGGTAGCTGCACAGCAGCACGGGCAGGCCGGGCCAGTGGTACTCGGCGCCGTGCTTGAAGGCCGGCCGGCCCAGGTCGTACCCCTGCGCGCGCCGGATCCGCACGTAAGAGTCAAAGGCGATTCGGCCCAGCGCCAGCACCACCCTGACCCGGGTCAGCAATGCCAGTTCGGCCTCCAGGTAGGGGCGGCAGGCCGCCAGTTCGGCGGCGGCGGGCTTGTTGTCGGGCGGCGCGCAGCGCACGACGTTGCTGATGTACGCGCCGGTGAGCCGCAGGCTGTCGTCGCGGCTCACCGACTCCGGCTGGTTGGCGAAGCCGGCCTCGTACAGTGCGCCGTACAGCCAGCGCCCCGAGTCGTCGCCGGTGAACATGCGGCCCGTGCGGTTGGCCCCGTGCGCGCCCGGGGCCAGCCCGAGAATCAGAAGGCGCGCCTCGGGGTCGCCGAAGCCCGGGACGGGCCGCGCCCAGTACTCCTGATCGCGATAGCGCCGGACGCGCGTCTGCCCCACCTCCGCGCAGTAGGCGCGAAGGCGGGGGCAGCGCGCACAGGTGATGATTTCCGAGTGCAACTGTTTGAGGCTGTTCGTGCGGGGCAGGTTCAACTGCCCGGGGCTCTTTTCGCAGGACAGGTCCAATTGCTCACGATTATTCATGCACCACAGGTTCTACGGGAGGGGCGGCGCTCCCTGCTGCCCGGTCAGCCCTTCCACCAGTTGGGCCGTGCTTGTCCGCCAGGGCCAGGTAGGCCTCCAGCTCGGCCGCGCGCCTCGCCTCGCTCCAGCCGAGCAGGTCCGCCATGATCCGCGCGGCCTCCGGCGCCGCGGCCCGGCCCTGATCGTCGCTGAAGAGCAGCAGGGCGGACCGGCGATCCATGAAGTCGATCAGGCTCATGGCCATCTCCTGCTCCACGGCCAGCCGCACCTCGCCCCGGAGGGCGCGGGTGCCGGGGGCCAGGGGCTGTAGCCAGGCTGAGTCCTCCTGGCCGTATTCGAGCAGCGTTTTCATGCCCTTGCCGTAGAGCCAGGCGATGCGGTCGGTGATCTCGGCCGGAACGCCGGCGGCGTCGTACTCCCGGAGCATGCGGTCGCGGAAGGCGCTGAAGCCCGGTGTGTCCACGTCGGCCCCGGGCAGGGGAACCTCCGCGGTCCGCCGGTTGTCCCCCGCAGCCTGGCCGACCTCGCGGGCCACCTGCGCCATCACCCGGTTCGCCATCTGTCGGTAGGTCGTCAGCTTGCCGCCGACGATGGTGAGCAGCCCCGGCCTGATCCGCCAGACCTCGTCGTGGCGGGAGGTGTCGCGGGGCGACTTGCCCGGCTGGGCGATGAGCGGGCGGACGCCGGCCCACGTGCTGACGATGTCGTCCTGCGTCAGGCCGGCCTCGGGGAAAGAGTGCTGCACCAGGCGGAGCAGGTGCGCGATCGCCGCCTCATCGGCGCCGGGATGGTCGATGTCGCCGTGGTACTCCACGTCGGTGGTGCCCACGTAGACGTACTGCCAGCGCGGGATCGCAAAACCCATCGTGCCGTCGGGCAGCCGGAGCGTGACGGCGCCGAACACAGGCAACCGCTCCGCCCGGAAGAGCAGGTGGATGCCCTTGCTCAGCAGCAGCTGCTTGGGCCCCTCCAGCGCACTCCTGGCGAGGGTGTGCTCGGCCCAGGGGCCCGTGGCGTTGACCACCACCCGGGCGGAAGCGGGGAATGTGTCTCCGGTCAGTTCGTCCCGTAGGTGCACGCCGACGACCCGCTCGCCCTCGTACCGGAAGCCCGTGACCTGCACGTGGTTTGCCACCGCGGCCCCCCACTCGGCCGCGGACCGGGCGTTCTCCATCGTGAGCCGTGCGTCGTCGGTGATGTACTCGCCGTAGGCGATGCCGCACTTCAGCGGGTCCCGGAGGCCCGGGGCCCACTGCCTCACCGTCTCGGTGTCGATCATGCGGTGCTGCTCCGCCGGCGTCACGCCGGCGAGCCAGTCGTAGATCGAGAGGCCGGTCCGGTAGAAGAACGTGCTGTCGCCGTGAAAGAGGGGGAAGAGGAAGGGCAGGGGGTGGACCAGGTGCGGGGCGACGCGGCGGAGCACCGCCCGCTCCCGGGCCGACTCCCGCACGAGCCGCACCTCACCGTGGACCAGGTAGCGCAGCCCGCCGTGGACCAGTTTCGACGACCGGCCAGACGTGCCGTGCCCGAAGTCCTCCTTCTCCACCAGGGCCACGTTCAGGCCCCGCAGCGCGGCGTCGCGGGCCAGGCCGGCGCCGGTGATGCCGCCGCCCACCACCAGCAGGTCGAAGGTCTCCGCGGCCAGCCGCTTCAGGGCTGCGTCCCGTCCCTCGGGGCTGAAGGGATGCAGCGTCATGGTCACCATCTCCTTCCGTTACGCACGGGGCAGGAGTGTTCCGGGGTTCATGATGCCGTTGGGATCCAGGGTCTGCTTCAGCCGCTGGAGGAGGGGCCAGGCGCTGCCCAGCTCCTCCGGCACCCAGCGGGCCCGCAGCTTGCCGATGCCGTGGTGGTGACAGATGGTTCCGCCGCACTCCCGGGTGATCGCCATGACACGCTCCCAGACAGACCAGTAGACCCGCTCGACCTCGGCCGGGTCGCGGGGCGGCTGGGCGCCGAAGATGAAGTAGAGGTTGGTGCCCTGGATGTAGCTGTGGGACGAGTGGCCCATGATCACCAGGAGCTCCGGCACCTCCGCCTTCAGCCGGGCGGTCACCTGCTCGTAAATGTCGGCGATGCGGGTCCAGGGGGCGGCCACCTCGATGGTGTCGACGATGATGCCCATGTTGATGTACTGGTCGAACTCGTGTACGTCGTTGCGCCGCTCCAGCCAGAGCTCGACGGGCCGCTCGCCCATGGGGCGGCCGCCGCCGGCCCGAACGAGCTCGTCTACGGCCGCGCCCTCCGCCTGCGCGTAGCCCTTGGGCCCCTCGGAGAGTACGATCAGCAGCGCCTCCTCGCCCGGCATGGTGTCCTGCAGGAGGCGGGCGGCCTCGACGAAGTCGATCAGCCGGACCACCGCCGGCTTCCAGCCGGCCTGCATGAACCGCTGGATGATCGTGAGCCCGTCCCGCATCGAGGGCACCGCGTAGCCCTGCATCCACCGCTCCGCCGGCTTGGGGAAGAGCTTCAGGGTGACCTCGGTGATCACGCCGAAGGCCCCTTCCGACCCCACCCAGATCTGCCGCAGGTCGGGGCCGACCGCACGCCGGGGCACGTATTCGATGCGCATGACCTCGCCGGAGGGCAGCACCGCCTCCAGCCCGGCCACCATGTCCTCGATGTTGCCGTACTTGGTGGAGAACTGCCCCGCGCTGAAGGTGGCCACCAGGCCGCCCACCTGCGCGACGTCGATGGACTGGGGGTAGTGGCCGGTGATGAAGCCCCGTTCGTTCACCCAGGCCTCCAGATCGGCCAGGAAGACGCCGGGCTGGACCGTTACCGTCATGTTGTCGGCGTCCAGGCGGAGGATCTGGTTCATGTCGCTCACGTCGACCACCACGCTCTCTGCCGCGGGCACGGCGCCGCCGGCCACCCCGGAACCGCCGCCGTAAGGCACGACGGGGATGCGGCGCTCATTGAGGTAGGCCAGGGCCCGGGCGACCTCGTCGGTGCTGCGGGGCCGCAGCATGAGGCGGGGGAGGACCTTGTCGGCCCCGACGACATGCTGCACCAGCCGGAGGGGCCAGGTGTCCACCGCCCGTTCCGCCAGCTTCTCGGGATCCGTGATCACCCGGTCTTCGCCCAGGAGCTCCGTCAGTTCCCGGATGAGGGTCTGCGAATCCAGCGTCATGGCGTCACTTCCTTCCTCGGTACTTCCGGCGGGTGTCGCACAAACCGTACAGAAACCTGTACGAAGATGTATATCAAACAGATCGCAGAGATTGCCGGCATTCGAACTATTCGCTACGCGATCCGAAAGTTCCTTCCACATACGGCAATTCGGCGGCGCGCCTTTCGTGTTATGCTATGTGAGGGGGGTGAGGCCCGTGCTGCACCGGTACGGATCTGTGGCTGTGGAGCTGGCGCGGCGGCTGGCGGCCCACCGCGTGGGAGACCGGCTCGCCTCGGTGGGCGAGCTGGCCGCCGAGTTCGGGACGGGCCGCGGCACGGTTCAGGCCGCCATGAAGCTGCTGACCGACGAGGGCGCGGTGGAACTGGAGCGGCGCGGCAGCCAGGGTTCGTACATCGTCCGGCTGGACTACCCGAAGCTGATGGCCCTCGGCGGGCTGGAGACGGTGATCGGCGTCATGCCCGTGGCCTACTCGCTCCACTTCGCCGGCCTGGCCACGGGGCTGACCCGCATCTTCGCCGGGGCCGGGGTGCCCCTGGTGCTGGCGCAGGTGCGGGGCGGCCGCAGCCGCATCCAGCTTCTGCGCTCGGGGCGCTGCGACTTCGCGATCGCCTCCCGCATGGCGTGGGAGGCCGAGGCGGAGGCCGGCGACCTGCAGATGGTGCTCTCCTTCGGACCCGGCTCCAGCGTGGGGGAGCACGTGCTCCTGGTGCGGGAGGCGGCCAATGGCATCGCCGACGGCATGCGGGTCGGTGTCGACCCCGCATCCCACGACCACATGCGGCTGGCCCTGGATGAGTGCCGGGGCAAGGCGGTGGAGATGGTGGAGATCTCCTACGCCCAGGCGATGTCCCTCTTGCTCAGCGGCCAGATCGACGCGACGGTGTGGGACGGCGGCGCCCCGCTGTTGGCCCCCGGTCTGAAGCGGCTGCCGCTGCGCAGCCGGACCAGCGAGGCGGCCGCCGACACCGAGGCGGTGCTGCTTACGCGGGCGCAGGACGCGTCGCTGGCGGCCATCCTCCGGGCCCGCATCCGGCCGGAGGCGGTGGTCGCCATCCAGCGCCGGGTGCTGGCGGGTGAGGAGCTGCCGTCGTTCTGACGCGGCCTCAGTGCACGTCGGGCTCGGGGGAAAGCGTGAGCCTGCGGTCATCCGCGGGGGCCGGCTTCTCCTGTGCCGCCTGGTCTGCTTCAGCGGCGGGGCCGGGCGCAGGCGGCTGCCGCCCGGCGCTGTGTGCGGCCTCCGCCTGCTTGATGGCCTGCTCCAGCAGCGCGATGTGCAGCGTCGTGTAAGCCTTCTGCCGGTGGTGGATGTAGAAGCCCAGCAGGACCAGGGTGCCGAAGAGCAGCCAGATGGTGAAGATCTGCCAGATGGGCAGCTGGCTCAGCAGCTCCTGAAGCCGGGAGCTGACGATCAGTCCGAAAAAGGGAATGGCAGAGAGCGCAAGCGGGATGATCCCGATGCCGCTCTCCTCTTTTCTTGCCCAGGCCAGCATGAGGAGCCGCTCCTGCTGGGTGAGGCGGGCGTAGTAGTCCGCAATGGCCCTGACGTGGTCCAGCCGCTTTATCGGGCCCGGCGGCGGGTCGGGGTGCTCCCGCCTGATGGCCTGATAGAAGCGGTCTACGTCGCCGCGCAGCATCACCTGCACCTCCTCCGCCGTAGTATGCCCCCGGGGGCCGCGGCCTTTGGTTCCACTTTCCCTGAACCATTTGGGGTTCCCGACGCATCCTTTGTCTGGACGCTTTATTCCGCACTCGTTACTATGTGAACAAAGGAGGTCATAACGCGTGCGAGTGATTCGGCGAACGCTGTTGGGGCTGCTGCTGGTTGCCCTCCTGGTCAACCTGGCCCTGACAACGTGGTTCCGGGTGGAGGAGCACGAGTCGGCCCTCGTGCTGACGATGGGGCGTGCCACCCGGCAGGTGGAGAAGGGCGTGCACACCAAGCTGCCCTGGCCGCTGGAGACGGCGGTGGTGCTGCCGACCAAGCAGACGCAGGAGCTGCAGTTCGGCTTCCGTGAGCAGGGCAACCAGGTTGTGCTGGTGGAGGACGAGGCCCTGATGATCACCGGCGACGAGAACCTGGTGTGGGCCGACCTGCTGGTGGAGTGGCGCATCCAGGACATCGAGCGGTACCTCTTCGGCGTCGACGACCCCGAGCGGCTGCTCCGCAACGCGACGGCTGCGGCCCTGCGCTCGGTGATGGGCACCACGGGCCTGGACTTTGCCATCACCACGGGCAAGTTCGAGATCCAGGAAGAGGTGGAGGAGCAGCTGGTCGAGCTGATGGACCGGTACGGCGCGGGAATCATGATCATCGACGTGAAGCTGCAGGACGTGGAGCCGCCGAAGGAGGTTGAGGCGGAGTTCAAGGCGGTCACCGACGCCCGGGAGGCCCAGCAGACCAAGATCAACGAGGCCGGCCGGTACGAGGCCGAGCGGATTCCTGCGGCCCGCGCCGAGGCCCGGCAGCTGCTGGAGCGGGCCGAGGCCCAGAAGCAGGCCCGCATCAACCAGGCCCTGGGCGACGTGGCCCAGTACAAGGCCATCTACGAGGCCTACAAGTCCAACCCGGACGTGACCCGGGAGCGCCTGCTGCTTGAGACCCTGGAGCAGATTCTGCCCGGGGCCGACATCGTGATCGTGGATTCGAGTGAGGGCACGGTCAAGTATCTGCCCATCGTGCCGGGAGGGGGTGGCAGCCAGTGAACCCGCAGCGTGAGCCCATCGAACTGAAGATCGACGTGAAGCCCGGCGAGGTGAAGCGGCTGCTGGCCTGGATCGTCGCCATCGCCCTCATCGCCGGCGCCCTGAGCCAGGTGATCTTCGTCCGGGAGGACCAGTACCTGGTGATCCGCTCGTGGACCGGCGTGGTGCAGCGGGTGGTGACCGAGGCGGGTCCCACGTACAAGATCCCGCTGCTGCAGTCGGCGCACACCCTGCCCAAGTACCGCATGGTGCACGACAGCAACCCGGCCGACGTGCTGACGTCTGACCAGAAGCCCATCATCGTGGACCACTACACCGTGTGGCAGATCACCGATCCGCTGCTGTTCGTGCAGAACACCCAGACGATCGCCCGGGCTGAGCAGCGCATCGACGCGGCGGTCTACTCCACCGTCCGCGGGGTGCTCGGCCGGCTGAGGTTCGGCGAGATCATCTCGGAGGGCGAGTCGGCCCGGGGGAACCTGAACACCGAGGTGACCCGGCTGGTCAACGAGTCCCTGGCCAACTACGGGATCACCGTACACGATGTGCGGCTGAAGCGGACCGACCTGCCCCCGCAGAACCTGGAGTCCGTGTACAACCGCATGAAGTCGGAGCGGTCGAAGATCGCCCAGGACTATCTCTCGCAGGGCGACGAGCAGGCGGCCATCATCCGGGCCCGCACCGACAAGGAGGCCACCCTGATCGTGTCAGAGGCGGCCCGCCAGGCGGCTGAGATCGAGGCTGAGGGCGAGCTGGAGGCCGCACGCATCTACAACGAGGCGTACGGCGCAGACCCGGAGTTCTACGCCTTCTACCGGACGCTTGAGTCCTACAAGACCACCCTGAACGGCAAGCCGACAATCGTCATCCCGATCGATTCGCCGTACGCCCGCCTCCTGATGGGCGAATAGTGTTAGATGTGAAGGGCGGTGCCAGCTGAGGCACCGCCCTATGCGCCCCATAGGAGGCTGTGCCGCTCGGGTGAGCTGGCACGACACAGCAAAACCCGAGGCTGCCAAAGGGCGGTGCAGTAGATGGGGCGGGTGCGGGGCGAAGGTCAGCGTCCTTACCCGGGGAGAGCAGCCCGCGACAAACGCAGAAAACCCCGCACGGGGCCTGCTCGCCGGAGGTAGCGGTGAAGCCGCAAGGGACGGCGAGAGGGCGGGGGCTAGCCGCCCCCTCCTACTCGATTCTGGGGTATCCCTCTTGTTCGGCTTGGCTGGTGGTGTGGCGGGGTGTCGCTTCTGTTCGCTTTGGCTGGTGCTACGCCAGTGCTCGTGCTCGTCCTCTCGCATGGGCCCTGGCATCAGCGCAAGCGAACACGGAGGATGGCGCGGGCCTCGACCCTGGCACCGGCGAAAGCGAATACGCGGGGGTGCAGGGGTATCGACTCCAGCACCAGCGAAGGCGAACACGAAGCATGGCCGGCGCATAGCCCCCCACACCCCCGCAAGCGAACACGGAGCACGGCGGCCCCAGAGGGTTCCGCCAGGTCGCTTGCTCAGTCCTCAGTGACCTTCTCCATGTTCACGTGGGGAATACCAGCATCCAGAAAGACTTCCGGCGATACGGTTCGGTACCCGAGTTTGTGGTAGAACGCCTCGGCTTGGGTCTGGGCGCCCAGTACGAATCGGCGGAAGCCCATGCTTCGGCCGATCTCCTCCAGCGCCTCGACCACGGCACGGCCGTAGCCTCTGCCTCTGGCCTCCCGCAGAACGGCGATGCGCTGCAGTTTGCCCGTCCCCTCACCGTAGGGGATGATGCGTCCCGTGGCCACGGGGCGGCCAGCCGCGTCCAGGGCGAGCACGTGAACAGCGGTCTGATCGAGGGCGTCCAGTTCCTCCTCGGGCGGGACGTTCTGCTCCTCGATGAAGACCTTGCGCCGGATGTCGAAGGCGGCTTCAAGCTGTGCGGGCGTGGTCACCCGCAGGGTGCGGATGGGCATCGGTTTTCACTGCTCCTCTCGCCGGCCGCCGAACAGCTCCTGCCAGGTGGCCATGGTGGCCAGCACCTCACGGGGCTTGGAGCCCTGGTGGGGGCCGATGAGCCCCATGGCTTCCAGCTCGTCGATCAGGCGGGCGGCCTTGGTGTAGTTGCACCGGAGGCGGCGCTGCAGCAGGGAGACCGAGGCGTGGCCGTGCTCGATGATGATGCGGGCGGCCTCAGGCAGCGCCTCGTCGACCGCGGAGGGGGCCGGCGGGGCATCCTGCGCGCTCTGTCCGCCGTTTCGGCCGCGGCGGCCGCCGTTCTCCAGCGGCACCTCCTGCGCGGTGTACTCGGGACGGCCCTGGGCCTTCACGAACTGGACCAGTCTCTCCACCGACGCCTCGCTGATATACGCGCCCTGCGCCCGGACGGGCTTGGACAGGCCGGCGGGGTGATAGAGCATGTCGCCCCGGCCCAGGAGCCGCTCTGCGCCGGCTGTGTCCAGGATCACCCGCGAGTCGACCTGCGACGAGACGGCGAAGGCGATGCGGGAGGGGATGTTGGCCTTGATGAGGCCGGTAATCACGTCCACCCGGGGCGACTGGGTCGCGATGACCAGGTGGATGCCGCAGGCACGGGCCATCTGGGCCAGGCGGCAGATGGCGTCCTCCACGTCGGCCGGGGCCACCATCATCAGGTCGGCCAGTTCATCGATGAAGATGACGATGTAGGGCAGCGGCCTGCGGGGGTTGTCGGGATCGGTGCCGGGGTCGGCCGCGGCGAGACGGTTGTACTGCTCGATGTTGCGCACGCCCAGCGCGGCGAACAGCTCGTAGCGGGCCTCCATCTCCTTCACCGCGCCCTTCAGGTACCCGGCCGCCCTGCGGACGTCGGTGATGACCGGCGCGGTCAGGTGGGGGATGCCGTTGTAGATGGAGAGCTCGACCATCTTGGGGTCGATCATGAGCATCTTGACCTCATCCGGCCTCGCCTTGTAGAGCAGCGAACAGATGAGGGTATTCATGCAGACGGACTTCCCGGACCCGGTGGCCCCTGCGATGAGCAGGTGGGGCATGCGGGCCAGGTCGCCCACCACGGGGCGGCCGGAGTTGTCCTTGCCCAGGGCCACCGTCAGCTTCGAGGTGCTGGCCAGGAACTCGGGCGACTGCAGGACCTCCCGCAGGGGCACGGGCAACCGCTCCTTGTTGGGCACCTCGATGCCCACGGCCGACTTGCCGGGGATGGGCGCCTCCACCCTCACATCCGTCGCCGCCAGGGCCAGCGCGATGTCGTCGGCCAGGGCGGTGAACTTGTTCACCCGCACCCCCGGCCCGGGCTGCAGCTCGTACCGGGTCACCGCGGGGCCGAAGGCGAAGTCGACCACCGTGGCCTCCACGCCGAAGCTGGCGAGGGTGCGCTCCAGGAGCGACGCCCGCTCCAGGATCTCGTCGTCGGAGAGGCCCCGTTCGGTCTCGGGCAGAGGAAGCAGGTCGAGGGAGGGGAGGTGGTAGGACGTATCCGGCGTGGCGCCGGGGTCTGGCCGCGGCTCTGGACCGGCCTCCGGTTCCAGCAGGCCGAGAGCCGCCCGCTCCGCCTCGGTGAGCCCAGGCAGCTGGAGCCGCGAGGGCGGAGCGGATGCAGGTGCCTCCGGGGGCGCAGCAACCGCCTCCGGGGGTGCCGCATCCGCCTCAGGGGGCGCCGTGGCCGCCACCTCCTCGTCGGCTCCGGCGGCGGTTGCTGCGAGGGGCGCATCATCAGCCTGAGCGGCGGCCCCGTCGCCGTCGCCGGCACCCGCCTCTCCGTTCGTGTCGGCGGTTGCCTCCAAGAGGGCGCCGCCGCTTGCCTCAGGGTGGACGCCGCCGGTAACCTCCCGGCGGACACTGTCGGATGCCTCCGGCTGGACGACGACGTCTGCTCCAGCATCGGCCGCGATCGCGATTTCGGTCCCGGCACCGCCCTCGGCATCACCCTCTGTCCGAACCCCCTCAACCGGCGAACCCGTTCCCGCCGCCCCGGGCTCGTCCTCCCTGACCGCACGCAGCCACCTGGAGCCGACGGTGTGCTCCATCCCCGCCACGATGGGCCGGGAGCCGGGCCGGCCGAACAGGGGCGGCGGAACCGGGGGCGGCATGCGGGAGGGCGCCGGCTCCGCGGCAGGCGGGTCCTGAGGCGGCGCCGGCTCCGGCATCGACTCCCGCCGGATAGGCTGTGGGGCCGGTTTGATCACCCGGGGAGGATGCGGGGGCCACACATCGGGAAGCGTGTTGTAGTCGGGGCGCACCGCGTTGGGGCGGTGTGAAAGGTACTCCGGAACAGACGCCGCGCGCTCACGCGGCGCCTCCGCCTCGGGATGGTGCGGCCCGGCGCTGCCCGGCCGGCGCGGCGCTGCCCACAGGTTGACGAGCAGGAGCAGGGCGACCCCTGCGCCGACGGCGGCCGTCGTCCACGGGCCTGCGCGGCCTGTCCACCAGAGCAGGAGCCACGTGGCGAGCCCGAGGCAGAGGATCAGCGCGGCCCTGCGCCCCATCTGTTGCGAACGGTTTCTGCGACTCAACGCGGACCCCCCAGTCCTCAACCAGAGAGCGGAGCCCGCATGGCTCCGCCCCCTGGACGCGTTCCGAATCCGCTGCTGTACCACGGTATATTCCACGGGTCTGCCAGACTCTCCTGCCAGCCGATCCCCTCAGCTGCGCACCGGCAGGTGCAGCAGACGGGAGACCAGCCGCTCCGCCCAGGTGACCGCGAGGTAGAGCAGGGCCGAGATGACGGCCAGGATGACCACGGAGGTCATCACCAGCTGCATCTGAAAGACCTGGCCGCCGTAGATGATCAGGTAGCCCAGGCCGGCGCGGGCGGAGAGGAACTCGCCGACGATCACGCCGACCAGCGTGAGGCCGATGTTCACCTTCAGGGCGGCCATCACGGTGGGCAGCGAGGCGGGGATGACCACCTTCCGCAGGATCTGCCCCCGGGTGGCGCCGAAGGTGCGCATTACCAGCACCTGGTTGGCCTCCACCTCGCTGAACCCGGCGTGCAGCATGACGATGGTGACGACCACCGAGATGGCCACGGCCATGCCGTACACCGACCACTGGTGACCCAGCCAGATGTAGAAGATGGGCCCCAGGGCGATCTTGGGCAGGGCGTTCAGCACCACCAGGTAGGGATCCAGCACCGCCGCCAGGGCGGGCCACCACCACAGGGCGACGGCGATCCCCATCCCCAGGGCCATGCCGATGGCGAAGCCGGCCAGGGTCTCCTGCAGCGTCACGCCCACGTGGACCCAGAGGGAGCCCGAGGCGGCCATGCTGACCAGGGTCTGCCAGACCGCGCTGGGCCGGCTGGTGAGCATCGGATTCACCCAGTAGCGGGCCGCCGCCAGCTCCCAGAGGAGGAGGAAGGCGGCCAGCAGCGCGGCCTGGGCCGCGGCCACCGCCCAGCGGCGGCGCCGCTGCGCCCGCCGGTACCGGGCGAGGAGCGCCTCATCCGACATTGCGGTTCACCTCCCCCGGGGGGTCCAGCTCCGCCCAGATGCGGTGGAAGTACCCGCTGTACTCCGGGGCGCCGCGGGCCTTGAAGGGAATGGGCCGCTCGGGCCCGGCGAAGCGGATCTCATGTACGGACTTCACCCTTCCCGGCCGCCGGGACAGGACGATGACCCGGTCGGAGAGGGAGATCGCCTCAGAAATGTCATGCGTCACGAGCAGGACGGTCTTGTGCTCGGTCCTCAGGAGGCTCCACATCTCGTCGGCCAGCATCAGCTTGGTCTGGAAGTCCAGGGCGGAAAACGGCTCGTCGAGCAGCAGGATGTCGGGGTCGATGGCCAGGGTGCGCACCAGGGCCGCCCGCTGCCGCATGCCGCCCGAGAGCTGGCCGGGGTACGCATCGGCGAAGGCGGTGAGGCCAGTTTTCTGGAGCAGCCGGGCCACCCGGCCCCTGGCGCGGGCCATGTCCTGCCCCTGCACCTCGGGGCCGATCAGGCAGTTCTCGGTGACCGTCCGCCACTCGAACAGGTAGTCGCGCTGCAGCATGTAGCCCACCCGCTGCGACGGGCCGGTGACCGGGTCGCCGTCGAGGAGCACCCGGCCGGCGGTAGGCTGCAGGATCCCGGCGATGAGCGACAGGATGGTGGACTTGCCGGAGCCGCTGGGGCCGACGATGGAGACGAACTCCCCCGGGTAGACGGCGAGGCTGACGCCGGCCAGGGCCTGCGTCGCCCCCCGGGGGGTGAGGTAGGTCAGCGAAACCTCCTCCAGAGCGATGCGGGGACGGCCCATGTCTCCGATTCCTCCTCTACTTCACCTGCTTAACCGCCTCCTCGGCAAACTGGTTGGTCGCGATGGCGTCGAACGGGGCCCGCTGGTGCGGCTCCAGCACGCCGCCGGCGATCATCAGATCCTGGAGTTTGTCATAGTCGGCGGGGTTCATGACCGGCGTGGTCACCCAGCCGCCCTCGTCCCGGTACCGCCGGATGGAGGAGGCCAGAAGCTCCACGTCGGTGCCCTCGAAGAACTGCGCGACCTCCTGCGCCACGACCTCGGGGTCGGTCGCGAAGACGTACTTCTGCGCCCGGTAGATGGCGTTGGTGTACCGCTGAATGACGTCGGGGTGCTCCGCGATGAACTTGTCGGTGGCCACAAAGCCGGTGTAGGGCATCTCGCCGTAGTCGGCCCCGAGGTAAGAGACCAGGTAGGCGTGGCCCCCCTGCACCAGCTCGCTGACGGAAGGCTCGAAAACCTGTATGTAGTCCCCCTGCCCGCTGAGGAAAGCGCCCACCATGGCCGGCGCCGCCAGGTTGTCGATGTAGTCGAGGTCTGCTGCCGGATCCAGGCCGTGCTGCCGGATCAGGGCCTCGGCCACCAACTGGGGCATGGAACCCGGCCGCCAGCCGATGACGGACTTGCCCCTGAGGTCCTCCCAAGAGAAGTCGCCCTCCGGCTTTTCCCGGGCCAGCAGGAAGGAGCCGTCGCGGGCGGTGAGCTGGGCGAAGAGCTTCACCTTCACCGGCGAGTCCTGGTTGTAGACGAAGACGGTGGTCTCGGGCCCCACCATGGCGATGTCGGCCGTCCCGGCCAGCAGGGCGGCCACGCCCCGGTCGGAGCCCTGGGCGGTGGAGGCGACGACCTCCAGCCCCTCATCCTCGAAGAAGCCCTTGGCCTGCGCCACGTACTGCGGCAGATAGAAGATGGAGTGGATGACCTCGGTGAACCGAACCGTGAACTTTTCTTCCCCAGGCGCGGGCCGCCCGCTGCAGGCAGCCAGGAGCGCTGCGGCCAGCACCGCCGCGATGCCCGCGCGGGCCATCCGGAATCTGCGGCTCTGCATCTGTCGTTCCTCCCCGTGTTCTCCGCCCAGCCGCGGGGATGGGCGGGCGATTCCCCATCACGGTATGCAGGGGGGCGGTGATGGGTCCACGCGGCTGGACGCCGTACGCGGCGCGTGCGCAGTGAGCGGCCGGGTCGGAAAGACTAGGAGGGAGATGAGCGCCAGTTGCAGAAAGTGGGTGGCGGCAGGATTCTTCGCTGAACCGGCAGACGCAGGAGGAGGTTCGCAGTCGTGTTGGGCCTGTTGGGCAGAAAGAAGAAGCCGCTGACGGTGGCGGCGCCGCTGGCGGGAGAGGTGAAGCCCATCACCGAAACGCCGGACCCGGTCTTTGCGGAGAAGATGATGGGCGACGGATTCTGTGTCTTCCCCGCCGTCGCAGACGGAGTGACGGTGGTGAGCCCGGTGGCGGGCGAGGTGATCAACCTGTTTCCCACGGCGCACGCGGTCGGCATCCGCGCCGCTGACGGGCTGGAGGTGCTGGTGCACGTCGGCATCGACACGGTGAAGCTGCAGGGCCGGGGCTTCGAGGCGCTGGTGGCGCAGGGCGACAGGGTCGCGGCCGGCCAGCCGCTGCTGCGGGTGGACCTGGCGTCCATTCAGGGTGACGTGCCCTCCCTGGCGACGCCGGTGCTGCTGACGAACCTGGATGACAAGCGCAAGTGGCGCCTGGACAGGCAGGGCCCGGTGGAGGCTGGCGACCCGGTGGCGACGGTGGAGTAGCACGCAAGGAGCGCCGGATCTTCTGCTGGAGACCGGCGCTTCTCTGCTTCCGTCGCCAACCTGTTCATTTGTCGCCCGGGCAGGGGATGGGGTCGGGCCCCCCGGCGGTGGATGCGGCAACGAGTATCGCCGGCAGGGCACGAAGTGCAGCGGATACTTGTTGGTCGGGGGGAAGTGGAAGTTCGCCGCAGTTGGACGGCGACGGGTGCCCTTTGGGATGGTTGGGGCGTGAAGAAGCCCGCCGCCGGACGAGGGCGTGCCAACGGGTGGCTGCATGGTGACGAAGCAGATGGGGACCCTCATCCCGATGGCGTCATCATCTCTTCGTACTGGTTGCAGGAGCCAACCCTTTGGGTAGAGAAAATTTGGGAGGACTGATCGATCAACCGGCGTGAACACCAGAGGAGGGGTTCCCTTGTCCATCCGGATTGTCGCGGCGCTGGGCGGAAACGCCATCCTGCAGCCCGGCCAGCGCGGCACCTACGAAGAGCAGCGGCACAACGTTGACGTGACGGCGGCGCAGATCGCCGATCTGGTGGCAGCCGGGCATCAGCTGGTGCTGACCCACGGCAACGGACCGCAGGTGGGGAACCTGCTCCTGCAGGCCGAGGCGGCCAAGGAGACGGTTGCCCCCATGCCGCTGGACGTGCTGGGGGCCATGACCCAGGGCATGATCGGCTACATGCTTCAGCAGAGCATCGCCGGCGCGCTCGTCGCCCGGGGAATCCCCCGGCCGGTGGTCAGCGTCGTCACCCAGGTGGAGGTGGATCCGGCCGATCCGGCCTTCGCGGACCCGACCAAGCCCGTGGGCCCCTTCTACACGGCGGAGACCGCGCGGGAGCTGGCCGCCCGGGGCTGGGACATGCGGGAGGACGCCGGACGCGGGTGGCGGCGGGTCGTGCCCTCGCCCCGGCCGCTCCGGATCGTCGAGCAGGAGGTGGTCACCGGGCTGATCGGCGGGGGCGCCGTCGTGATCGCAGCCGGCGGCGGCGGCGTGCCTGTCAGGGCCGGGGAGGACGGCGCGCTGGCCGGCGTCGAGGCGGTGATCGACAAGGACCGTGCGGCCGCCGTACTGGCCCGGTCGGTGGAAGCCGACCTCCTGCTGATCCTGACCGACGTGCCGAACGTGAAGCTGAATTACGGGAAGCCGAACGAGGTCACCCTGCGTCAGGTATCCGTGGCTCAGTTAGAGGCCTACGCACAGATGGGCCACTTCGCCGCCGGCAGCATGGGGCCGAAGGTGGAGGCCTCACTGGAGTTCGTGAAAGCCACGGGGAAGCGTGCCGTCATCGCAGCCTTGAATCAGGCCGCGGCGGCCGTGGCCGGCGAGGCGGGAACGCAGGTAATCCCATAGCGCGCGTTGCATCTGCCCATCGTGCCTGACACGCGCCCTTCGTGGGCCACACCCGCCCAGCGTACGCAACACCCGTCCATCATGCACAGCACACGCCACCGCACATCGCACAAGTTCACCATGCACCCCGCCCGTCTCCGGTCGAGGAGGCGGGCGTTGCGTTCATGCCGTGAAACGGATGGTGCCCGTGCAACGTTTATAGATCGGCGCGGGTTTTGTGTATCGTCTGACAACGGATGGCGACTGTGAGTTATGAGCACGGGCGGGGCAGGTGCCTGATACGGTGGGGGGTGGGCACAGTGACAAGGTGGGTGATGCCTGCAGTACTGGTTGCCGTGCTGGTCACGGCGTATGTCGGTTACCGAACCGGGGGTTCGATGGCGCAGGGTGGCGAGGCGGAATCCACGGTCCCTTTGTTCCTCCAGGAAACCACGGAAGGGCCCGGGCGCTGGGTAGGCTTCGCTGAACCCTGGCGCTTCGCGCTCCGAAACGCTCAGGTGAGTGTCGAGAGCAAGTGGGAAGCAGCCGCGGTGAAGTTCCCGGTGAGGGATGAGAGCGAGTTCTTGGCCCAGGTCCGCGGGTACGCAGACCAGCAATAGCAGATGGTTCTCAGGAAGCCATTTCGGGTAGGAAATCCGTCAGAGCGTGCCGTACCTCTGTCATGAGGTGAGGCGCAGTGACGGCTGAAAGATTCATTAGGGCATACAACCAGATCGACGATCACCTGCGCGGGCTGCTGGACATCGACCGCTCCCGCTACGGCTTCGCCAGCGTGGTGGATCAGGCGGCCAAGCGGTACAGCGTGGTCCGGCGGTACGCGGACGACCTGAAGGAGTTCGGCGCACTGCGCAACGCCATCGTGCACGACAAGGAGTACCCGTCCCGCATCATCGCCGACCCCAGGCCCGAGGTGGTCGAGGCGATCGAACGGCTGGCGGCCGTCATCCTCGACCCGCCGAGGGTCTACCCGCTGTTTCGGCGGGAGGTGCGGCGGCTGTCGTGGGACGATTCCATCGCAAAGCCGCTCCGGTGGATCCGCGAGTACCACTACACGCAGTATCCCGTCTTCCGGGACCGCCGCTTCGCCGGGCTGCTCACCTCCCGCTGCGTGGCCCAATGGCTGGCCGATTCCGTGCACAACGGCGGCGTCGGCTTTGACGGTGTCACGGTGGGCGACGTGCTGCGGCACGACGATTACGAAGGGCGGCGCGTCGCCTTTGTTGCCCGGGAGGCCACCTGGTACGACGCCGTCGAGTTCTTCTCCCCGGCGAAGGGGAAGCGCCGGGCGTCGCTGGAGGCCATTCTCATCACCGAGAGCGGCCGGGAGGATGAGGAGCTGCTGGGCATCATCACCCCGGAGGGATCTGCTCAACCCGCCTGCCGGGCTTGCGTAGCGCATCGGTGGAGTTAGAAATCCGCGCAGCCCCGTCGCCACAGGAGCGGCGAGGCTGCGCTTCGTTGTGATAAAACCAATCGCCCCGTCAAAGGAGGCAATATTGGCGAAACTCCGACGCAGCGAGCACGTCATAAGGTTGTGGGGATCGGTACAAAGGCGGCGCCCACAACGCCTATGCGACGGGCGACACGGATGCCCTCGTCCCGCTCCCCGGGCCTGGGTACCACGGCTACTACGGGATGCCCGACCAGGACCGGGCTGAGTGCTTTGACACGGCCGAGGCCATCGCGGGCATCCGCGGGACCGGGGCCCATATTCCCGGTGGCGGCAGGTGGATGGGCGCTGGGTGCTCATCCGGGAGGCGGTCGAGCGCCTATAGCTCCTTGCGGAAGAACACCTCGCCGATCCCGCCTTCATTGATTCCGGCGATGATGCCGCACTCGCGGAAGCCCACGGCCCGGTGCCACGCCTGCGGCTCGGCCTCGTTCACCTGCGAGGAGGAGAGGAGGAAGGTGTGTCCCCGCTCCCGCAGGTGCGCCTCCGCGAACTTCAGAGTTGCTGTGCCGATGCCCAGCCCCCGGTACTCCGGCACCAGCCAGATGAGCCCGATGTACGGGACCTTCCCCCAGATGTACTCCAGCCGCAGGTAACCGATCGCCTGCCCGGCAGCCTCCACCAGGAGCAGCTCCCCGAGCGCGATCTTATGGGCGAACATGGCGGCCGGGAGGTACGGGTCCATCCGCCTGCAGGTCTCTTCATCCTCCGGAGTGGCAAACCGAATGTTTACCTGATCCAAACCGATCACCAACCCTCTGTTCAGAACCATCTCGAAATTATTATGCGACGAAACTATATACAAACCCTTCAACTTACGATCAAGGGCCGGTTTGACATCCTCATCCCGACGGCCACCCCGCCCCGTGCACGGCTGGGCCGGCCTGAATGCGATCAGGGACCGTCTCCCGGAGCTGGCGGTGGCCTGTTTGGTGTATGGTCTGGCACTCGGATTGACGACGGCCGCTGCCGACCTGGTGGCACTGTCGCTTCCCCGCGGGGTGGAGGGGCAGGGACCCGGGGCTCCGATCACACCAGTGGCACGGGAGGGCGCTGACCGAAATGAGCATGCCCGACCTGGTTACCCGGGAACTGTTTAAGCGGTTCGGCGACCGGTGGGCCCTGAAGGGTCTCAGCTTCGTGGCGAGGCCGGGCGTCGTCACCCTGCTGGCGGGCCGAAACGGCGCCGGCAAGACCACCTGGATGCGCGTGGCCACCGGCCTCGCGCGCCCGTCCTCCGGCGCGGTCCTGTTCGGCGGGC
>JAMNXV010000170.1 GCA_023623185.1 Bacillota bacterium
AAAGGGAACTGTGCCCCCTGGCGACGTGTGTCCAGGGGGATTTTCTATTGCCTCACGGGCGGGGGGCCGCTCCGGTCAGGGACCCTGCCAGTTCCGCGTGCCGGAAGCAGTCCACCAGGTGGTCGTTGACCATGCCGACGGCCTGCATGTAGGCGTAGCAGATCGTGGGGCCCACGAAGGTGAAGCCCCGCTGCCGCAGGTCGCGGCTCATCGCCACCGACTCGGGGCTGCTGGACGGGACGTCCGCCGGCGAGCGCCAGTGGTTGACCCCGGGTTCCCCGTCCACGAAACCCCAGATGTACGCGGCAAAGGTGCCAAACTCAGCCTGAACCTGGAGGAAGGCCCGGGCGTTCTGGACCGCCGCCTCAATCTTGCGCCGGTTGCGGATGATGGACGCGTCCTCCAGAAGGGCCGCGATCTCCCGGGGGCCGAAGCGGGCCACCCGCTCCGGGTCAAACCCGGCGAAGGCCCGGCGATAGCCCTCACGCCGCTGCAGGATGGTGGACCAGCTCAGGCCGGCCTGAGCGGTCTCCAGCACCAGGAACTCAAACAGGGTCCGGTCATCGCGGGCGGGCACGCCCCACTCGGCGTCGTGGTAGGCGACCAGCAGCGGGGTGGTGGCCCAGGTGCACCGGTGTCTGGTCATCGGGGACACTCCTCCCTTTCCTCATGGGTGGCGGGGTGGTCGGCGGGCACGGCCTCGTTCCCCGGCGGGACGGCTCGGGCTGTGTCGGGACCGACCATCGTCTGGAGTCGCTGGGTATATTCTCCAGGCAGAGGCGAACTCCTGCTCGCCAATGGAGAAAATTTGTTCCCTTCCCCGCCAAACCCGGCGTCCTGCACCTGCGCCGGCGCCGGTGAGCCGCCGGCCGCTCTAGTCCACGTAGATCATCTTCCGCGTCATGCCCCCGTCCAGCACCAGCTGCTGCCCGGTCATGAACCCCGACCGGGCCGGGTCGGCCAGGAAGAGCGCCGCCTGGGCGACGTCCTCGGGCCGCCCCACCCGCCCCACCGGGTGTTGGGTGTGATCTTCCGGCCGGAGTTCCTCGCCGTCGACGTCGATCCAGCCCGGCAGGATGGCGTTCACCCGCACCGCGGGCCCCAGCGTGATCGCCAGGGCGTGGGTGAGGGCCAGGATGCCGCCCTTGCTGGCAGAGTAGGCCTCGGTGTTGGGCTCGGACATGAGGGCGCGGGTGGAGGCGATGTTGATGATCGCCCCCTGGCCGGCCGCGCGGAGGAGGGGCGCGGCGAACCGGGACATGAGGTAGGTTCCCCGTAAGTTGACTGCGATCACCCGGTCGAAGAGGGCCACCGGGGTGGATTCCAGGTCGCCGAACTCCGAGATGCCGGCGTTGTTCACCAGCACGTGCAGCACCGGGCCCACGTGATCCAGGAAGCGCCGCACCTGCCCCTCGTCCGACACGTCGCAGCGGTGCATTTCGACGCCCTCCACGGGCGACGGATCCACGTCGGCCCCCAGCACCCGGGCCCCTTCAGCGGCGAAGGCCCGGGCGATGGCCCGGCCGATGCCACGGGCTGCGCCGGTCACGGCGACGACCCTTCCATCAAAGCGCATGGACATCTTTCCTTTCCTGACACAGATACCCGGGGGCCTGCCCTGCCAGCTTCGTGGCCGCGGGCTCTTTCCGGCCGGCGGTGCAGGAGGAGCGCCCCGGGCGACGAACTCCCGTACCATTCGACGTAGCGCCCAGCAGTGTTGACGCGCAGCGGAGCGCGGTCAGGGCAGAATTCGGCGGGGCTGCCCCGGGTTCACCGGTGGACAGCCCCGCTCGACATATCTGGCCTATCGTTCGTTCTTCGCCTTCGGATCAAAGTAGTCCCGGAGCCCGTCGCCCAGCAGGTTCACCGAGAGCACCGCCAGCATCACGAAGAGGCCGGGGAAGACCCCCAGCCACCAGGCCTCCGGCAGGTACTGCCGGCCCGAGGCGAGCATCTCGCCCCAGTCCGACGTGGGCGGCTGGGTGCCGAGGCCCAGGAAGGAGAGCGAGGCCGTGGTGAGGATCGCCGAGCCCACCGACAGCGTCGCCTGCACCAGCAGGGGGCTCAGGATGTTGGGCAGCAGGTGGCGCAGCAGCACGCGCCCGTGCGTGGCGCCGGCCGCCTGCGCGGCCACCACGTAGTCCCGCTCCCGCAAGGTGAGCACCTGCCCCCGCACCAGCCGGGCGTAGCCTGGCAGCGAGACCACCGCCACGGCCAGCATGGCGTTGAGCAGGCCGGGGCCCAGGGTGCCCACGATGGCCAGGGCCAGGAAGATCATCGGGAAGGCCAGCAGTACGTCCAGGAGCCGCATCAGGACCTGGTCCCACCGGCCGCCCATGTAGCCGGCCACCAGGCCGATCAGGGTGCCGGCGCTGGCGCCGATGACCACCGGCACGATGCCCGCCACCAGGCTCACCCGGCCGCCGTAGAGCGTGCGGGAGAGCAGGTCGCGGCCGAACTCGTCGGTGCCGAAGGGGTGCTCGGCGGAGGGCGGCTGCAGGCGAATCTTCCAGTCCTGCAGGTTCGGGTCGTGGGGGGCCAGGTAGGGAGCCAACAGGGCCGAGAGCACGAGCAGGAGGAAAACCGCCAGCCCGGCCACGGCCAGCCGGTTGCGCGCGAAGCGCCGCCAACTAGTCATAGCGTATCCGCGGGTCCAGCCCCGCGTACCCCAAGTCGACGATCAGGTTCACCAGGCTGAAGACCACCGCCACGAACAGGATGGACCCCTGGATCAGCGGCAGGTCCCGCCCCTTGATGGCGTCCACCGTCAGCCGGCCGAGGCCGGGCAGGCTGAAGACCGACTCCACCACCACGGCGCCGCCCAGCAGGCTGCCGAACTCCAGCCCCAGGGTGGTGAGCACCGGGATGAAGGCGTTGCGCAGGGCGTGGCGGAACACCACCATCCGCTCTGCCACGCCCTTGGCGCGGGCCGTGCGGATGTAGTCCTCCCGCAGGGCCTCGATGAGCGATGAGCGGGTCATGCGGGCGATGAAGGCGATGGAGGCCAGCGCCACCGTGGCCGCCGGCAGCACCATGTGCCGCCAGGTGCCGGTGCCCGAGGGGGGCAGGAGCCGGAGCTCCAGGGCGAAGAGCTGCATCAGCATGATGCCCACCCAGAAGGTGGGCATGCTGACCCCCAGCAGGGCGATGAGCATGACCAGGTGGTCGGCCCACCGGTTCCGCCGGACCGCCCCGACGACGCCCAGCGGAATGCCCACCACCGCGGCCACGGTGAGGGAGATCACCGTGAGCCGCAGGGTGGTGGGAAAGCGGGCCGCGATCTCGCCGGCCACCGGCCGGTCGCCCCGGAACGTGCGGCCCAGGTCGCCCCGCACCGCGTTGCCCAGGAAGTCCAGGTACTGCTCATACCAGGGGCGGTCGAGCCCCAGCTGGTGCCGCAGCTGCTCGATGTCTTCCACCGAGAGCCCCTGCGCCTCCTGGCCCAGAATCGCGCGGGTCGGGTCGCCGGGGGTCAGGTAGAAGAGGAGGAAGACCAGCAGGGTCACCCCCAGCAGCACGGGCAGCACCAGCAGGAGCCGGCGTGCCGCATAGCGCAGCATGGGCGCTACTTCACCTCGGCCTGGCGCAGATCGAGGTTGATGGCGGCGAAGGGGAAGACCTCGCCCTGCAGGCGGTCATTCTTGGCGTAGGAGGAGAGCGGGTAGTACAGGTTCAGGTAGGGCAGGTCCGCCATCACCTGCTCCTGAATCTGCCGGTAGAGCGCCTGCCGCTGGGCGTCGTCCGGGGTCAGGCGGGCCTCCTCCAGCCACTGGTCCACCTGCGGGTTGGCGTAGAAGGCCTTGTTGTCGGCCCCGTGCTGCTGCGAGTGCAGCAGGGCCCACAGGGTGTAGTCGGCGTCCATGGTGACGGTGCCCCAGGAGGAGAGCCACAGCCCGTGGTCGTCCTGCGCGATGGCCTCCGCGAACGCGCCGTAGTCGGTGACGACCACCTCAAGGTCGATGCCGATCTGGCTGAGCTGCGCCTGAATCGCCTGGGCGATCTGCTGGGTCTCCGCCCCCTCGAAGGTGTTCAGGGTCAGCTTCAGCGGGGTGGTCACGCCGGCCTGGGCCAGGAGGGCCTTCGCGCCCTCGGGGTCGTACTCCGGACCATCCAGGTTCTCGACCGAGCCGAAGACGGTGGGGGGCACCAGGGAGTTGCCGAACTGGGCCATGCCCTGCCGCAGGGTGTCGACGATGCCCTGCCGGTCGATGGCCATGGCGATGGCCTGCCGCACCTCAGGCGTGGCGAGCGGGCCCTCCTTCATGTTGAAGCCCAGGAACATGGAGCCCCAGCCCAGGAACTTGGTGGCCGAGAGCTGCGGGTCGCTCTCGATCTCGTCGAAGCGCTCGGGCTGCACGCCGGTGATCAGGTCGACGGTGCCGGCCTTCAGTTCGGTGAGCTGGGTGCCGGCCTCGGGGATCACCCGCAGGACGACCCGCTCCAGCCTGGGCTTGCCGCCCCAGTAATCGGGGTTGGCCTTCAGGGTCACGGAGTCGCCGGCCTTCCAGTCCTCCAGGAGGAAGGGGCCGGTGCCCGCGGGCTCCTTGGCGAGGTCGCCGGCCGCCGCCGTCGGGCTCACGATGGCGGTGACGGGGTGCGAGAGATGGGCCAGGAGCGGGGTGAAGGGCACCTCGGTGCGGATGTGCACGGTGTGGTCATCGACCACGGTGATCTCCTCGATCATGTTGACGATGAACGCACCGGGGCCCTTGGTCTCGGGGTCGGCCAGCCGCTCCAGGCTGAACTTGACCGCCTCAGCATTGAACGGGGTGCCGTCGCTGAACTTGACGCCCTCCCGGAGCTTGAACTCCCAGGTCGTCTCGTCCACGGGGGTCCACTCGGTGGCGAGCCGCGGCTGCAGGGAGCCGTCGGCCGCGCGGTAGAGCAGCGTCTCGTAGATCTGGTTGGTCACGGTGAAGACGTACCCGTTGAAGCTCTTGTGGGGGTCGAGGGTGGTGGGGTCGCCGCTGTGGGCGATGGTGATCACCTGCTCAGGCGCCGCCGTCTGCCCGCCGTTCTGCTGGTTCTGATTCTGGTTCTGGTTGTTGGCGCCGCCGCCGCCGCCGCCGCAGGCGGAGAGCACGGCCAGGCTGAGCGCCAGCAGGAGCGGAAGCACTCTCTTCTTCAACGTCATGGCACCTCGCTTGCGTTCCGGGTTTTGGGATCTCAGGCGGCCGATTCCCGATAGCCTGATCGGTTAACTCGGGAATGCAGCCACCTATCAGTGGGTTATTATGCCGTAGAACCCGGCAAATTTCTATACCCAAATATCCGCTGCAACCATTTGGACAGCGATATGGCGCGCGTTCCCCGACGGCTACCTCTCAGTTTCTCCGTGGCGCGCCCATCTTCTGCGCCCCGGTCCCGCATGCGGCCCTGATCAACTGAACACCGCAAATAAGCTGCGGTGGTTTATAATATCTTCATACTAATCTGGCTGCAGGGAGGCGGGGCCGTGGGCTACCGGGAGAAGAGCTTCTGGCTGGAGACGGCCGGGGAGTACCAGGAGCGGCCGCCCCTGGAGGGCGAGCATACGGCGGATGTCTGCATCGTCGGCGGCGGCTTCACCGGCGTTTCGGCCGCGCTCCACTTAAAGGAAAAGGCACCCGGCCTGCGGGCGCTGGTGCTGGAGTCTGAGGTCGTGGGTTTCGGCGCCAGCGGCCGCAACGCGGGGTTCAGCATGACGCTGTTCGGCCTTGCGCCGGAGGTGACCCTGTGGCGGTTCGGCGCGGCCCGGCTCAGGGAGGCGGACGAGTACATGGTGCGGGCGGTGGACCTGGTCCGGCGCAGGGTGGCCGAGCACCAGATCGACTGCGACTACGAGGAGAACGGCCTCCTCACCGTGGCGACAAATCCGGCCCAGCGGCGCCGGCTGCTCCGGGAGATGGAACTGGCCCGCAGGGCCGGCCTCCACGAGACCGAGTGGCTGGAGGCCGACGAGGTGCGGGCGCAGGTGAACTCGCCGCTGTTCTGCGGCGGCCGGCTGGACCGGCATTGCGCGCTGCTGAACCCGGCCAAGCTGGTGCGGGGGCTCGCCCGGGCGGCTCAGCAGGCCGGGGCCGAGATCTACGAGCGGTCGCCGGTCTTGGAGGTCGTGCCCGGCCCCCGGGTGCGGGTCCGCACCCCCGGCGGCGCGGTCGCCGCCGAGAAGGTCATCTTCGCCACCAACGCCTACTCGGCCCGGCTCCGACCCCTGCGCAGCAGGCAGCTGCCCGTCCACACGTACATCGTCCTCACCGAGCCCCTCTCGCCGGAGCAGATCGCCGCCATCGGCTGGCAGCGGCGGCAGGGACTCGAGGACGGCCGGAACCTCATCCACTACTTCCGGCTCACCCGCGACAACCGGCTGCTCATGGGCGGCCACGACGCGCTCTACTACTGGGGCAGCCAGGACGGCCGCGACCGGAACACAGCCGTGCAGCAGCGCCTGCAGGAAGCCGTGAAGCGGATCTTCCCGGCGCTCGCGGGGATCCGCTTCACACACCACTGGGGAGGGCCGATCTCCGCGACCCTGGATCTGGCGCCGCTGATCGGCCGGGTCGGCCCCAACATGCTCTACAGCGTGGGCTGCATGGGCCACGGCGTCTCGCTCGCCAACCTGAACGGGGCGACCCTGGCCGACCTGGCCCTCGGGCGGCAGACGGACCTGACCGACGTCTTCTTCGTGGACCGGCAGGCCGTGCCGGCGCCGCCGGAGCCGCTGCGCTTCGCCGTGGCCGGGACCCTGCTCACCGGGATGCGGCTGCAGGACCGCTGGCACGAGCGGGGTGCACGGGGCCGTTGACCCTCTGGCGGGGCGGCGGAAACCTAGTGCGTACTTACATGAATGGAGCCGGTGCTGGCCTCCAGCCTGACCGGGTGGGTGCCGGCGCCGAGGGTGCGCGAGGCCGTGCGGGCCGGTCCCGGCCTGTCGCTCGCGCCCAGGCCGGTGATCGAGCCCGAGCGGGTGGTGGCGGTGATGGTGACGTCGGACTCATCGGGCAGCGAGAGGGTCACGGAGCCCGCGCCCGTGCGCATGACGATGGGCCCCTGCGGGGGCTCCTCCACCCGGGCGTGGATGGACCCGGTGCGGGTCTCGGCGGTGAGGCCGGGGCCCAGGTGCTCCTCCACCGTGATGACGCCGGTGCCGCTGCGGATCGTCAGGTCGCCGGCCACCGCCTTCGCGGTGACGGGTCCGGCGTTGGTGGCGGCCGTGACAGCGCCGGTGAAGCGGGCGATATGAACGCTGCCTGAGCTGGTCTCGGCCTTTAGGGTGCCGGCACTGTCCTCCACGACGATGCCGCCGGCGTTGGTGCTGAGCTCCAGGTCGCCGTCGTAGTTCTCGACGTTGATGGAACCCACGCCCGAGCGCACGTGCACAGCAAGCCCGGCCGGGGCGTAGATCCGGTAGCCGGCCTGCAGCGTGCCGAGGCTGAGCCCCATGGGCGGGTTCTCCGCCGGCGCCCGGCCGATGACCCGGATCGTTTCGCCGCCCTCAACGGTGAGATCGAACTCGCCTGCGAGCCCGGCCCAGGCGGGCGGCACCACGCCGAGGAACCCGTACTCGGCCTCCACCCGCACTTCAGGAGCGTCGTGCGCGGTGAGGTGCACCCGCCCCACGTCAACGTTGACGGTGAGGGCCCGGGCGCCCGCCGCCGGCACCGACCGGACCGCCGTCTCGGGCGGCACGTTGCTGGGCTGCCCGCCGCCGGGGCCGAACCCGGAGAACGCGCTGACCACCGATGCCAGGGCGAGGGCGCCGCCCAGGAGTAGGGCGCCGCCGGCCTCAAACCGCACGGGCCGGCCTTCGCCTGCCCGGTCCAGCAGCGCGGTGATCAGGAACTCCAGGCCGAAGCCAACCAGGAACAGAGGCCAGAGCCGCAGGAGCAGGTTCGTGTAAACGGGGCCTGCGGCCCCCAGGTTATCTACGAGAAGGGCAGAGCCGACGGCCACGAAGCCGATGGCCACGGTGATGCGGCCGACCCTGCGGGGCTGTGTGTTCATGCGGGGAATCCTCCTTCGCGTGCGTCTCAGCCCGGACCGTTCATCCGGTTTGACGTCGCCCGCGGGCGGATTCCTTCACCGACTCCTCACCGCGTCCCCCAGACCACCAGCGCGATGCCCAGAAGCACCACCAGCACGCGGCCGGGCTGCAGCCGGCCGAGGCTGGCGGCCAGCCCCAGCGCGCTGACGGTGATGAAGATGGCGGGCCCTACCAGCCCCAGTAGCGAGTTGAGCCGGAGCATCGCCCTGGGGTCGGCCATGCGGAGCAGCATCAGCGCGGCGAAGACCTCGATGCAGGCCGAGAGCATCCGGGCCAGCCGCATCCCCCAGATGAGCCTTTCTTCCACCTCCGCGCCCCCTCAGTGCCAGCGCACCAGCGCCAGCAGGATGGCGGTGAAGCCCGCGGCCGCCAAGGGCCCGACCGGGATGCCCTTGAAAAGCACGACGCCCAAAATCGTGCCCACCACCATGCCGACGATGATCTCGGGCTTCACCTGCAGCAGGGTCACGCCGTAGCCGCTGAGCACCGCGGCGATGATGCCGCCCAGAATGGCCGCCAGCCCGCTCCACGACGTGAAGGATTGCCGGATCTCGGCCCAGCCTACCTCGCCGGTGGCAAAGGGCACGAGGACGGCGATCAGGAGAAAGATCAGCCCCGCCTCGAGGCCGCGCCGCTCCAGCAGCGGGAAGAAGCGGTCGAGGCCCAGGACGCGCATGATGAGCACGACGCCCGCCGAGGTGACGATGAGCGAGTTGCGCGCCGCCACCCCCAGGGCCATCAGGCTGAGGAGGATTACCCGATCGCCCGGCATGGACATCCCTCCCGTTGCGATTCTATCGACCGCCCGGGCCAAAAATGCCTGGGGGGTGTCACACGCAGGCGGTTCGGAGACGCTAAGCCTGAACGGCACAGGGAGGGATTTTGCGGTGGGGCAGTCGAACGCGCCGGCGGGGCCGAACCGCCCGCAGCAGAGCGTGCCAGCCGGGCCGAACCGCTGGCTCCAGTTGGCGGCGCTCTGCACCGTTCCGCTGATCATGGTTCTGGGCAACTCCATGCTCATCCCGGTGCTGCCCGACATGGGCAGGGTGATGGGCCTCAGCAAGTCGACCACGGGGCTGGCGGTCACCGCTTTCTCGCTTTCGGCGGGTATCGCCATCGCCGTGGCCGGCTTCCTCGCCGACCGGTACGGGCGGAAGCTGGTGGTGGTGCCCAGCCTCATCATCTACGGGATCGGGGGCGTCGTCTCCGGCCTGGCCGGCTGGTTGCTCGGGCCGGGCGGGTTTGCGGTGGTGATGGCCGGCCGGGTGATCCAGGGCATCGGCGCGGCCGGAACGGCCCCGGTGGCCATGGCCTTCGTCGGCGATCTGTTCCGGGGCGGCAGCCGGGTGACGGCCCTGGGAATCTTCGAGGCCTCCAACGGCCTGGGGAAGGTCATCTCGCCGATCATCGGGGCGCTGATCGGCCAGGTCTTCGTCTGGTGGGCTGTCTTCTTCGCCTACGCCGTCCTCGCCATCCCCTTCGCCCTCGCAGTCTGGTTTCTGACCCGGGAGCCGGGGCGGGAGAAGGCGCCGCCGGCCCGGGAGTACTTCAGGCAGGTGCTCGGCATCTTCCGGCGGAAGGGGGTGCCCCTGGTGGCCTCCTTCTGGGCGGGCACCGTGGCCCTGTTCGTCCTCTTCGGCGTCCTCTTCTTCCTGTCGGAGCACCTGGAGACCGTGCACGGCATCGACGGCGTGCCCAAGGGCGTTCGCATCATGTGGCCGGTGCTGGCCATGTCGGTCACGTCCTTCTCGGCCGGCCTCTACCTGCAGAATCACGAGGCCCTGCTGAAGCCGGCGGTGGTCACCGGGCTGATCATGGGCATCGCCGGAACGGTGCTCATCGCCTTTATCCAGGTGGACTGGGCCTTCTACACCGGCCTGGTCGTTGTCGGCATCGGCACCGGCCTGCAGCTGCCGGGCCTCAACAACCTGATCACCTCGGCAGCGCGGTCGGAGCAGCGGGCGATGATCACCTCGGTGTACGGCGCCGTGCGCTTCATCGGCGTGGCCTTCGGCCCGCCGCTTTACGGCGCGCTGATGCGGGGCGGCGAGGCCCTGCCCTTCTGGTTCTCCGCCGGCATGCTGGCCTCATCGCTGGCGGCGACGCTCATCCTCATACGGCCGGACCGGCTGATCGAGGAGGAGGGTGAGGCGGGGGCTGCCGGGCGCGGCCCCGACCGGCGGGAGGGGGGCGGCGGCCGGACCGGGGCGACGATTCCGGCCTGGGAGCCGCCGGCTGACGTGCCGCTGGGAACCCGCGCACCCCTGCACTGATCCGCAGTTGGTCCGGGCTACCAGGGAACCGGGCGGCGGAGGGCGAATTGCTTACGGAAAGTGCCAACCGTGGGGGGAGCCGCATGGACGTCGCCCTTCTGGCCGAACTCTGGGAGGAGAACCAGGAGCACCTGAAGCAGCACCTGGGGGAGTCGACCTCTGAGCAGTTCGGCGCCCGCTGGGTCCTCATGCCCTCCGCGCCCTACCCGCGCTTCAATCACGTCGGCTGCATCCGTGTGGGCGGCGACCAGGTGGACGACCTGGTCGCCGCGGCCCGCGCCTTCTTCCAGGAGCACGGGCTGCCCCAGGTGACCTTCCTGATCACCCCGGCCACCCGGCCCGCCGATCTGGCCGATCGCCTGCTGCAACAGGGCTACCGCATGGAGACGGTGCCGGTGATGGTCTGGGACGGCACGCCGCTGCCCGCCCCGCAGAGTCCGGACCTGCGGGTGGTGCGCCTGCTGCCTGGCCAGTACGAGCTGTTCTGGCAGGTGATGCGCCAGGTCTTCTTTCCCGGCGCCGACGGCGACTACCTGGCAGCCGGCCGGAAGGGCGTGGAGGTGGCCGACGCCCTGGGGGCCTGGCACTACGTGGCCTTCCTGGGGCAGCAGCCGGTGGGGGGAGGCACCCTCTACCCGCGCGGGAAGATGGGCGGCATCTATAACCTCTGCACGCTTCCGGCGTTTCAGCGCCGGGGCGTGGCCACCGCGGTGGTGCGGTCGTGCATCGCCGACGCGCTGGCGCTGGGCTGCGACCACGTGGGGCTGACGCCCACGGCCATGGGCCGCAGGCTCTACCTGCGCCTGGGCTTCCGGGATGTGTACCTGGAGCGCTACCTCTTTCAGCGTCTTGCGCCTCCCTGGTCCCGGAGCCGTCGGCAGCCGATGTCAACTCACGAAGAGGCAGGATGATGATGATGGAGCACGAGACGTTCTACCCGCCCCGCCCCGCACGCTCGCACGGCCTGAAAGGGATCAACTTCGTCACCCTGGCGGCGCTGCTGCTGGCCGTTCTGGCGGTGGGCAGCAGCATGCTGTCGGCCATGAACATGCAGTACCAGGTGACCCCAGATGCCCTGCGGATCCGCAGCGGCTTCAGCACGGAGGAGATCGCGCTGGACGCGGTCACCGCGGTCTGGAGGCCAGAGACGCTCTCCGGCGCCGTGCGCAAGTTCGGCACGGCCACGTCGAACCTGCGCACCGGGCGCTGGAGCTTCAGGGAGACCGGGGATATCACGCTCTTCGCGACCCGGCTGGACACGCTGGTGGTCATTGACGCCGGCGGCCGCCGCTACGGCGTGACCCCTGAGGACCCCGAGGCGTTCATCGCCGCGCTGGAGGCGCGGGCGCCGGCCACCTTCGAGCCCCTGGGCGGCACGGGACGGGCCTCCGCCTCCATGCTGATCCCGATTCTGGTGGTCGTGGTCGCCACGGTGGTGACGCTGTATGCCACGGGTATCGCGGGCGGCTTTCCGCAGAAGCTGCGCTATGAGCTGGGGCCCGAGGGGCTGGCGATCCGCACCGGTTTCCGGCCGGTGCACGTCGCCTATTCCGAGGTGGAGCGGGTGGAGGTGGCCTCGCCGAGCGGCTACCCGATCCGGCTGTACGGCACCGCGGTGGGCAGCCTGCTCTGGGGCCGCTTCCGCTGGCCGGCCGCGGGACCCAACCTTCATCTTTACTGCACGAGAATGAAGCCGCTTGTCCTGCTGCACCTGCGGGATGGCCGGACGATCGGCATCACGCCGGAGGAGGATGAGCGGTTCGTGGCGGAGTTCAAGAGGCGCATGCGGTGACGGCGTTCTGCGTCGTCGCCTTGATGGGGGGAGTGGTTCGGGATGCAGGGGCGCGTGGAACTGCTGGGGCTGATGCGGGAGTTTGGCTGGAACCGGGAGGCCTGGTTCGTGCCGCTGGAGCAGGCGCTGCAGGGGCTGACGGCCAGGGAGGCGGCCTGGCAGCCGCCGGGCGGTGGGAACACGATCTGGCAGACCCTGAACCATCTCAACTACTGGAATGCGTTCATGCTGGGCCGCATCACGGGCGTTCCGGCGGACGGGCCGCCTGTGGCGAACGACGCGACCTTCGGCCCTGCAGGCGATCCGAACGACGAGGAAGGGTGGCGGGCCGCCGTCGCCAGGGCGCGGCAGGTGGCCGAGGACCTGCAGGCTGCCGTTGCGAACCTGTCTGAGGCGGACCTGGACCGGCCGCTCAAGGACATCGGTTCGGTGGCGGCGTCGCTGACCGCGTGGGCGATGCACGACGCCTACCACACGGGGCAGATCGTCCTGATCCGCAGGATGCAGGGCTCCTGGCCGCCAGGGCGGTAGCGCCGGCCCCGCGGCGGTCCGCGGCCCGCTGCGTGTCCGCACCCGGCCCGGGCCGCTGCCTGCTGCATACTCACACCCGGTCCGCCTTGCACATACCCTGCACTGGATCAGGCCGGCTGCCGGCGCGGCCGTATCGTGCAGGGAGAGGAGGCCGCATGTGAGTCGGGAGGTGCGCGCGTACGCGGGCGTGATCCGTCCCCCGCTGCAGGAGCGGGCGCGGAAGCTCCGGAGCACGGGGCAGACCATGGTCATCGACAAGGGGCTGGGCCTCAGCCAGACCCGCGCTCTGCTGGAGCTGGCAGGTGAGTACATCGACTTCATCAAGCTGGGTTTCGGCACGGCCGCCCTCTACCCGGAGCGGCTCCTCCGGGAGAAGGTGGCCCTCATTCGCGGCCGGGGCGTGGAACCCTATCCCGGCGGGACGTTTTTCGAGGTGGCCGTGCTCCAGGGCCGGCTGGAAGCCTTCCTGGTGGCCACGTGGGAGCTGGGCTTCCGCACGGTGGAGGTGAGCGACGGCACCATCGACCTCTGCCCCCGGGAGCGGGAGCAGGCGATTCGCACGGCCCGGGCCCTCGGCTTCACCGTGATCACCGAGGTGGGGAAGAAAGACGGCGCCCGGGAGCTGGACCCCGCCGCGGCCCGGGCTCAGGTCGAGGCGGACCTGGCCGCGGGGGCCGCCAAGGTCATCCTGGAGGGGCGCGAGTCGGGGAAGGGCGCCGGCGTCTACGACGGCGAGGGCCGGCTGAGGCCGGGGATCTTGGAAGAGCTGGTCGCTGGACTGCCGGATCCCGGCGCGGTCATGTGGGAGGCGCCGCTGAAGGCGCAGCAGCAGGAGCTGATCGCCCGCTTCGGACCCAACGTGAACCTGGGGAACGTCGCCCCGGATGAGGTGATCGCCCTGGAGGCGCTGCGCTGCGGGTTGCGGGGCGACACCCTGCGGCTGGCGCTGGAGGGTGCGCAGACCGGCGGGGCAGGTGGCGCAGCCGACTGATTACCGGGTTTCGGAGGATCGGGCTGCACTGGGACTTCATTTCGGCGGCGGGGCCGGCCGGCAGGATGGCGGGACCCACGCCACCTCTGGGAGATGGATGCTGTGGGCGAATATACACCTGAAGACTTGCACGAGGCGCTGCGACCGATCGTTTCGCTCATCAGCAAGTCGGAGAAAGCGCAGCAGAAGCTGAAGCCGGGATCCTGGCAGCACACGATGCTTCGTGACAACCTCAAAGCGCTCCGCCTTGCGGTTGCGCTCATGATCAGGGAGACCGAGGACGCACGTGAAGGCATGCAGGGGGTTCCCGTGCAAGACCTGAACCAGCTTACACGGGACGATTTGCAGGACGCCCTCCGCGCACTGGCATCGATGATCGGCAAGGCCGAGAAGGCGCAGGCGGGGTTCGCCCCCGGAACCGCGCAACACAGCCTGCAGCGCAACCGGCTCCGGGCCCTGCGCATCGCGGAGAGGCTCGTACGTATGGAAATGGACGGGGGATGAATCCTCGAACCTGTTGATCAACACAAGCACCGCCGGCCGGCGCCGGCGGTGCTGCTGTAGTCAGGAGGGCTGCGTGGGGTCCGCGAGGGGAGCGCGCGACAAGGACCGCCAGCAAGTCGCCGGCGGTCCTCACCCAGCCAACTGCCAACGGGGCAGCGGTGGGCCTGGTTCCTGGCCCTCTGCCGGGCGCTTGTGCGCGGCGTCGCGGGCGGTGTAGACGTGTTACTTGATCAGGCCCAGCTTGTAAGCCATCGCGGCCTTCTTCAGTTCCTGAATCGACTCGGTGGGGTTCAGATGCTTGGGGCAGGCCTCGACGCAGTTGAAGACGGTATGGCAGCGGAACACGCCGTACTCGTTGGCGACGATCTCCAGCCGCTCCCGGTCCCCCTTGTCGCGGCTGTCCCGGAAGAACCGGGCTGCCCAGACCAGGGCGTGGGGCCCCAGGTACTCCTCGTTGGTGACGCCGCTGGGGCACGAGGCGAAGCAGGAACCGCAGAGGATGCAGTCGATCTCCATGTTGTACCGGGCCCGATCCTCCGGGCTCTGCAGCCGCTCACGCTCGGGCGCCGGGTCGTCGTTGATCAGCCAGGGCTTCACCCGGGCGTAGTTCTCCCAGAACTTGGTCTGGTCCACCACCAGGTCCTTGATCACCCGCATGTGGGGCAGGGGTGAGACCGTGACCGTGTCGCCCTCGAGGGCGTCCTTCACCTGCACCTTGCAGGCCAGCGCGTACCGGCCCGAGATGTACATGGCGCAGGAGCCGCAGATCGCCTCGCGGCAGCTGTAACGGAAGGCCAGCGAGGGGTCCTTCTTCTCGAAGACCCAGAGCAGGGCTTCGAGCACGGTCATGCCCTCGCGGTAGTCCACCGTCCAGGTCTGATAGTGATGCTGCGCATCCTTTTCAGGGTCATAGCGGAAGACCCGCAGCTTGAACTCTTTCATGACTCTTGTCACACCCCCCTCTAGTACTTCCGCGCCTGCGGCTGGTAGCGGGTGATGGTGACCGGGCTGTAATCCAGCCGCACGCCCTCCGGCGAGTAGTAGGCCAGGGTGTGCTTCAGGAAGTTTTCGTCGTCGCGCTCGGGGTAGTCGCGCCGGGCATGCGAGCCGCGGCTCTCCTTCCGGGCGAGCGCCCCCGCCGCGATGGCCTCGGCCACGTCGATCATGCCGGCCAGCTCGTAGGCCCGAATCAGCTCCATGTTGTAGACGCGGCCTGTGTTCCGCACCTTCACGTTGCGGTAGCGCTGCCGCAGCTCCCGCACCTTCTCCAGACCGGCCTTCATCGACTCTTCCTCGCGGAAGATGCCGATGTTGTTGAACATGTTCTCCTGCAGCTCGACCCGCAGGACGGCCTCGCTCTCGGTGCCCGGGGCGTCGAACAGCTCCCGGAACCGCTTCTCCACCTTGGCCTGCGCCTCAGCGAGCGCGGCATCGACGGAGCCCTTCACCGGCTCGTCCTGCACGAACTGGGCCATGTGGTTGCCGGCCAGCTTGCCCCAGACGATGGTGTCCAGGAGCGAGTTGCCGCCCAGCCGGTTGGCGCCGTGCACGCTGACGCAGCAGCACTCGCCGGCAGCGTAGAGCCCCTTCAGCCGGGAGGCGCCGTGGATGTTGACGTCGATGCCGCCCATGGTGTAGTGCTGGCTGGGCTGCACGGGGATGGGATCGTAGACCGGGTCGATGCCGGCGAAGTTCTTACAGATCTCCCGCACCTCAGGCAGCCGCTCGTTGATCTTGGCCTCGCCCAGGTGGCGCAGGTCGAGGTGGACGTAGCCGCCTCCGGGGCCGCCCTGGTTGAAGCCGCGACCCTCCAGGATCTCGGTGAGGATCGAGCGGGCGACGATGTCGCGGGGGCCCAGCTCCATCGCCTTCGGCGCGTACTTGGACATGAACCGCTCGCCCTGGTTGTTGATCAGGTAGCCGCCCTCACCCCGGCAGCCCTCGGTCATGAGGATGTTGGTTCCCCAGAGGCCGGTGGGGTGGAACTGGATGAACTCCATGTCCTTCAGCGGCACCCCGGCCCAGAAGGCGATGGCCATGCCCAGGCCGGTGTTGAGGAGATTGTTGGTGGAGTGCGCGTAGATCTTCCCGGCCCCGCCCGTGGCAAACAGCAGGGCGTCGGCCTGCACGGTGCCGACCTCGCCGCTGACGATGTCCATCACGACGGCGCCCACGGCCCGGCCGTCCTGCACCGCGAGCGAGAGCACCAGGTACTCCTGGTAGATCTTGATGCCCCGCTTCAGCACCTGCTGGTACAGGGTGTGCAGCAGGGCGTGGCCGGTCTTGTCGGCCGCGAAACAGGTGCGGGGGAAGCCGGCGCCGCCGAAGGGCCGCTGGGCGATGGTGCCGTCGGGGTTGCGGGAGTACGGGCAGCCCCAGTGCTCCGTCTCGACGATCACGTTCACCGCTTCCTTCGCCAGCATCTCCGCGGCGTCCTGGTCGGCCAGGTAGTCGGAGCCCTTGATCGTGTCAAAGGCGTGCTTCTCCCAATTGTCGTCCTTCCCGTCGGGGTGGTTGGCCAGCGAGCCGTTGATGCCGCCCGCGGCAGCCACCGAATGCGACCGGACCGGAGGCAACTGGGAGATGATCGCCACATCTTCAACGCCGCCGTCGTGGACCGCGATGGCCGCCCGCAGACCGGCCAGGCCACCGCCGACGATGGCGACGCGATGTCTCATTTTCATAACAGGTACACCTCCCGGTGCGTCACTACTGGGTCAGAAACGCTTTCAGGGCCAGGGACCCGTAGCCGACGGCGACGATGCCCACGAGCGTCAGGATCCACCCGACGGCCTTGCCGGCGCGCGGCCAGTAGTCCAGCACGACGTTGCGGATGCCGTTGAGGCCGTGGTACAGGCCCAGGACGAGCAGCCCCACGTCCACCAGCATGTAGAGCGCCGACTGGAGCCGCACCTGGCTGTCGGCGAAGGTAATCACGGCAGTGGGGTCCACGAAGTGCATGATGCCAAAATGAATCGCCACCAGCACCACCAACAGAATGGCGGTGATGCGGTGGAAGATCCAAGCCCACAGGCTTCCTTTCACCTGAATCACCTCCTACCAGGCGCCGCTTACCGGGCCCACGGGTACGCCAGGAAGCGCATCACGAAGAAGTAGCTTCCAACGGCGATGATGATTGCCGAGATCACGAAGACCGTCCAGAAGCCGCGCTTGTGTTCGTGTACGCCCCAACCCAGGTCGAGGAGGATCAGCCGGATGCCGTTGATGCCGTGGAAGGTAAGCGCCAGGAACAGGAGCCACTCGCCGACGACCCAGAGTTTCGCGGCCATGCTGGCCATCTGACTGGTGAAGCCCTCCGCGCCGCCCCGCACTACCGAGGTAATCTCCCAGATGTGCAGCAGGAGGAACACGGAAATCGCAATGCCGCTGATCCGATGAAGGACGAACGACCACATGCCGGTGCGGAAGTACCGCGGGTTCAGGTCCCCGTAGTTGCGCACGGGCCGGTTCGACGCGGAATCAACCTTCGCCATGCTCTCACCCCTTTCGAGAATCTCAACTTCAATGGAACCCGGTCGCAGGCCGGGTTGCAATTGGTTGCAAGGCATATAGCCATGAAATGATCATTACGGCTACATGGTCGACTTTCGTACCGAGTTCGGACCCGACACTAACGACTACCCGAATGAACCATTGAGGCAATTTATAGTTATAATTTGATGATCGCACGACTCAACCAAATCCATTGTGTGATATTATTCACAAGGACCTGGGTCTTTGCATTCGTGCAGTTAACAGGCAAGTGTGGTGACTGGACGTCCATCTTGCAGCGCATAAGGCAGGCCACGTGCCACCACGGGACAACGGCATGCACTCGTGATGCACAGGAGGGATTCGTGTGAGCAACGAGAGCCGCTCCAAGCTCGTCCGTGGTCTGATCTGTGTTGCAGTGGGCCTGATCATCTGGCTGCTGCCGCCCCCCGGAGACCTGGAACCTGTGGCCATGCACCTGCTGGGCATCTTCATCGCGACCATCCTCGGACTGATTCTGCAGCCGATGCCCCAGGGCGCCGTCGTCATCACGGCTGTGGCGATCACCGCGATCACGAAGACGCTCCCCATCGGCGATGCGCTGAACGGATTCAAGGATTCCACCGTGTGGCTGATCGTCTCGGCGTTCCTCTTCGCCCGGGGTCTGATCAAGACGGG
This sequence comes from Bacillota bacterium, assembly GCA_023623185.1. Taxonomy (GTDB): domain Bacteria; phylum Bacillota; class Sulfobacillia; order Symbiobacteriales; family Symbiobacteriaceae; genus Symbiobacterium. The sequence continues at coordinate 18,285 of JAMNXV010000170.1, forward strand.
GCTGGGCCGCCGCATCTCCTTCATGCTGGTGAAGGCGTTCGGGAAGTCCACGCTGGGTCTGGGCTATGCCCTGGCGCTCTCTGACACGGTGCTGGCGCCGGCGACGCCGTCCAATACGGCCCGGGCCGGGGGCATTCTCTTCCCGATCGTGCGGTCGCTCTGCTCGTCCATGGATTCGGAACCCGGCCCCACGGCGAGGCGGATCGGCCAGTACCTGATGTTCAATTCCTTCCAGATCTGCGTCGTCACCTCTGCCATCTTCCTGACGGGCGTGGCCCCCAATTCCCTGATCGCCACCCTGGCCAAGGAGAACTTCGGCTACGAGGTCACCTGGCTGGGCTGGCTGTGGGCCTCCCTGGTACCTGGTATTATCTCCATCGCCATCCTGCCATACATCTTCTACAAGCTGTTCAACCCCGAACTGAAGCACTCGCCCGAGGCGCCGGCCCTGGCGGAGAGGGAGCTGGCGAAGATGGGCCCGATGACCACGGCGGAGAAGGGGATGCTGACCGTCTTCATCCTGGTCCTGCTGCTGTGGGCGACCGCCCAGTGGACGGGGCTCAACGCCACCGCGATCGCCCTGCTCGGCGTGGCCATCCTGCTCATCCTGGGGGTCATAGACTGGCAGGACGTGCTGGCCGAGAAAGGCGGCTGGGATGCGCTGATCTGGTTCGGCGGCCTGGTCGGCCTGGCCGCCGGTCTCTCCAAGGTCGGCCTCATCGGCTGGCTGGCCACCGCCCTGGAGTCCGCCCTGGGCAGCATCGGCTCCTGGTTCCTGGCCTTCATCCTGGTGGTCATCGCCTACAAGTACGCGCACTACTTCATCGCCTCCATGACGGCGCACGCCACGGCCTTCTTCGTGCCGCTGGCCCTGGTCGCCATCAGCGCAGGCGCGCCGCTGGAGCTGGTCATCCTGGTGCTGGGTTTCTTCAACTCGCTGAACGCCTCCATGACCCACTACGGCACCGGCCCTGCGCCCATCTACTTCGGCGCCGGGTACATCGACCAGGCCACGTGGTGGAAGAACGGCTTCATCACCAGCCTGATCAACCTGGTGGTCTGGCTGGGCGCCGGCAGCGTCTGGTGGAAGATCATCGGTCTGTGGTAATGCAGCCGGCAGAGATCAGGCCCGGTCGGACACCCCGACCGGGCCGATCACCTTGAGTAGCGGGCATCATAGACCGAAAGGCGGGTGCCGCACCTCCTAAAGAAACCGTAAGGTTTTCGCATGCCAACCTTAAGCCCTCTGCACCGGGGTTCGCAAGCCGCGCCGTCTATGCTTGTGCGCAGGAACTCAGTGCATGGAGGGATACGGCTGTGCCTGGTGCAGAAAGGATTCTGGAGGTCGTCGACCTCACCAAGCAGTACGGGACGCGCGGGAGCGTCACCCATGCCCTGCGCGGCGTCAGCCTGGCCGTCGACCGGGGGGAGTTCGTGGGGGTGATGGGCCCCTCCGGCTCCGGGAAGACGACGCTGCTGAACGTGATCTCCACGATTGACACGCCCACGTCCGGCCGGGTCTGGATCGGCGGCCGGGAGGTGACCGCCCTGGGGCGCCGGGAGCTGGCCCGCTTCCGCAGGGAGCGGCTGGGCTTCATCTTCCAGGACTTCAACCTGCTGGACACCCTGACCCTCCGTGAGAACATCGGCCTCGCCCTCTCCATCGCCGGGGCGCCGGCCCGGGAAATCGACCGCCGGGTGGACGCCATGGCGCGGCGGCTGGGGCTGGAAGAGGCCCTGGACCGGTTCCCGTACCAGGTCTCGGGCGGCCAGAAGCAGCGGGCCGCGGCCGCCCGCGCGCTCATCACCGAGCCGGACCTGGTGCTGGCGGACGAGCCCACCGGCAACCTGGACTCCCGTGCGGCCCGGGACCTGCTGGAGGCGCTCGCCGACCTGAACGGCGAGCTGCAGGCCACCATCCTGCTGGTCACCCACGACCCCGTGGCCGCGAGCTACTGCAGGCGCATCCTCTTCATCAAGGACGGCAGGCTCTTCACCGAGCTGGTGCGGGGCGACGCGCCCAGGAAGCGCTTCTTCGACCGGATCCTCGGCGTGCTGGCCGAGCTGGGGGGAGGCGGGACGGATGTACTTTAGGCTTGCCTGGCGGAACCTGCGGCGCAGCCTCCGGGACTACGCCATCTACTTCATGACCCTCGTGTTCGCAGTCGCTATTTTCTACGTGTTCAATTCTGTGCCGGATCAGCCCGCCTTCCTGAGTCTCTCCGAGAGCCAGCGGCGCATGGCCCGGGGCGCGGTGGCGGCCCTGGAGTGGATGACCACCATCATGACCGGGGTGGTGGCCCTGCTGGTGCTCTACGCCAACCGGGTCATCGTACGGAAGCGGAGCCGGGAGCTGGGCACCTACATGCTGCTGGGCATGGAGCAGGGGCGGCTGGCGCTGCTGCTCCTGGCCGAGGTCGCCGCCATCGGCGCGGCGGCCCTGGGGGTGGGCCTGGCCCTGGGTGTGGCGCTGTCGCAGGGCTTCGGCCTCATCGTGGAGCAGGTGCTGCACGCGCAGGTTGCGGAGCGGGGCGTCGTCTACTCGGCCGGGGCCGCCCTCCGTACCCTCATCCTCTACGGCGCCATGTTCCTGGCCGTGGCGCTCTGGCAGGCGGCGGCGGTCTACCGGCAGCGGCTGATCGAGCTGATCAACGGCGTGCGGAAGAACGAGGAGATCCGGCTGCGGAGCCGGCCGCTGGCCATCACCGCCGGGCTGCTCGGCGCCGGGACCCTGGGGACGGCCTACTGGCTGGCCGACCGGGTGAGCCGCACCACCGGGCTCGACCCCACCGACCCGCGCGTCTCGCTGGGGATCGTGCTCGGGGTGGTGGGCACGTACCTGCTCTTCGCGGCGCTGGCGGGGCTCCTGACCGGCGTCCGCCGGGCCGCCTCGGGCTGGCTGGCCCGGGGGTTCAACCTCTTCCTCTACCGGCAGGTGACCAGCAAGATCAATACCCACGCGGCGATGCTGGCCACCATCTCCCTCATGCTCACCTTCACGATCTGCGCCATGTCCACCGGCCTGGGCATCGGCGCGGCGATCCGCCAGGGGGTGGAGGGCGAAGTGCCCTTCAGCTACATGGTGGTCAGCACCGAACTCGACCAGGACTACAGCGGGCTGCGGGCGATTCTGGCTGAGCACGGCGTTGCGGATGGGCAGGTGGCCGAGTTCGTGGCGGCCTACACTGAGGTGCAGGGGGCCGACCTGATGCTGCCGGATGACGCAGAGCGGTTCCGGGCGGACGAGGAGGGGGGCTACCCGGCCTTTGTGCACGCCCGGGCGATACCCTACTCCGCCTACCGGGCCCTGCGGGCCCTGAAGGGCTACCCGGACGTGCTCCCGACAGGGGACGGCGGCACGGGTGCGCCCCCGGCCGGGGACGGCTACCTGGTGCACGCGTTCAGCAGCGGCCACCCGGCTGCGGCCACCAGCCTCGACGCCTGGGAGCGGGCGGTGGCGGCGGGACAGCCCGTGGAGCTGGCCGGGGTCACGCTGCGGCCTGCCGCCCCGCAGGTCTTCACCGAGCCCCTGGGCGCCCAACTGGTCTTCGCCGGCCCGCTGCTGGTGGTGCCGGATGCGGTGCTGGAGGCCCTGCTGGACGCGGCGCCCGAGGACGATCTGCACCTGTTCGAACGGCACCTGGTGGCCGAGGCGCCGGGCGTGGCGCCCCCCGACCTGGAGGAGGCGGCCAGGATCTGGGTGAGGCAGCACTGGCCGGAGGACGGGTGGATCTCGTTCGCCTCCCGGGCCGAGACGATGGGGAGCGTCTACATGATCGAGGGCATCCTGGTGTTCTTCTCCTTCTACGTGGGCATCATGTTCATCCTCATCTCCGCCACGCTGCTGGCCCTTCAACAGGTGACCGACGCCCTGGAGCACCGACAGCGGTTCACGGTGCTGCACAAGCTGGGCGTGGATGACGCCATGATGCGGGGCCTCATCATCCGGCAGGTGGGGCTCTGGTTCCTGACGCCGGTCGCGGTGGCCCTGCTCCACTCGGGCGTAGCCCTGACCGCGCTGAACCGGGCGCTGCTCAGGGAGGCCATGTACGACACGGTGGGCCCAGCGGCCCTGCTCACCCTGGCCATCTTCGGGGTCGTTTACGGCGCGTATTACCTGCTGAGCGTGCGGACCAGCAGGGCGCTCTACCGCCCGCAGGAAGCGGCCTGAGGATGGGGCTCCCCTTGCACCTTTTCAGACCTGTGATACGATAGAAATGTGACAAGTAACAGGGGAGCTGACGTATGTGAAGCGGGAGCAGACCGGTCTGCCGAGGTACGAGGCCATCGCACTGGACCTGGCGCGGCGCATCGCGTGCGGAGAGCTGGCGGAGGGCAGCCGGCTCCTGGGGCGTTCCACCCTGGCCGGCACCTATCAGGTATCGCCCGAGACCATCCGCCGGGCTGTGGCGATCCTGCACGAGCGCGGTGTGGTGAAGGCGGTGGCCGGCTCCGGCATTCGCATCCTCTCCCAGGTGGCTGCGCAGGAGTATGTGGACTCCGTGGGCATCCAGTTCCGGGTGGAGCAGGAGATCCGGGAGCTCCGCAAACTGCTGCGTGAGCGCAGACGCCTCGACGAGCAGATCGAGATGGCCCTTGACCGCCTGCTGAAGCACACGGCCGGAGCCGTGGGCACCCGCCACGTGGAGGAGCTCGTGCTCTCGGGCGATTCCTGGGCCGTCGGCCGCTCGCTGGGCGAGATCCGGCTGCGCACCTCGACGGGGGTGACCGCCGTGGCCATCATCCGCGGCGATGAGGAGTACTTCTCGCCCCCGGCTGACATGGAGCTGAAGGCCGGCGACGTGCTGACCATCGTGGGCTCCGATGCAGCCCGCGCCCGCTGTCGTGAACTGCTGTCCGCTACCGCGGTTCCCGCGCTGGAGTCCT
>JAMNXV010000180.1 GCA_023623185.1 Bacillota bacterium
CGGTGTCAGCACGTCCTCGTCCCCTGTCATGAGGAGGGTCGGACAGGTGATGTTGGAGAGCTGCTCCAGCATATCGAAGTGCTTGGCGCCCTCGATGAGGTGGGCGGCGGCATGAACCGGGATGGCGGAACCCTTCTCCCGCCACGGGCGCAGGGCGTCCCAGTGGTGGTTCACAAAGGAGCGCCCCCAGATCCAGACCATGGAGACGTCGAACCGCACCGGGCCGCCGCCGGCCCGCATGGCGGACTGCCACGACTCGAGCTTGGCCTGCATGAAGGTGTCCGCCCGGCCGTAGGTGTTGGCCAGCACCAGCGCCGTCACCCGGTGCGGGTACAGCGCCGCGAAGCTCATGGCGATGAGCCCGCCGTTGGAGACCCCCAGCAGGGCCGCCTTCTCCACGCCCAGGGCGTCCAGCAGTGCGGCGAGGTCTGCGGTGTGCTGCGAAGGCAGGTAGGGACCGTCATCGGGCTTCGAGGAGCCCCCCTGACCCCGGCAGTCGTAGGTGAGCACGCGGAAGTGGTCGGTGTACGCGTCCAGATGGCCGCTCCAGCTGGAGAGGTCGGTGAGCAGGCCGTTGATCAGCACCAGCACCTGGCCGTCTTCCCTGCCCTGCCACTCGTAGCGGATATCGATCCCGTTGACATGCACCACGGGCATTCCGGTTCCCTCCCATCCGGCGGCTCAGCCGCCCAGGTAGATGCGCTTCACCTCGGGGTTCCGGCGCAGTTCGGCGGCCGGGCCGTGCATCGCCAGCTTGCCGGTCTCCAGGATGTAGGCGTAATCCGCCGTGCGCAGGGCGAGGTTGGCGTTCTGCTCCACCAGGAGCACCGCGGTCCCCTCGCTGTTGACCTTCCGGATGATGGTGAAGATGTCGCGCACGATCATGGGCGCCAAACCCAGCGACGGCTCGTCCAGGAGCAGCAGCCGGGGCCTCGCCATGAGCGCACGGGCGATGGCCAGCATCTGCTGCTCGCCGCCCGAGAGCGTCGCCCCCACCTGGTTCAGCCGCTCCTTCAGCCGGGGGAAGAGCGAGAGCACCCACTCCAGGTCCCGCTCCACGCCCGCCTTGTCCTTGCGGGTGTAGGAACCCATCCGCAGGTTCTCCGCCACCGTGAGGCCGGTGAAGATCTGGCGGCCCTCCGGGCTCATGGCGATGCCCAGCGGCACGATCTCCTCGGTCTCCATCCGGCTGATGTCCCGGCCGTCGAAGGTGACGCTGCCCCGGGTGGGGTGGAGAATGCCCGCGATGACGCGGAGGGTCGTCGTCTTGCCGGCGCCGTTGGCCCCCAGCAGGGCCACGATCTTGCCCTCGGGCACCTCCAGCGAGATGTCGTGCAGGGCCTCGATGCGGCCGTAAGAGGCAGAGACGTTGGTGAGTTTAAGCATGCTCCGCCTCCACCTCCTCCTCGCCGAGATAGGCCTTGATCACGGCCGGGTTGGCCTGCACCTCGGCCGGCGTGCCGTCGGCGATCTTCCGGCCGAAATCCATGACGGTAATCCGCTCGCAGATGGACATGACCAGACTCATGTCGTGCTCCACCAGGAGCACGGTGGTCTCGTACTTGTCGCGCATGATCTTGATGAGCTGGGCCAGCTCCTCCGTCTCGCTGGGGTTCATGCCGGCGGCCGGCTCGTCCAGCAGGATCAGGCGGGGCCGGCTCACCAGCGCCCGGGCGAACTCCACCCGCTTCTGGATGCCGTAGGGCAGGAACTGCGGGTAGGCGTCCCGGTGCGCGGCAATCCCCAGGAACTCCAGCACCTCCATGGCCCGGTCACGGGCCTCCTGCTCGGCCTGGCGCACCCTGGGCAGCAGGCCGCCCAGGGCCGCGGCAAACATCCCGTAGCGGATGTTGTGATGCTGGCCGACCATCAGGTTCTCCCAGACGGTGAGGCCCCGGAAGAGCTCCACGTTCTGGAAGGTGCGGGCGATGCCCAGCCCCACCACCTGCGACGGCTGGTACTGCAGGAGGTTCCTGCCGTCGAAGGTGACCGTGCCCTCGGCCGGCTCGTAGTACCGGGACAGCACGTTGAACACGGTGGACTTGCCGGCCCCGTTGGGGCCGATCAGGCCGTGGATCGTGCCCTCCTCCACCTTCATATCGAGCTGGTTGACGGCCACGATGCCGCCGAAGCGGACGGTGACCCCCGAAAGCTCCAGGATGGCCATCTACTTCACCCCCCTGGGCACAGCCTGCCGCCCGGCCGCCTGCCGCCGGGTCTCCCACCAGACCCTGGCCTTCCGCCAGAGGTCCACCAGGCCCATCGGCAGGTAGAGCACCACCAGGATGAGGATCACGCCCGTCAGCACCTGGTTGGAGTTCTTGAAGACGTTCTGCATGAAGAACGAGTCGGCGAAGGCGCCGGAGCGCTGAAGCGACAGGGAGATGATCTCCGTCAGCTTCGGCAGGAGCCCCAGGAACAGGGCGCCGACGATCGCGCCGCTCACCGTACCCAGGCCGCCGAGCACGATGATGGTGAACAGCTCGATGGAGATGCCGAAGCCGAAGTTGCCCGGCGAGATGTAGTTGAGCCAGTGGGCCCAGAGGCCGCCGGCCACGCCGGCGTAGAAGGCGGAGATGGCAAACGCCATGGTCTTGTACTTGGCCAGCGAGATGCCCATAGCCTGGGCCGCCACCTCAGAGTCCCTGAGGGCGATGAACGCCCGGCCGACGGCGCTCCGCTGGATGTTCCGGGCGATCCACACCAGCACCACGAGGGTGACGAGGATGAGGTAGAAGTACGCCCGGTCGCTGCTGAAGGAGATCCCGAAGAGGGTGGGCACGGAGGGCTTCACGCCGGTCCAGCCGCCGGTCCAGCCCTCAAACAGGTTGAGGATCTGGGGGATGGCGTAGCCGAAGCCCAGGGTGGCGATGGCCAGGTAGTGGCCGGAGAGGCGCAGGGCCGGAAAGCCCAGTCCCCAGCCGAGGATCGCCGCGACGAACCCGGCGATGGGCACGGAGAACCAGAAGGGAACGCCGATGATGTCGGTGAGGCCGTAGCAGACGAAGGCGCCGAATCCCATGAAGGCCGCATGCCCCAGAGAGATTTGGCCGGCGTTGCCGGTGAGGATGTTGAGCCCGATGGCGACGATGGCGATCATCAGCGCCCGGTCCAGCAGCATGATCAGCCAGTTCAGCTCCTCGGGCAGGACCTGAGGCAGCGCCAGGACCGCGGCGAAGCCGATCACGTACAGCAGCTTCCTGGTCATGGCCTACACCTTCTTCCTCTGAACTGTCCCGAGCAAGCCGGCCGGGCGGAAGATGAGCACCAGCACGATCAGGGCAAAGGCAAAGGGCGTCTTCAGCTGCGGGATGAACTGGCCGACGAGGTTCTCCAGCACCCCCAGCAGGAGGCCGCCCACCACTGCGCCGGGCAGGGAGGTGAATCCCCCGAGCACGCCGGCCGTGAACGCCTTGACCTGCATCTCCGCCATCATGTTGATGCTGAGGGTGGTCACGGGGGCAATCAGGATGCCCGCCGTCGCGGCCAGAATGCCGCCCAGCCCCCACGTGATCGCCAGCACCCGGTTGGTGTGCACGCCCACCAGACGCGCCGCCAGCCGGTTCTCCGCGACCGCCCGCATGGCGATGCCCATCAGCGAGTACTTGAACAGCGCAAAGAAGGCGAGCATGAGCACCAGGGCGACGGCGAGGTTGAGCAGGGTGGGCAGGGTGAAGACGAGGCCGCCGACCCTGATGGGGGCGCCGCTGATCCCCGTCGGGAACGGCTTGGGGTCGTAGCCCCAGATCCAGCCCGCCACGCCGTTGATGATGTTGAGCAGGCCCAGCGTCGCGATGAGGACCGAGATCAGCGGCGCCGTGCTCAGGGGCCGGATCACGATGCGCTCGATGAGCATCCCGAAGACCGCGGCGAAGACCAGTGCGAGGACAAAGGCGCCCCAGTACGGAACCCCGCCCTTCATCATCAGGGTGAAGGCGATGAAGGTGCCGAACATGGCCATCTCGCCCTGGGCGAAGTTCACGACGTCCGACGTCTTGAAGATGAGCACCAGCCCGAGTGCGGCCAGCGCGTAGAGTGAACCGGTGGCCAGGCCGCTGATAATCTGCTGGGCAAGGATCAATCGTGTGACCTCCTTTGCAGGAAGCCCCGTCTGGATCTACCGGAGGCCGCCGGGGGGGAGGCGCTCCGTCTCCCCCCCGGGTGGCGGCTGCCGCTCGGCCAGACTAGCGCTCCAGTCGATACGGCTCCTTGTTGATGGGCACCATCACGATGTTGCCGTTCTCATCCTTGATGACCTGGTTCAGGTAGAAGTTGAGCACGCCCGCCCGCTCATTGGGACCGTAGGAGATGCCCTTGGCCATGATCCCGTTGAAGTCCTTGAGGTTCTCCAGCGCCTGGATGAACCCCTCCCGGGTCAGGTCGCGGCCCGCATCCTCCAGGCCCTTGACCAGCAGCTCGGCGGCGATGAAGCCGGCGGTGTGGTAGGCGTTGGGGATCTTCGGGTTGCCGTCGGCATCCTTGACGTAGGTGCCCACGATCTCCCAGAACTCCTGGATGTCGGGGTCGTTGGGGTCCGCCACCGGCACCCAGCCGCCGGCGATCAGGCCGACCGCGGCCTCACCGGCCAGCTTGGGCACGTTCTCGGGGTCGGCGTTGACGTAGGAGGTGATGGGCACCGCGTCGTAGCCCAGCTCGTACATGGCCTTCAGGGCGGCGATGGTCTCACCCAGGGTGGTGTAGAGGATCACCGCGTCGGCGCCCCGGGCCTGGGCGTTCAGGACCGGCGTGGAGAAGTCGACGGAGCCGGCCTCATGCGGCGCGTCGTAGACCACCTGGGCGCCCAGCTTCTGGGCATGGTCCTGGATGCCCTTCAGGCCCTGCTTGCCCATGTCGGAGTTCTGCCAGAAGACGGCCAGCTTGGTCTTGCCCAGCTCCCGCACCACGTACTGGGCCAGCACCGCGGCCTCGTC
>JAMNXV010000009.1 GCA_023623185.1 Bacillota bacterium
CGATTTGGGCCGGAATGGGCGGTCGACTATCCCCGCAAACGGTGGTCGATTTCATCCGTAATAAGTGGACGGATTCGACCGGAATGAGTGGTCGAATCCGTCCGGAATACGCAGCACGAGCGCTGAAGTCTCGTGCCGATCCATCTGTAGGGATCCCTAAGCGGTTACGGGTTCAAGATTTCCGGAGCCTGCGCGTCAATGGCCGCAAGCGACTCGTCCAGAGATCGCTGGCCGTTCCAGAAGAGATCCAACTCCCGCTGCATCATCGCGAAGAACTCCGTCGAGTTGCTGAAGCTCGGGAAGGGCTCACCGTACTCAAATGCCTCAACGAAATACTTCTTCGACTCGGGTGGAGGTGTAAGGAACGGAGCGGGATCCACCGACTTCAACGCTGCCTGGCCCATGCCCAGCTCCTGGGCCAGGGCCTGTCCGTCGGGCCCGCCGACGAACTGGAGGAACACCGCTGCGGCCTCCTGGTTCTTTGCGCCCTTCGGCATTACCCAGAGGTTGGTGAAGATGCGTGATGCCTTCCGTGTGCCCATAGGCAGCGGACCCACGTCGTAGTCAAGCCCGGCCTTGGTGAAGCCCGCGGCCCGGGAGGCGCCCCCGACGTACATGGCCACCCGCCCCGCGGTGAACGGAGATGCCGACGAGCCGCCGAACTCCGCTGCCTGGGCAGGGGTGGGCGCACACTGGTACTTGTACCGCAGGTCGTGCAGGAACTCCAGGGCCTTCCGGGTTTCGGGGGAACTCAGGAGCGACGTCTTTCCGTCGGGTGTCACGTACCCGCCGCCGGCCTGCAGAATGAAGTCGTAGATCCCATCCGGGTAGGTGGCAAAGTGGAAACCCCACTGAACGGGTTTACCCGACTCATCCGTCTTGGTCAGCTTCTGGCAGGCCTCCAGGAAGTCGTCCCAGGTCCAGTCATCGTTGGGATACTCGACCCCGGCCTCGTCAAACATCGCCTTGTTGTAGTAGAGCGCGTTTGACGTGGTGTCCCGCGGAACTGCGTAGATGGAGCCGTTATACGTGATTGTTTTCAGGACGGCAGGGAAGACGTCGTTCTTGTACTCCTCCGTGATGTAATCGTCCAGGGCGACCAGGGCACCTCGTTCGGCGAATGGGATGAACTGGTCCTGCGCCAGCATGGCGACGTCGGGCACCTCTCCGCCGACGATCTGGGTCAGGAGCTTGTCGTAGTATCCATCCGACGGGCTCAGAACGTAGTTCACCTCGATTTCCGGATACTTCGCCTCAAAGGCTTCCTTGATCTTCTGCAGAGGCGAATCCGCCGTGACCTCCCACCAGGACATGACGTTGATTGTCCCGGCAGGGGCCGGCTTCACCGGCGCCGGTTCCGGGCTTTCTAACGCCGGCGGAGTTTCCGGTGCAGCTGGCTGCGGTTCCGGTGCGTCCTGCTGACCGCCACATCCTGGGACGACCAGCGCGAGAACGAGCAACAGCGAAAGCACGCCTGCGATCCGTTTCATGGTTGACCCCTCCTTCAGGGCGATTCTGGTGGCTGTGCCGTCACTTGCCGCCAAACCCGGAATGGACCATCCCCTTCAGGAAGTAGCGCTGCCCGAAGAGGAAGACGAGAATGATCGGGATGAGCGCGATGGTGGTGCCGGCGAGGACAACCTCCCACTGCGTGTCCGCAGCACTCTTGAAGTAGGAAAGCCCCACCTGAATGGGCATCTTCCGGTAGTCGTTGATCGTCACCAGCGGCCACAGAAAGGTGTTCCATTCGGTCTTGAAGGCGATGATCGCCATGGTGGCCAGGGCAGGCTTGGAGTTGGGGAGGATAATCCGCCAAAATGTCCCCCAGCGCGAGCAACCGTCGATTCGAGCCGCATCCTCCAGCTCGTGGGGAATGGTGAGGAAGTACTGACGCAACAGGAACGTACCGAAAACCATCGATCCCCTGAACAGCGGCGGGATGATCAATGCCTGGTACGTGTTCACCCAGCCCAGCCACTTAACGATGAGAAAGTTGGGAATCAGCGTGACATGACCGGGGATCATCATCGTGCCCAGATAGAGAAGGAAGAGCGCGTCCCGGCCCCGGAACTGCAACCGGGCGAAGGCGTAGGCCGCCGTGGCTGCCAGCGCAATCTGAATGAGCGGAATGACGATCGACAGCACGATCGAATTGAGCAAGAACCGGTCGAAGGGCAGCAGCGTCCACGCCCGCACATAGTTCGACCACATGACCGGGCGCGGAATCCACTCCGGCGGCCAGGCGTGCAACTGGGCCGGTGTCTTCAGCGACGACGAGACGGTCCAAAGAAACGGCAGGATCACGAGGAGCGCCCCAGCCGTGAGGAGCAGATAGGCAAGCCCATTTCCCAGAATGCGAGCCACCCGGGTTCTATTCATAGTGGACCCACTTCCTCTGTGCCCAGAACTGAACGAGGGTCAGCGTAAAGATGATGACGAACAGCACCCAGGCCAGCGCGGAGGCATAGCCCATGCGGAACAGCTGGAAGCCGTTGGTGTAGATGTAGTAAAGAATGGTCTCGGTCGATCCCCCCGGGCCGCCCTGGGTCATCATGTAGACCGACTCGAAGATGTTGAACGAGTCGATGATCAGCAGCACCGACACCAGGAACGTGGTCGGAGAGAGCAGCGGCAGCGTGATATGGCGGAACTTGCTCCAGCGCCCCGCACCGTCGACCTCAGCCGCCTCGTAGAGGTGATCGGGGATGGTTTGGAGTCCCGCCAGGAACATCAGCATGTAATAGCCCGACTGCTGCCAGACCCGCATGGCGATAAGGGCCGGCTTTGCCCACGTGGTACTGTACAGCCACTGGGGGAGGTCTGTGAACCCGAGCCACGACAGGGCGTAGTTGATCAGCCCGTACTCCGGATTGAGGAGCCAGGTCCAGATGACCGAGATGCCGATGGTCGCGGTGACGGAAGGCAGGTAGAAGGCCGCCCTGTAAAAGGAAATGCCCTTGATGGCCCTGTTCAGGGCCACCGCTAGCCCCAGCGAGGTCGCGATGCACAGTGGCACCAGGCCCACTGCAAAGTAGACAGTGTTGCCCATGACGCGCCAGAAGTGGGGATCACCGGTAAGGATCTTGCGGAAGTTGGCCAAACCGACGAAACGGGCAGGAGTCAGCAGATCCCACTCCTGGAAGGCGAGCCAGAGCGACATGGCGACGGCAAAGAGCATGAACACCGAGAAGCCGGCGAGATTGGGGGCCAGAAAGGTCCACGCGGCAATGGTATCCTGCCGTCGCAAGTTCAGTCTTGGCCGTTTCCCCATCGGCTGACTAGAGCGGCTCATGGTCCTCCCTCCGATCGGGACCGACTAACGCAGAATGATGAGCGACAACGCGTCCCTGGGCAGCGGCAGGTGGCTCTGGGTCCCGTTCCACCCAACCGGTTCCCGCAGGCCCGGCCGGAGCACGCTGGCCGTCTTGAAGGGCGTCTCCACCACCAGCGCCCCCTCCTCCCCCCGGGGATTGACGATGGTGATCACGGAGCCCGCCGGGCCCTCGAACCTCGCAGCGTGAACGCCAGTGGCACCGGAGAGCCGCAGGCCGTCGCTGTCCAAGAAGCGAGCTTCGGCGAGCCAGGGCTCTGCCAATCGGCGCAGTGCCACCACCTGGATCAGGTCTTGTCTCAACCGGCCGTCGTCCGGGCCGAAGCGTCGATCCGGAGACGCCCAGAAGTAGGCCCCGAGCAGCCACGCGCGATGCAGATCCCGGTAGAAGAGGATCTTGCGCAGAGCACGGTCGGCCATGGGCCGGGGGTGTACCCGGCAAACGAGCCGGTGCTCAGGAAACGTGTACCGGTAGAGGTTGAAGAACTCATCGTACAGTTCACCGTTCCACACGTAACTGGCCCAGACGCGGCTGGAGTAGATGTCTCCGCAGTTCTCGATCATCAGGGCGGCCAGTGGGCGCAAACGGTCGAGGATCTCCATGTAACCGTGATTGAAACAGGCGGGGTGCCCGTGCGCATGCTCCGGATCAAAACACGGGTATGGTGTTGCGGATCCCAGCTGATCCAGGTAGATGCCCTCGCACCCCGTGGCCCGGATCAGCCACTCTGCTGTGCCAACCAGGTGCTCCTGCCAGGGCGCATGGGCGGGACACATTACAGCGAAGCGGTTTGGCGCGTACGTCTCGAAGATCTGCTCGCCACGTTCATCCTTGACGGCCCACCGCCGGCCAACCGTCGGGTAGTAGCTGGAGTTCACATCGAAGAGCCGCGCGTTGACATAGAAGGTCGTGACGCCGCCGTTGTCAGAGATGTAAGCGCAACCGCGCGCGAGGTCGCCTGGGCTGCCCAGTTCCATGTCCGGGTAATACTCCGGGTACTGTGCATCGAACCCGCCCCTGTTCCACCCGGCGATGAAGAAGTGATCAAGCCCCACCGCGGCGCCCTCCGCATACATCTCCGGAATCTCGGTGAAGCGGTGTCGGACGATGCCTCCATTCTTGAAGTCGTATCGTGGATTGATGGCCACCCTGCCTTCCATCACCGTGGGCCGCTGAGGGCTGGGCAGCAGAGGCTGAATCCAGTTGCGATAGATGCGGGCGCCAGTGTGCCAGTCGCCGTCGTGCGGAACCAGCAGCGCCGGAGGCGCATCCCACGTGCCATGTTCCCCCTGACACCACCGACGGACGGCCAGCGTCAGCGTGTGTCCGTCGGTCTCAACGATCAGGCCGGTCAGGTGAAAGGCAGGGTCATGCGATCCCAGGTAGGTACCCCCGTCCTGGTGGTCCAGCTCCAGCCAGGACATGGAGGCCAGCCCGCAGTACGTGATCTCCCTGACAAAGCGCCCGCCGCCGACTGGCCTGCTCCCGGCCCGGCTGAACCCGATGTACCGGTCGGACTTGAGCGTCGACGCCGGTTGGACGATACGTTCACCCGCGTGGTGGGGCATGAACAGCACGTCGCCACCGAGACCGCCCACAACGGGGAAGACCACCTCGACGACGTTCTTGTGCTCGTCGGTGTGGAGGATCAGGTCAAACCGAAATCCGCCTCCCCCCGGCGTCGTACAGGGGCCAATCCGCACAGTCACCACAAACGCCGTTTCCCGGCCCCCGGTTTCCCTGCAGCGTTTCCACTGCAGAACAACCTGGTCGGCCTCGAAAGCCACGCGGGGGCGCCCCGCCGGTCGCCATTCCTCACGATGACCGTCACTGACGGTCACCAACCGCCAGATCGGTTCAGGAGCGCCGATCACGCGGTTGACTCGCCCCGCCCCCGCGAGCATGCACACCTGGCCCTTCTCGTCCAAACCCAGCAGGTGCCCTCCGGAGTCGAGGCAGATCACCGTCAGTACCCCCTCTCCCCAACTTGGCGCTTGGCCATGTTGTTGTGTTCTTCAGCTCCCGGCATGTGGTTGGAGAGATACACGGCCGGCACGAGCCCCTGTTCGAGCAGGAGCTCCACGACCGTCGCCTGAAGCAGCCAGTTCACGTAGGCCGCCGCGATCCCGGAGGTGGGCCCGAAGCGAACTGGCAACCCCTCCACCTCCAAGGCGGCGTCTCCCGGGCAACCGCCGATGTCCAGGGCAATATCCGCCACTTCATAGAGGCGCTTGCCGCTGCTGTGCTGGGGCTGCACTGTGCGTGAGTACGAAACCGAGGTGATGGCCACCACCTTGATGCCCGCGGCCCGCGCTTTCAGGGCGAGGTCCACAGGCAGGGGGTTCTTGCCGCTCACACTGCCCAGCAACAGAACGTCACCTGGATACATCTGACTTCTGGCGATGACGAAATCGGCAAGTCCCGTGATCTCATCCATGAATGTCCGCCGCTCGGGCAAGCTGCGGGTCCTGGGGTGCATCCGGTGATTCACCTCGACGACAACCCGCAGCGGGTTGATGGCCATGAGCCCTCCGGCGCGGCCGACTGCCTCGTGGTTGAGCATGTGGCCAGTATCGAAGAGGTGCAGCGCGCCGCCGCCTGCCAGGGCGTCGGCAATCCAGCGGGCGGCCTGGTGAATCGCCGGCATCTGTGTGCGGTCGATATGGTCCAGAACCTGCCTGAGTGCCCGCCCGTATCGGGCCGCGAGCATCAGGACCAACCTCCTCTTGCCTGTTCGTCAGACCACAGTTGCCGCACGTAGCGGGGGACACCTACCCGTTCACCTGTTTCCGTCAGTTGGCGGTCCAGGTTGGCCTTGATCTCCTCTGTAACGGCAATCCCGTCGGCCTCCAGGGCCAGGAGAATGGCGCCGACCGCCGGATCGTACCGGGGAGATCTCAACGTCGCGCCCGGACACACCGGCATCACCTCTGCAGCAATACCCTCCAGAATCAGGTCGCCGGCGGCCTGAACGCCACCCGTCAGGACGATGGGGACATCGTCGTCCTCCATGCCCAGTTGTGTGAGGACGGCGCAGGCGAGCTGTCCCAGTTGCCGGCCGGCCTCGTACAGCAACCGCCGTGCCGGCTCGTCTCCGGAACGGGCCGCGGCCGTCACCAGAGGGGCCAGGCTGGCGATCTGTTCGCGGGTAAAGTCGTCCCGGTACACAATGCGTGTCAACTCCCGCACGCGGCTGATGCGGAACCGCTCCTTCAGGAGGTCCACCAGTGCCGTCTTGGGGGCGCGGCCTTCGGACGAGCGGACAGCCAGCCGCAGGGCCTGAACACCGATGTCATAGGCGCTGCCCTCATCGCCGAGCAGAGTTCCCCACCCGCCGAGGGTGAGCGTCTCCCCCCTCTTGTTGACCCCCCGGGCAAACGAGCCCGTCCCCGCGAGGATCACGATGCCCGGCTGCCCGCCCAGGGCCGCGGTAAAGGCGGTGCGTGAATCTCCTTCACAGTGGATGTTCTTGATCGGCACCAGACAACTGAGGGCCTCCTCGGCGGTATCCTGATACACGGCCGGGGCACCGATGAACACCAGGTCAAGCTGACCTTCGAACCGGGCAGAATCGAGCGCAAAGGCCGCGGCTGCCCGGAGATGGTGGATCAAGGCCTGGTGCCCGATGAAGTGACCGCTGGTCGGCCCGGCCATGCCCATACCGAGCAGGTTTCCTGATTCATCAGCCAGTACCGCAGTGGTATTGCTGCCGCCGCCGTCAATTCCGAGATAGTACTTCACCGCACATCGCCTGCACTTTCCTAACGACCTTGGTCTTTTCTGCGGAACAGCCGAACGCAGAACCGGAACCGGTCTCCCCGGTACAGCAGTTTGCTGAAGGCGACAACCTGCCCGTCCGGCAGTCGCACGACGCGCTCGGCCCGGAGCAGGGGGCTGCCAGGGGGCAACCGGAAGAGCCGGGCCTCGCTCTCCTCGGCGGCAATCGCCTCCACGAACTGCTCCGCCTCGGTCAGGAGCCCGTACTGCTCCTCCAGCAGTTGGTACACAGACGTTTCTCCCGGAAGGCACTCGTCAAGTCCGGGACAGCGGCTTGTTGGGATATACACCTGTTCCAGGGCCAGTACTTCAGACCGATCCAGGTAGACCCGCTCGAGAAAGAAGAGTGGCTCGTGGTCCGGCAACTGCAGAAGTTCACTCAACTCAGGAGCCGGAACCCGCCGTTCAAAGCGGGGGGTCTGGACCGCGACCCGATACCCCACGCTTGCAAGCCCCTCGGCTGGGCTGCTGAGCCAGGAGAGATCCTGGGCGGGCAACTTAGGCCGCGCGACAAAGGTGCCCCGTCCGCGTTCCCGCACGATCAGACCATCGGCGGCGAGGACCTTCAAGCCCTGTTTCACCGTGATGGCACTGACGCCGAACTGCCGACAGAGTTCATGCTCCGGTGGCAGCAAATCTCCCGGTTGCAGGGCACCCCGGGCGATCTGCTCGCGCAATTGCCGCTCAACCTGGAGGTATAGAGGGACAGCACTGGACCGGTCCACTCGGACGAATTCCATGGTCAGCTCCACCATCTTCGGGTTACGATACATCCCGTAAGCGGAATGCTTATAATGTTATACTGTTTCGGTCCAGCTTCGTGATCCGTCAGAGTCTTCCTTCACCCCGAGGCGGAAATGGGCAATAGTTGCGCTTTCCTTGTACCTTCGCAGCAGGCGGAGATCTGGCATAACGAAAAAAGACCAGGCGACCCTCAGTGATCGCCCGGTCCTGCAACGTGACACAAACTATCTATCCGCGCGGATCAATCCCAAGAGCTTGTTGTAGATCGCCGGAAACGCGTACTCCCCCAGCGCTTCCGGCGCCACCCAACGCACCTCTTCACCCTCCGCCACCTTACACCCGGGGGCCAGCGCAGCCCGGTAGCAGCGCACGTGCCACACCAGGTGCGTGAAGACGTGCCGCACGTCCACCAGGTGCTCCCCCACCTCCACCTCCGCGCCCAGCGCGTCACGCAGGAGGGTGCGGAGCGTCTCTTCCGGGGCCAGCCCCGCCGGCACGTCGCCGCCGGGAAGCTCCCAGAGCCCGGCCAGGAGGCCTTCCTGGGGCCGCCGTACGATCAACAGACGGCCCTCCTGCTCCACCCACGCCGCCACCCGCTCCACGGGCCTGGGGGCCCTTGCCCTGCCCTTCACGGGCAGCTCACCCACCCTGCCGGCCTTCCAGGCCTCGCACAGCTCCCGCACGGGGCAGAGCAGGCACCGGGGTCGGCGCGGGGTGCAGATCACCGCCCCGAGGTCCATCAGGGCCTGGTTGAACTCGCTCGCTCGCCCAGGGGGAATCATGGCCCTGACCAGCTCCTCGACGACCCGACGGGTCGCAGGCCTGGCGATGTCGTCCGCGATCGCATACAGCCTGGCCATCACCCGCAGCACGTTGCCGTCCACGGCAGGTACCGGCCGGTTGAAGGCGATCGAGAGGATGGCCCCGGCGGTGTACGGTCCCACCCCCTTCAGCGACGCCACGGCCTCTGGGTCGTCGGGCACTTCGCCGCCGTAGCGCGCCACGACCTCCTGGACGGCGGCGTGCAGGTTGCGGGCGCGGGCGTAGTAGCCGAGCCCCTCCCAGGCCTTCAGGACCTCCTCCTGGGGCGCGGCAGCCAGCGCCTCGAGGGTGGGAAACTGTTTCATCCACCGCTCGAAATAGGGAATCACGGTCTCCACCCGGGTCTGCTGCAGCATGATCTCAGAGACCCAGATGCGATAAGGATCGCGGGTGCGGCGCCACGGCAGGTCCCGCGCGCTTTCCGCATACCAGTCCAGCAGGCGGCCGGCTATCTCCGCCGCCCGCCTGCGCTCGCGAGTCTCGTCGTGCTGCGAGGAGTGCAACGCTGTCTCTCCTTGGCATCTCTTGGGGCGCCCGCTCGGGGCGCCTCATCTGGCCAATGGTTCGCCGGCGCGCCCGACGGGTCCTTCCCGCGCTGCACTCCCGTCCAGGGGACCTATCTGGCCCGATTGTCAGCCCTGCTGCTGCGACTGCTGCTGGCCCTGGTCCTGCTGTCCCGGGGGAGGACCGCACTGCCACTGAGCCTGCTGGTCTCCCCCTGCACCTCCTCCCTGTCCACCCTGTCCTCCCTGCGCCGACTGCTGTCCGCCCGCTCCCCAGTTTCCCTCCTGGCCACCGCCGCCCTGGTTGCCGCCCCCCTGCCAGTTGCCGGCGCCCTGTCCGCCATCTCCCTGGCCGTTGCCGCCGGCCTGGGCGCCCCCAGCCTGCCAGGCCCCGCCTCCCTGGCCTCCACCCTGACCTCCGCCCTGGCCCTGGTCGTGGCCCTGGCCCTGGTCTTGGCCCTGGCCCCGGTCTTGGCCCTGGCCCTGGGCTCCGCCCTGCTGGCCGCCCTGTCCCTGCGCCTGCCAAGTCTGCTGCCCCTGTCCCTGGGCCCCGTTCTGACCGCCGGCCCAGCCTTCGTCCTGCCGCATCTGGCCCTGACCCTGCCCCTGGTTGTGCCCCTGCTGCCGGGCCCGGTTCTGGCCGCCACCGCCCTGGCCGCCGAACTGGCCCTGCTGCCGGCCGCGCGCCTGCCCCACCAGGGCGTTGTACTGGCTCAGGTACTGCAGCCGCGACTCCAGAATCATCACGTGCCTTTCCATATCGTCCGCCATCTGCTTAAATACCTGGTGTGCCTTCGGGTCTTCCGACTGCGCCGCAAACAGCAAGTAGTTGCCCTTGGCCGCCTGCGCCATGGCAATCGCACGCTCCAGATCTCCGTGCACCGTCATCCCTGCATCCTCCTCCTGGCGCCACCCTCGCCGACAGGGAAGGGCAGCCTCACCGCCGAAGTCCACGTATGTTAGCCGCCTGCCCGCGGCCGCGCTCCGGCGCTAGTCTTTGCTAGGCGAAAGCGAGGTATGCGACGATGATCGTGCGATCAGTGGACGGCCAGCTTTACCTGACCGAGCAGGTGGAGCACGCCCGGCTGACAGCGGACCTGGTGGCCTGCTGGGGCGGGGTGTGCGCGCCGGTGGAGCCCCTGGAGCCCGTGCGGCAGGCCGCGGCGCTGCACGACGCGGGCTGGGCCGATGTGGACGCCCGGCCGGGCGTCAATCCCGAAACAGGGCGGCCCTACTCCTTTCTGGACATCCCCCAGGACGTGCACGTCGCGGCCCACACCCGCACGGTGCGTGAGGCGCGGCAGGCGCATCCCTACGCCGGGCTGCTGACCTCCCTGCACAGCGCCGGCCTCTACCGGAATCGCTACGGCTACCTTCCCCACATCGCCTCGCGGCCCGTGGCGCCCCAGTGGCGCACGGCCGTGGAGCGCTTTCTGGCCGAGCAGGACGCCGTGCAGGTCGAGCTGACGGCCGCCCTGCAGCCCGACCCCGACGTGCTCTGGACCCACTACCGCTGGTTCCAGCTCTGGGACATGCTCTCGCTCTTTTCCTGTATGCTGAGCCCTGACAGCACCACGGAGCGCCTGCTCTGCGCGGTGCCGCAGGCGCCCGGGGCGGAGGACATCGCGTTCCACCTGCGGGGAACCGGCAGCGGAGGCTTCCTGGTGGACCCGTGGCCCTTCGAGACGGAGCAGGTCGCCCTCCGCTGGACGGCCCGCATCCTGCCAGACCGGCCCTACCGCAGCGACGCCGAACTGCTGGACGCCTACGCCCAGGCCCCGCCGCAGCAGCAGGAAGTGGTGCTGCATCCGCGCTGAGAAAGGCGTGACCCGCCCAAGACACGGGCGGGTCACGCATCATCATCTGGCGTATTCGCTTCGTCAGTCGCCGCCTGCGTAGGAGTGCAGGCCGACGATCAGCAGGTTGACGCCCACCAGGGTGAAGAGGATCACCCCGAAGCCCAGCACGGCCAGCCAGGCGGAGCGGCGGCCCTCCCAGCCCGCGGTGATGCGGAAGTGCAGGTAGGCCGAATAGACGAGCCAGGCGATGAGCGCCCAGGTTTCCTTCGGATCCCAGAACCAGTACCGGCCCCAGGCCTCCTTGGCCCAGATCATGGCGAAGATCAGGCCGCCGAGGGTGAAGATCGGGTAGCCGATGGCCACCGCCCGGTAGCTGATCTCATCCAGCAACTCGGGGTCGCCGCCCACGCGCACCGCCAGGGCGTCGCCGATGCGCCCCCGGGCGATGAACCGGCGGATGAACCCGTAGAGCACGGCACCGACCACCACCGAGTAGAGCAGGGTGTTCAGGTGCTTGCCCCGCCAGCCGTAGGGCACCACCACCGTCGGCAGGGGAATCCCCAGCACCGAGCCGTGCTCCCCCACCTCCGCGCCGTACGGCCCGATGATGGGCGGCAGGTGGTAGATGGACATGCCGTTGTTGAAGATCCACTCAAACCCCGCGTAGCGGAAGAACAGGGCCAGCACTGTGAAGCCCAGAATGACGAGGATGAGGTAGAAGACGACCTCCATCAGCCGTATGCCGACGATGCGCTCCCAGCGCTCCCAGCGGGTCTCCGCCACTGCGCCGGGAGCAGCCCCCTGCATGGGCGCGGCGCCCTCCAGTCCGGCAGCGACCTCCTCGGCTGCCCGGGCCCGGGCCTGCGCCAGTTCCAGCCCGCGCACACGGAGCAGGTACAGCATCGCCGCGCCGAAGGCGACGGCGAAGAAGCCCTCGCCCAGTGCGGCCAGGCTGACGTGCAGCGGCAGCCAGATCGACTGCAGGGCCGGAATCAAGGGGGTGACCTCCGGCGGGAAGACGTAGGAGTAGGCCAGCAGGGCGATGGTCACCGGCGTCACCAGGGCCCCGAGCACGTAGAGCCGGTACATCCGGTGCAGCACCAGGAAGGCCAACATGCTGGAGAACGCCATGAAGCCGATGAACTCGTACATGTTGGAGGTGGGCCAGAAGCCCGACCCCTGCCACCGGGCCACGATCGCCAGGCCGTGCAGGACCACCCCGATGACGTTGGCCACCGTTCCGTGGCCCGGGGTCCGGCTGAACCGGGTGCCCCCGGAGATCCGCTGGCCCAGCGTGCCCGAGACGTACAGCAGAAATGCGGCCAGATACGAGGCAAAGGCGCCGAAGAGCAGCCACTGGGCCGCGTCAAGCAGGAACTGATTAGGCGGTGTCATTTGAACTCTGCCCCTCCCCCTGGGGTGCGCCGAAGAGGCGCTTCATCTCCCGCGTCAGCGCGAACCGGTTCTTGTGCGCACGGGCGCCGATGAGGATCTCCCCGTTCTCCTCACGGACCCAGACCTGCCAGTGGTAGATGAAGAACGTGATCAGCATGCCCACGAACACGATGGCGAGCCCGAAGTACATGTAAGGCACCGTCTTGTCGTGGTGGAGCTTCAGGGCGGTGTACCAGCGGCTGTCGACCCGCTCCACCTCCAGGTAGTAGGGCCCCATGTACACGGCCTGCTGCCCGCCGGCCATGGCCAGGGCGATCCTGCCGACCATCTCGGCCCCGTCCGCCGTCGCCACCTCAGCGAAGACCACCGGGTTGCGCACCTCATACGAGGCGTTCATGGGCTCGTTGGTCTCGGGGTCCAGAATGAAGTCGTGCAGGTAGGTGAGCACGACCAGCTTCAGGTCGGTCCCCTCGATGGCATACTCGGGCGCCGGGTCCCGCAGGTCGAACGGGATCGTCGCCACGGCTTGCCCGGTGTCCGCTTCCACCAACCGCAGGTGGGCCACCCCGGGCTCCTCCCGCCACGAGGCCTGGTAGATGTCCCAGCCGCCGTACGAGAGCGGCTTGTTGACCTCGATGGTCCGCCGGAGCACCTCCTCGCCGTCCACGATGATGGACGCATCGGTGGCGTAAAGCGAGGGCAGCCCGTTCTCGTACAGCTCCATCGTGAACTTGTGGTTGGTGATGGCGAAGTTCTCGCCCGGCACCTTCACGGTCTGGCCGTCGGGAATCCAGACGTCCCGCACCTCATCCCAGCCCGGAAGCGCCTTGGCGAAGGCCGCAAAACCGACCACCAGCAGGCCGATGTGCAGGATATACGGTCCGTAGCGGCTTAGTCGGCCCTTCTCGGCGTACAGGCACTCCCGGTCCCGCCAGATCCGGTACCCCGCCCGCTTCAGCTTCGCCTCCGCCTGGTCGAGGTCGCCTGCGGTCTCCAGCACGACCTGCTGTTTGCGCAGGAAGTGCGGCAGCTTCCAGACCTGCGGGCGGGTCAGCATGCGGTGCAGCGGCACCAGCCGGTGCAGCGAGCAGATGACGAGGCTGACGATCAGCATCAGGACCAGGGCCACGTACCACACCGAAGAGTACGTGTGCGTCAGCCCCAGTTTCATGAACAGGTTGCCCCAGAACTCTCCGTACCGGTCGGGGTAATACAGGTGCGGAGGCCGCCAGTCCTGGTACAGCGACTCCTGCTCGATCAGCGTGCCCAGAATCGATGCGACCGCCAGGGCAATGATGATCCACGACGCTACCTTCGTCGACGCGAAGAAATCCCAGGTCCGGTCCAGCAGCGCCACCCAGGGGTTCGGCCCTTCAGGCGCCCGGGCCCGGGGCCGGTCTCCCAGGGCCCGCCCGCACCCGGGGCAGAACTGGGCCCCTGCAGGCAGTGCCCGCCGGCAGTCCGGACAGTTGGCTGCATGCACAGCGGCCAGAGCGAAACTCCCCCCTTGCCTTTCCCCCCGCGAAGGCGGGGGGCCCCACTAAAACCCCGTGCTAGAACCCCGTGAATCCGGTAACCTCCAGGAGCCAGGCCGACATGCGCTCCAGGCCGCCGGTGGCGAGCAGGAGCCCCATCAGCACCATCACGGCGCCCCCCACCCGCTCCAGGACCAGCGAGTAGCGTGCCAGCTTGCGCACCGAACCCAGGGCGTAGGCCATGCCGATGAAGGGCAGCGCAAAGCCCACCGAGTAGGCCAGGAGCAGCAGCCCGCCGTACCCCGGATTGGTGGCCGCCAGGGCGAGCACGGCCCCCAGGATGGGCCCGATGCACGGCGTCCAGCCCGCGGCGAACGTGAGGCCGACCAGGGCGGAGCCCAGGTAGCCCTCGGGCCTGCTGGCCAGCTGCCGGCGGGTGTCGCGCATCATGAAGGGCAGCCGCAGGACGCCCATCAGCGAAAGGCCCATCAGAATGATGAAGATGCCGCCGGCCACGGGGAGCCACGAGCGGCTGCTGTAGAAGAAGGAGCCCAGGGCGCTGGCCGTGAGGCCGAGCGCGACGTAGATCACCGAGAAGCCCGCGAAGAAGGCCAGGCTGTGCTTAAGCACGCGCGCGCGCACAGCCCGGCTGCCCTCTGAGAGCTGGTCCACCGACACGCCGGTTACGTAGCTGAGGAACGACGGGTAGATCGGCAGCACGCAGGGCGAGATGAACGACAGCACCCCGGCGCCGAAGGCGAGAAACAGGTTCGGCGAAGCCATGCGCATCGACTCCTCATCAGCGGGCCATCAGCCGCTGGACCTCAGCTTCAATCTGCGCCCGCGACATCTGGTACTGGTAGACCCCGCGCACGATGCCGTCGCGGTCGATGAAGAAGGTAGCCGGAAGGGGCAGAATGTTGTAGACGGTCTGCGCCTCCTCCCCGGCATCGATCAGGATCGGCAGATCGATGCCGAGGCGGGCCGCGAAGTCGCGGATCGTCACCTGCGACTCCCCCACGTTGATCGCGTAGAACTGGAGCCCGTCGGCCCTGTACCGGTCGTAGACCTCCTGGAAGTCAGGCATCTCCTTGCGGCACGGTGGGCACCAAGACGCCCAGAAGTTGATGATCACCGGCTGGCCCCTGTGATCGGAGAGCCTTACGGTCCCGCCGTCCAGGGCCGGGATCTCGAAGTCCGGCGCCGGCGTGCCCACCGGGGGCACCATGTAGGCGTCGGTGCGCGGCACCAGCAGCATGAGCATGATCAGGAACGCCATGATCCCGAGCGACACGCCGGAGACCCAGCGCTTCCAGGCGGGGCGCTTCCCCAGCTCGGCCGCCCTGCGGGCCGCTGCGGCCGCCCGGAAGTCGAAGCCGCACATGTGGCAGAACCGGCCGTCTGGCTCCAGGCCGGTCCGGCACTCCGGACAGTGCATGGTTGACCACCTCTTCCCGTCAATACAGTCGTTTCGCGCAGGTGCGTGGATACCTGCGTGTCGTCGGGCCATGCACGCATGATTATAACAAACTATTGGCTATTGGGGTCAATCCTGCGTCCATCGGAACTGCCAGACAACGAAAGGTCTGCACCCTCAGGTGCAGACCCGATATACCCGTGCCCCTGCCTCAGGCCGGCCCCCGTTTCGCAGTACGGCCTGCCGGCGGGTAGCGGAAAGCCGCCTGCTGGTTCCACGCCCGCAGTTCCGGGAACATGCGGTCCACGGCGAGCGAGATCTCCAGCATGCGCAGGCCGCCCCGTTCCTCCACCGGCCTGCGGGCGGTCTCGGCCAGCATGCGCCCAAGTCGCCGGCTTATGGCATGCAGCTCCGCTTCGTTGGAAAAGTCGCCGGCCGCCGCCGCCCGCAGCACCCTGCCATGGCGCCGGCGCAGCCGCTGAAGCTTCGCGTACAAGTCGCCGGGCATTCTGCCCTCGAAAGTCTGTACGACGACCCCCATTTCCGTCCCCCTCCCCTCAGCGCAGCTCGGTCGGGACGAACAGCACCTGACCGGGGTAGATCTCAGCAGACGAAAGGCCGTTCATTCGCTGAATCTGGTAGATGACCTCGCGCACGTCGCGGTCACCGGCGTGGGCGACGGCGATGTCCCACAGCGTGTCGCCGGGAGCGACGGTGTGGTGAACGCCGACCGGCGGCAGGCTGGTCTGCGTGTGCACCAGCCGGGGGAACAGCAGTACGGCCGCCGCGGCCGTCACCACGAACAGCACGGCCAGCGTGCGGGCCCTGCGGACCGCCTTGGGCGTGCGCCTCCGAACCACCCGGACCCTGGACTGGACGTTGTGCGCCGCCATAGCTACCCCTCCCTGTGC
Organism: Bacillota bacterium; assembly: GCA_023623185.1. Lineage (GTDB taxonomy): Bacteria > Bacillota > Sulfobacillia > Symbiobacteriales > Symbiobacteriaceae > Symbiobacterium. Next base: position 16,176 of record JAMNXV010000009.1, read on the forward strand.
CGAACAGCCCTTTGGTTACGCCGGAACCTGTGTTCGCTGTTAGCATACCACGAATGGATGTTCCGGTCAAGCCCTTCTGTGGATTTTTTCGAACAGGCGTTTGCAGATCGGCGGACATGTGGTACAATCGACCCGACCGGACCGTGCGCCGGAGAGATCGGGGTGGGGCAGCTCTGACGGGAGGGGCTCCCGCCTCAGTTCAGGGGGTGTCGCTGCATGCCGGAACCCTTGACGGAGCGCCAGCGTCAGATCCTGCAATTCATCAAGGATGAGATCCGCACCAAGGGTTACCCGCCGTCGGTGCGGGAGATTGGCGAGGCCATCGGCCTCAGCTCCAGTTCCACCGTTCACGGCCACATGACCCGGCTGGAGGAGAAGGGGTACATCCGCCGGGATCCCACGAAGCCCAGGGCCATTGAGGTGCTCGATGGGAGCCACACGCAGCTCAAACGCACCATCGCCGTGCCCATGGTCGGCCGTGTCACAGCCGGCCAGCCGATCCTGGCCCAGGAGGCCATTGAGGACCATTTCCCGCTTCCGGCCGACTTCGTTCGCGCGGACGAGTCAGAGCTCTTCTTCCTCACCGTTCAGGGGGACTCCATGGTCGAAGCGGGCATTCTTGACGGCGATTACGTGCTGGTACACCGCCAGCAGCACGCCAGCAACGGCGACATCGTCGTCGCGCTGATCGAGGACGAGGCCACCGTCAAGCGGTTCTTCAAGGAGCAGGACCACATCCGGCTCCAGCCCGAGAACCGGTTCATGGATCCCATCATCGTTCCGAACTGTCAGATCCTCGGCAAGGTGGTCGGCCTGGTCCGCCGCATGGACTGAGCGGAAAGCACGAGGCCCTGTGCGAGCGCAGCGCTCGCACAGGGCCCTTTTCTTCCCCTGCGCGGTCCCCGGTCAACATGGCCGGTCAGATCAGTACCTTTACGACAAAGGCGACGGTGAGCCCCAGGGCCACCATGACGTTGACCACCACCGAACCCAGCACGCCCACCAGTCCGCCGAATCCGGCTTTCACCGCCTCGCCGCCGGAGCGGCCGGCAAACAGTTCAAAGAGCAGCGCGCCCAGGAACGGTCCGAGCAGCAGCCCCACGGGCATGAAGAAGAGGCCGACGATGGAGCCGATCACGGCGCCCCAGGCCCCGGCCCTGCCCGCGCCGAAGCGCTTGGCGCCCCAGGCCCTGGCGTAGTGCTCGGCCACCTGCGTCGCGATCACCACGAGCAGGGCGACGACCAGGAAGCCCGGGGTGATCTCGCGAAAGCCCTCGACGAAGCCGTACACCAGCATGGCCAGGAAGACCACCGGCAGTCCCGGCAGGGCCGGAATGAAGGTGCCCACCACGCCCGCGAGCATCACGACGACGGCGATCACGAAAGCGATCCACTGCCCGGCCATGTCACCACTCCCCCTACAAGGTAAGAATGCCTGCGGCCGCGAGTTCGTTCGCGGCCCGGAGGGCGGCCAGCATGACGTGCTCGCGCGTAAGACCCCCCTGAAAATATGCGACGTACGGAGGGCGCACGGGCCCGTCAGCGGAAAGCTCAATAGATGAACCCTGGATAAACGTGCCGGCGGCCATGATCACCGGATCGTCGTACCCCGGCATCGCCCAGGGCTCGGGCCGCACGTGGGCGTCCACCGGGCTGGCCTTCTGCACAGCCTGGCAGAAGGCGATCAGCCCCTCCGGGGTGCCGAGTTCCACCGCCTGCACCAGGTCGGAGCGGTACTCGTCGTACCCGGGCCGCACGCCGAAGCCCAGCAGTGCGAAGAAGGCGGCGGTGAACTGCGCGCCCTTCAGCGCCTCGCCGGTCACGTGGGGCGCGAGGAAGAGCCCCTGGTAGAGCAGCCGGTTGGCGCCGGCGTTCGGCCCGACCTCCGGGCCGATGCCCGGGGCGAACAGTTGGGCCGCCGCCCTCTCCACCAGGTCGGCCCGGCCGACGATGTAGCCGCCCGTGGGCGCGATGCCCCCGCCGGGGTTCTTGATCAGCGACCCGCACGTGAGGTCCGCCCCCACATGCGGCGGCTCCTGCGCCTCCACGAACTCGCCGTAGCAGTTGTCCACCAGGACCGTGATGCCGGGGTTGGCCTCCCGGGCGGCCCGGATGACCGTGCTGATCTCGGCCACCGTGAGCGGCGCACGCAGCGAGTAGCCCCGGGAGCGCTGGATGAAGAGACAGCGGGCATCAGGCTTGCGGACCGCCGCTGCGACCGCCTCCACGTCCACGGTCCGGTCCGGGCGCAGGGGAACCTCCTCGTAGGCGATGCCCCACTCCGCGAGGCTGCCCACCGTTCCCTGAATCACCTGCTGCAGGGTGTCGTACGGGGCGCCGGCGGCGGCGATCAGCCGGTCGCCTGGTCGCAGGGCGGCGAAGAGGCCGGTCGCGATGGCGTGGGTGCCCGAGGCGAACTGAATGCGCACCAGGCCGGCCTCCGCACCGAAGGCACGGGCGAAGACCTCGTCCAGCTTCTCCCGGCCAATGTCGTTGTAACCGTAGCCGGTAGACTCCGTGAAGTGGACCTCGGAGACGCCCGCCTCCTGGAAGGCGGCAAGCACGCGTGCCTGGTTGCGCAGCACCAGTTCGTCGACCTGCGCCCACACGGGCCGGACGCGCTCCAGGGCGGCGTCCGCCGCACGCACGATAGCTTCAGGACAGTCGGGGATGAGTTGGTTCCAGATGTTCAACGGCGTAACCTCCAATAAGCACCAATAGGCGACATCCAGTACATTTTACCCGTTATACGCGCAGGGAGCCATCCCCGGCAGGGATGGCTCCCCCCTAGCGTCGCCTGGGCCGCACCACCAGCAGCCAGTAGAGCAGGCTCGGCATGGGAAACTGGATGAGGCCCAGGAGCCCCCAGAGCCACGCCCGCGCGCCCCGGCGGCGGCTGTCCAGAAAGAGCAGGGTCCCCTGCGCTCCCAGCAGCAGCACGATCAGCACCCAGCCCCACCACGGAATCCTGCTCGGGTCATTCATGGCTGGCCCTCCTCCCCCCGGCCGCGGCCCAGGCCACTGCAGCGGCCATGGCGAAGGCCATGGCCCCCTGGGCCATCAGGAAGTAGACGGGAAACTGCAGCCACGCCCACAACCAGGCGCAGAGGATCAGCCCCGCGGCGGTCAGGAAACGCACCAGGTCGCGCCGGAGGGCCCGCCGCTGCTCCCGCTGCACGTCGCTGACCAGCATGATGAAGGCCCCCAGGTCGGGCGGGCTCTCCTCTGCCACCGTGCCCGCAAGGGCGTCCAGCCCCTCCCGCAGGCTCCGCTCCCAGGGCTCCGCACTACGCTTCATCCTGCCCCAGCTCCCTTCGCAAGGTGCGCACTCCGTTGAAGACGCGCGACTTCACCGTTCCCACCGGGATTTCCATCCACTCTGCGATCTCCTCGTACGTGTACCCGTAGTAGTGCTTCAGCACCACCGGCAGCGCGACCTCCCTGGGGAGCGCCTGCAGTGCCGCCATCAGGCTCTGCACCTCCGGCGACGGCGGCGCCTGCCAGAGCGGCTGCACATCGGCGACCCGCGCCGCAGCCTGCCGTTCCCGCTTCTCCCTGCGCAGCCAGTCCAGGTACTGCCGGGTGGCGATGGTCATGAGCCAGGTACTGAACCGGGAGCGCCCCTGGAACTGCCCGATGCGCTGAATCGCCCGGATCATGGTCTCCTGGGTGAGATCCTCCGCCAGCCCGCGGTCGAAGGCGATGGTGACCAGGTACTTCTTGACCGGCAGGTAGTGCTGCTGCAGCAGGGCGGCCAGCGCGGCCGGGTCACCGCGCTGCGCCCGCCGGATCAGATCTAGGTCGCCCAAGGGGTTTCACCCGCCCGTCTCTGGTGTTGAGCCGGCCTCAGCGCACCTGGCTGGCGAAGAGCTGCTGCCGGTCCAGGCGGCGGAGCAACTGCCACAGCAGGAGCCCGTTCAGAAGGAGCAGCACCGCCCCCACGCCCAGGACCACCGGAACGCTGAAGACCAGCACCCCCGTTACCTGCCCCACCACCAGCAGCAGCATCGGCAGCACGACCATGCCGCCCAGCTGGTACGCGGCCTGGAACGTGGCCACCCGCGCGCTGATGAACACGTTGAGGAGCACAGCCAAGAGGGCGATCGCGGGAATGACCAGGAGCACCAGGGGAATCCAGTTCACCTGCGGGAAGATGATGCGCCCGAACAGCGGCCAGGCAGCCGCGTTCACCGCCGCCGCGCAGAGCAGCAGGGTGGCCAGCGACAGCGCCATGGCCGGAACGAACGCGGCCAGCACCTTCCCGATGAAGAGGGACAGCATGTCGACCGGGGCGAACAGCAGGGTCTCGAGGGTGCCCCGCTCCTTCTCTCCGGCAAACGAGTCGGCGGAGATGACCGAGGCGGCCATGAGCGGGATCAGGAGGAAGAACGGCGCCAGCATGTAGTTGACCCCCACGTAGATGAGCCGCTGGCTCAGCTCCGGCAGCTCCGCCAGGGCGGCCGCCACCGCCCCCGAGGGCAGTTTCTCCGCCCAGCCGAGCACGGCCTGCGCGTCGGACGGCGACATGCTGTCCGCGCCGAACCGGAACACCAGCACCAGGCCCAGCGGGACCGCGATGCCCAGAATCAACGGCAGGAGCAGCATTGGCAGCCATACCTGCAGGTTGGCCGTGATCGCCTGAACATCCTTCCGGGCAATGGCCACGACGGCTCTCCTATTCACCCGCAGCACCCCCTGTAATCTTGAAATAGAGTGTCTCCAGATCCCGCCGGACGGGCGCCGCGCTGTAGACGGCCGCCTCCTGCGCCAGGCTGCGCAGGAGCTGCGGAATCGCCTCCCGCCCGGGTACCGTAAAGGCGATGCGGCCCGGGCCGACCCGCTCCGCGCGGACGCCCCGGTACTCGCTTCCCGCCAGGGCGAGGTCAGTCTCCACCTCCAGCGTCACGGTGGGGAAGTGGCGGGCCTCCAGTTCCGCGCGGGTGCCCTGCTCCACTACCCGGCCGCCCATGAGGAACAGGAAGCGGTCGCAGACGATCTCCAGCTGCTGGAGCAGGTGGGAGCAGATGACGACCGTGGTGCCGTCCCGCTGGTTCAGGCGGCGGATGTAATGCAGCACCATCCGGATGCCGTCCGGGTCGAGGCCGTTGGTCGGCTCGTCCAGGAACAGCACCTCGGGCCGGTGCAGCATCGCCTTGGCCAGCCCCAGCCGCTTCTTCATGCCGGTGGAGTAGGTGCCTACCTTCCGGTCGGCGGCGTCGGCCAGGCCGAACTCGGCCAGCAGCTCGTCCGGCCGGCCGGGCTCATCCACGCCGTAAAGATCGGCGAAGAACTGCAGGTTCGCCCGCCCGGTCATGTGCGGGTAAAGCCCCGCAGACTCGGTCAGGACGCCCGACATGCGCCGCACCCGTTCGCCGTCGTGGCGGGGGTCGAAGCCGCCCACGGCCAGGTCGCCCCCGTCCGGGGCGATCACGCCGTTCAGCAGCCGGATCGTGGTGGTCTTACCGGATCCGTTGGGGCCGATGAAGCCGACGATCTCGCCCCGGGCGACGGAGAAAGAGAGATCCGTCAGCACCGGCCGACCGTCAAATCCCTTCTGCACCCCGTTCAGTTCGATGAAAGGAGTCCCGTTCATGCGCATCACCCGCCGGTGTGACGCCCGGGGGGTGCGGAAAGTTCACCGCCTGAAGAAAAAAGGCACAGAAAAGCCGGCCCTCCCCGCGATGGGGAGGACCGGCAGTGCAGAACTGCACGTCAGAAGACGATCGCCTGCATCACGAACCCGAACACGACACTGAGCACCACGGCGATCAGGCCGGGGATCATGAAACTGTGGTTCAACACGTACTTGCCGATGCGGGTGGTGCCCGTGGAGTCGAAGTTGACGGCGGCGATGATCGGGCCGTAGTTCGGGAGGAAGAAGTAGCCGTTCACCGCGGGGAACATGGCGGCCAGGAAGGGCACCGGAATCCCCAGGGCCAGACCCAGCGGCATGATGGCCCGGGTGGTCGCGGCCTGGGAATTGACCAGGACCGAGAAGAAGAACAGCACGATGGCCAGGAGCCACGGTGCCTGCTGGACGATGCCGCCCAGCTGGGCGTTGATGACCGCCTGGTTGCCGCTGAACCAGGTGTCGCCGGCCCAGGCGATGCCGAAGATGGCGATGAGGGCGTTGGCGCCGGCCTGGAAGACGGAGCCCTTCACCAGGGCGCCCACATCCGCCTTGGTGATCCACAGAATCGCCGTGGCGGCCACCAGCATCACGATGCAGATGGCGTGCCACATCTGCAGGGTGGCCGTGCTGCCATCGGCGTGGACGAAGGTGGGACGCAGCGAGGGAACGGCTCCCAGGATGACCACCATGAGGGCGGCGAGCAGGAAGATGACCACCGAGGACTTGGCGCCGGGCGGGGCTTCGTACGCCGCCAGTTCCTCGCGCGACTTGGGCTTGACGGGTTCGATGAGCCCTTCCCGCACGCGGCGCTGGTACTCAGGATCCTCGTCCAGCTCCTTGCCCAGGAAGTTACAGATGAAGGCCGCAACCATACAGGCCAGGAAGGTGGACGGGGCGGTGATCAGCATCAGCTTGGGCAGCGTCATCCCCATCGCCTCCGTGAGACCCAGCATGGCCACCATGGCCGCCGAAATCGGGCCGCCGGTGATGGCGAACTGCGAGGCGATGACCGAAATGGAGAGCGGCCGTTCGGGGCGAATGCGGGTCTCACGGGCCACCTCGGCGATGACCGGAAGCACCGAGTAGGCCACGTGGCCCGTGCCGGCAAAGAAGGTAAACATGTAGGTCACGAAGGGGCCGAGGAACGTGATGTACTTCGGATTGCTCCGCAGCATCCGCTCCGCCAGCCGGACCAGGTAGTCCAGGCCG
>JAMNXV010000175.1 GCA_023623185.1 Bacillota bacterium
CCGAGCACGAGATTCACCACCGGTCGCAGATCGGGCAGTACCTGGTCCTCCTCGGCATGGAGCCGCCCCAGGTGTTTGGCCGGAGACTGGAGGAGTTGTTGCAACAGTGACCGCCGGCGGTCCGGCTCCCCCACGAAGAACCCCGAAGGCGGCTCCGCCTTCGGGGCTTCCGATGTTTTCAGCTTGCCCGCTTCAGGGGCTTCACCGCCGTCAGGTGCCGCCGGCAGGTGACCAGGGCGTGCCGGCCCACCAGGGCGATGGCCCCGTGCAGCAGCGCGAAGGCCACCAGGGCGAGCGGATGGCCGTAGCCGCGCAGCGCCAGGTAAATGTTGAGCACCAGGCCGGCGATCAGCTCCACCCAGATGACCAGCTTGACCAGCTCCCGGTTCAGATGCGGCCGGCTGGCCCCACGCAGCAGGAAGACGCCCAGCACCGCCACGATGGCGCCGATGAAGAAGACGCCGTCCGCCAGCACCCGCTGCCCGCCCGGCTCCAGGCTCAGCCCGATGGTCGGGATGGCATAGGAGAGCAGCAGCGGGTTGAACAGAAAGGCCATGGCCAGGTACAGGGCCCCCACCCCGTACATCCAGCCGCTCAGGTAGCGCATCCCCCACATCCCCCTCAACTTCGCGCAAAAGTTTGTCTCTTAACTATAGCAGAAGAATCTTGCGATGTCGAGAGGAAAATAGGGCGAACGCCCTAGACCGTTCGCCCTATACACGGGTGATGCCACCCAGACCCATGGATTACCGCTCCTGGGTCTGCGCCCGGCGCCAAAACAGCCGGTTCAGGACCAGGGCCCACACGTAGCCGCCGGCGACCTTGGCGAGGATCTGGCCGGCCACGATCACCGGCATCAAGGTTCCGAAGGCAACGAACGTGAAGACGACGGAATCCACCGTGGAAGAGACGACGTTGGAGCCGTTCACCCGCCACAGCTTGGGCCGGTGGCGCAGCAGGTGGTACACGATGGTGTCCGCCGCGCCGGAGGCCGCAAAGGCCGCAAACGAGGCGAGGGCGATGCGGCCGGCGTCGCGGTTGAGCAGCCAGGAAAGCACCGACCCGGACAGGATGAGCAGGGCCATCTTGCCCCACAGGTTCTTCCCTTCCCACCGCTCGTGCAGGGCGTCGCGGGTGGTGATGTCCAGGCCGATGAAGACGAACGAGTTGATGATGCTGGCGTAAGGGCCGAAGTAGGCCACGGAGAGGTTGGCGGCGACGATGGCCGCCAGGTACAGGGCAACAAGCATGCTGTGTCTGTCTCCTTCGGAAATGTCGGTATGCCTGCCGCACAACTGAAACTTTCTGCGGCGCCCCATGGTATTGGAGAGTAGAGGGGCGGAGGGAGGCTCGCAGATGGACCGCGACGCGTCGATCATCCAGCTGTGCCGGCAGGGTCACAGGGCGGGCTTCGCCCGCCTGGTGGAAGCCTACCAGGAGAGAGTCTACCGCACTGCATACACCTTCGTCCAGCACCGGGAGGATGCGCAGGACCTGACCCAGGAGGTGTTCCTGCGCACGGTGCGGGCGATTGACTCCCTGGACAGCTCCCGCCCCCTCTGGCCCTGGCTCCGGCGGGTGACCACCAATCTGGCCCTGACCTACCTGAAGCAGCGGAAGGGCCACCTGTCGCTGGACGAGTTGCCGGAGGCCGCGCTCCCCACAAGCGGCCCCTCCGAACCCTCCTGGACCCGGGTGGACCTTCAGCGAGCCATGGCCGAGCTTCCTCCGCTCTGGCGCATGGTCCTCACCCTGAGGCACCAGGAGGACCTCACCTACGACGAGATCGCCCGGCTGCTGGAGCTGCCTGTGGGCACCGTGAAGACGTACCTGTTCCGGGCCCGGCGGGCGCTGCGGGCCCGGCTGGGCAGCGAGGGGGGAGACGGATGGCGCTGATGCGCTGCGATGAGGAACTGATCCAGCTCTACGTCGACGGCGTCCTGCACCCGGCCGAGGCGGCCCTGGTCGAGGCGCACCTGCAGGAGTGCCGGGCCTGCCGGCGCCAGGCGGGCTTCTACAAGAGCCTGTACTGGGACCTGGGCCGCGCGGCGGGCCTCGCGCCCGAGCCCCCGCAGGAGCCGGAGGCCCTTGCTGACCTGCTGCTGGCCGAGCACCGGCGCGGAGAGGAGCCCGAGGCGCCGCCGGCGACGACCTGGGATTTCGCCACGCTGTGGCTGAGGGCCAACCCGGCCTTCACCAGACCCGCCAGGGCGGTCAGCAGCCTGGGCCACATCGGGGCAGAGGGATTGCGGCGGGCTGAAGGGCTGCGGGAAGGGCTGCGGCGGCCGGGGAAGTGGCCCCGGTGGCTGTGGCGGAAGGGAGGCGGTTGACCTGCTGACGATCGCGGGAGCAGTGGGCGCGGCGCTGCTCCGGATTCTGCTCGTGCTCCTGGGGCTGGCCGTGCTCGTCGTCCTCCTCCTGCTCTTCGTCCCCTTCGACGTGCGCCTGCGGGCGGACTCGGAGTTGGCGGCCGACGGCTGGGAGAGCCGGCTGACCGGCCGGGCGGATGTGAGCTTCCGCCTCCGCTGGGGCCTGCTGTTCCTGACGGGCCGCGGGGTCTGGACAGAGGACGGGATGCAGTGGTCAGCGCTCCGACTGATGGGACTCCCACTCCGCGGCAGCCGGAAGGGCGCCGGCCGGAAGGCCGGCGGACCGGAGGCAGGGAAACCGGAGGGCGGGCAGCACGGCCGGGAATCCGGACGAAAGCGGCGCCGATCCCCACGGGCCGACCCCGCCCTCGTGCTGACCATCGCCCGCGAGGCGGTGCGCCTGCCCGGCCGCCTCTGGCGCTCGCTCGGCGTTCGCCTGACGGCCGAGGCCACCTACGGCTTCCCCGATCCCTCGCTGACAGGCTTCTGTGAGGCGGTCCGCTGGAGCACCGGCCTCGGGCGCTCCCTGCACCTCACCCCCGACTTTCAGCGCCCTTGTCTGATCGGGCGGGGCGAGCTGACCGGGCGACTCTACGGCTTCCGGCTGCTGGCCATCGCCTGGCAGGTGGTGCGCCAGCCGGCGATCTGGAACCATCTCGTGAGCAAGATCCGATTCAGGCCCCTGCGACGAATTCTACTGGGAGGAGGAGTCTGATATGGCTTTGGAGATGATGGCCCCTCTGCTGGAGACCCTCGAGAAGCACCTGCACACCAGGACGATCTTCGGCGAGCCGATGACGGTGGGCAACGTGACCCTGATTCCGGTGATGGACCTGACCTTCGGCTTCGGCGCCGGCGGCGGCGAGGGCCGCGATGACAAGCACGGCGGCTCGGGCCAGGGCGGCGGCGGCGGCGCCCGCCTGGCCGCCAAGGCAGTTATCGCCGTGCAGGACGGTGAGGTCTCGGTCCTGCCGCTGGGCCGGGGCATGGCCATCGACAAGATCGTCGACGCGATTCCCGGCATCCTGGAGAAGGTCGGCCCGGTGAACGTGAAGGTGCAGTCCGGGAAGAAGGAAGAGAAAAAGGACGGGGAGGAATAAGCACTGGGGTCCACCCGCAGGGGTGGACCCTCTCGCGCGTTATCCCACCCGCCTGGCGACCTCCGCCGCCATGGCGGCGGTGCCGAGGACGGCGGTGCCGGGCACCGTGATGTCGCCGGTGCGGAAGCCCTCCTCCAGCACCTCGGCCACCGCCCGCTCCACGGCCAGGGCCGCCTGCTCCTGGCCCAGCGAGTACCGGAGCAGCATGGCGCCGCACAGGATGGCCGCCAGGGGATTGGCCCGGTCCTGGCCGGCGATGTCCGGCGCAGAGCCGTGGATGGGCTCGTAGAAGCCCTTGGGCAGGTCGTGCCGGTTCCGGGCCGCGCCCAGCGAGGCCGAGGGGAGCAGCCCGATGGAGCCGGTGAGCATGGCCGCCTCGTCAGAGAGGAAGTCGCCGAACAAGTTGGAGGCCAGCATCACGTCGAAGTCGCCGGGGCGCCGCAGGATCTGCATGGCGGCGTTGTCCGCCAGGAGATGTTCCACCTCTACGTCGGGGAACTCCCGGGCAACCTCGTCGACCACGGTGCGCCACAGCCGGCCGGCCTCCATCACGTTGGCCTTGTCCACCGAGGTGAGCTTCCTCCTCCGCCCCCGGGCGATCTCGAAGCCCATGCGCGCAATGCGGGCGATCTCGGCGTCGGTGTAGACCTCGGTGTTCACGCCCCGGCGGGTGCCGTCGGGCAGCGTCGTGATGCCCCGGGGCTCGCCAAAGTAGATGCCGCCCACCAGCTCGCGCACGATGATGAAGTCGACCCCGCCGCCAATGATGTCGTTCTTCAGGGGCGAAGCGTCCTTCAGCGGCGGGTAGAGCAGGATGGGCCGCAGGTTCGCATACAGGTCGTAGCGCTTGCGAATGGCCAGCAGACCCGCCTCGGGGCGCAAGTCCCACGGGAGCCCCTCGTACTGGGGGCCGCCCACGGCGCCGAAGAGGATGGCGTCGGCCCGGTCGCAGGCGTCGCGCGTTTCGTCGGGAAAGGGAGTTCCCACGGCATCGTACGCGGCTCCGCCCACCAGGTGGTCCGAAAACTCCAGGCGGAATCCGTGGGCAGCCGCTGCTGCCTGCAGTACCGTCACTGCTCCCCGGGTGACCTCGGGACCGATGCCGTCACCGGGGAGACAGGCAATGTGGTAGGTAGGCTGAGCCAAGACTGGAACACCTCCGAGTGGTTTGGAGGAAGTTTAGCACGTTAAAGCGTTCAAGACAACTCCTTTTCCCGCGCCCGCTGGAGAAACTTCGCCGCGCGGACGATGAACCGCTCGTGGGTGCCGCTGCCGATCTGCTCCCGGTCGTCGAAGGCTTCAACCCGGAACACCAGGCGACGCCCGTCCACCCGCTCCAGCACCGCGGTGGCCCGCACCGTCATCCCCGGCGGCGTGGCAGCCAGGTGCTGCACGTCGACCCGGGTGCCCACGGTGGTTTCGCCTTCGGCCAGGTGCGGCTCGACCGCCCTGGCGGCCGCCTGCTCCATCAGCGCGATCATCATCGGCGTCGCAAAGACCTCGACCGCGCCGCTGCCGACGGCCTGGGCGCAGTTATCCGGGGTCACCGCCATCTTGGCCTCTGCCCTGAGACCTGGGCTAAGCGACATGGAATCTCCTCCCGTGCTTCCCTGCTTGCTGGTTTCGTCCAAACTCCAGACAGGCGAAGGAGTGATGTGCGGTGGCCCACCCGTTCGACCCGTCCCTGATCCTGCGCCATCTGGACCTTCCCCGCTGTACCGCCCTGGCCGACGTAGGCTGCGGCACGGGCCGGTTCGCGTTGCCGGCGTCGGCGGCGCTGCCCCCGGGAGGGGTGGTGTACGGCATCGACATCAGCGAGGAGATGCTGGAGCGCCTGCGCCGGCGGGCGCGAGAGCACGGGCTCGGCAACATCCTGCCCGTCCTGGCCGAGGAGGCCGACGAGTGGCCGGTGCCCACGGAGTCGTGCAGCGCCGCACTGATCGCCGACGTGTACCACGAGGTCGATCCGGCCTCGATGTTCATCGGCGAGGTCAAGCGCATCCTGCAGCCCGGCGGCGTCTGCCTGCTGGTGGACTGGAAGCCGGAGGCGACCCCGGAGGGGCCGCCCCTGGACGTTCGGCTGGACCCGCAGGACGTCATCCTCGAGTTCACCGCCGCAGGCTTCCGGTTCCTGGAAAGCTGCGATGTGGGGCCGTACTGCTACGGGCTGAAGTTCGTCAAGCCGCCGCGCGGGTAAGCCCGCGGGCAACCCCGCCGCGCGCTCAGCACTCGCCCCGCGCCCGGCGGCCCTCCAGCCAGCACTTGCGGCAGCGGGCCTCGTACCGCTCGCCGCCGCCCACCGCCACGTCCTGGGTCTTCACGGTGAGCGAGAAGGGCTTCGTGGCCGGCTCGCCGCAGACCACGCAGACGCCGTACACGGACGTGATGCTGTCCGCCAGGGCCAGCAGCTGGGGCATGCAGCCGAAGGGCTTGCCCTCGGACGTCTGCGAGAGCCCGGCCAGGATGACGTAGTGGCCGCGGTTGGCCAGCTCCTGCACGATGTCCACCAGCGACTGGTCGTAAAACTGCGCCTCGTCGATGGCGATCACGTCCGGTTTGTGCATCTCGGCATACCAGAGGATCTCCAGCGGGCTGTCGGTGTGAATCGCCTCAAACCGCAGCCCGTCGTGCGTCACGATCACCTCGTCGTCGGTGAACCGCCTGGCCATGCGCGGCTGAAAGACGACGGCGGTCCGCTTGGCCAGGATGTAGGTCCGCACCCGCCGGATGAGTTCCGTCGTCTTGCCGGCATACATGGTGCCCGAGGTGATGACATCGATCCAACCATAGTTGAGATTCCGGTGCAACGTCGGCGCCTCCCCTGGCTGCTACGGTTCCTACAGGGGTTTCGAGGCGCCGACCGGCGATTCCTCCGCCCAGCCATGAATCTTTAGGACCCGGGGCGGGAAGGGCTCGGGTCCGCCGGGTTTTCTGGTGCGACGTCGGGCTGGCGGGCGATGTGCTCGCGATAGGCCTCGATGCCCTCGGCGATCGCCAGGGCGAGCGTCCGCTGATACTCCGGCTGCTGCAGCTTCTCCCGCTCTGCGCCGTTGGAGAGGAAACCCATCTCCACGATGGCCGCGGGCACCTCGGTGGTGCGGAGCACGTAGTAGTCGCCCGGCAGCGCGTAGCGGGTGGTGTCCGTCCGCTCCCGCAGCCGGTTCTGGATGGAGATGGCGAGGGTCTTCCCCGCCGGCGAGCCGCCCTTCTGGTAGAAGGTCTGCGCCCCCCAGCAGTTGCAGCGGTCCTGGTTCGCGTGCACCGACACGAACAGGTCGGCCCGGTGCTCCGCCACCAGAGCCACCCGCTGCCGCAGGTCCTCCCGGACCGTGCGCGAGAAGTGGGTGTCATCCGTGCGGGTCAGAATCACCCGCGCGCCCCGCTCCTCCAACAGTGCCTTCAGTTCCTGGCTCACCTGCAGGGTGAGGTCCTTCTCCTTCACGCCGCCCACCACCGCCCCCGGATCCCACCCGCCGTGGCCCGGGTCAACCACGATCACCATGCCCGCCAGCGGGCCTGGCGGCGTCTCGGGGGCCTCAGGCTCACCCCCGGGCCTGGCGGTTCGCTCCCCCGCCCAAAGCGGCCACAGCGCTGCCAGCACGACGACAGCGGCCAGGCCGATCAGCACGACCTGAGCCAGCGGAAACCTGCGCACGTTCCTCCCCCCTACGGAGGAAGGGTATGCGCCGGCTTGTCTGACATGCTGGTCCGGGGAAGCAGAAAAACAGCCCGTGGCGACGCTCGCCACGGGCCTGTCCGCTATTAGCGCTTGGAGAACTGCGGAGCCTTGCGGGCCTTCTTCAGGCCGTACTTCTTGCGTTCCTTCATCCGCGGGTCGCGGGTCAGGAAGCCGGCCTGCTTCAGGGCCGGGCGGAACTCAGGGTCCGCCTTCAGCAGGGCCCGGGAGATGGCGTGCCGGCAGGCGCCGGCCTGGCCGGAGATTCCGCCGCCGACCACGTTCAGGTACACGTCGAACTTGCCGGTCGTGCCGGTCACGGTGAAGGGGCTCTCCACCAGCATCTGCAGGGTCTGGAGACCGAAGTATTCAGAAAGGGAGCGGCCGTTCACCACGAAGTTGCCGGTGCCGGGCACCAGACGGGCCCGGGCAACGGCCTTCTTGCGGCGGCCGGTACCCCAGTACTGCGTCACGGTCGACATCGATCAACACGCCTCCTTTCGATTAGATCTCGAGCGGCTCGGGCTTCTGTGCCGCATGCGGGTGCTCCGGCCCCGCGTAGACCTTCAGCTTGCGGTACATCTGCCGGCCCAGCCGGTTGTGGGGAAGCATGCCTTTGATGGCGAGCTCGAGAACGCGCACCGGCCGCTTCGCGATCATCTGCTCGAAGGAGATGGCCTTCTGACCGCCCGGGTAGCCGGAATGGCGGTAGTAGATCTTGTCTGTGTACTTCTTGCCGGTGACCTTGATCTTCTCAGCATTCACGATAATGACATAATCGCCGCAGTCCACGTGCGGGGTGAAAGTGGGCTTATGCTTGCCGCGCAGAATGGCGGCCACCTGGCTGGCCAACCGCCCGAGAGTCTTGCCCTCAGCGTCGACCACGTACCACTTCCGCTCAACATTCTGCGGATTGGCCATGAACGTCGTTCTCACGGGGTTCCCTCCTACGGAATGGGTCATTGAGGGTGAATCTATGGAATCGGTCGGCGCCTGGCGTACACGCCCTACTCGGGGAAAAGGCGTGAGGTCCAGGTCGCTCCTGGTTTCAACCTCTTCTTTCCTTTCGGATGTGGCGAGGTCAACGCTCCTTAGTATACATTGGCGGCTGAACCACTGTCAAGGCTCCAAATCCGCGTCCGGCGCGGTCTCGCGGGCCCACGGCGGGCGGACGGGGCCGTCGCCGTACACCACCTCTTCCAGGCAGAGCCCGTGGGGCGGCAGGGTCCTCCCGGCATCCCGCCGGTCGCCGGTCCGCAGCGCCTGTTCCACCCTGGCGATGGTGCGCCGGCCGGCGCCCACCTCCAGCAGTGTGCCGGCGATGATCCGCACCATGTTGTAGAGGAAGCCGTCCGCCGCGATGTCCATGTGGAGGAACGGCGGCTCCTCTGTCAGGGTCAGCCGGGTGATGGTCCGCACCGACGTGCGGGCCGACCCGCCGGTCGCCCGGAACGCGGCGAAGTCATGCCGGCCCACCAGCAGCGCCGCCGCTTCACGCATTGCGGCCACGTTCACAGGCCGCGGCCAGTGGTAGCTGTACAGGCGGGCCAGGGGGAGCCGGTGCGGGGAGATGCAGAACGTGTACCGGTACCGCTTCTCCCGGGCCCAGTACCGGGCGTGGAACTCGGGGGGCACCGCCTCCGCCGCGACCACGGCGATGTCGTCAGGGAGGTGGCTGTTGACGGCCGCAGGCCAGCGCTCGATGGGAATCGCCGCGCGGGTGTGCAGGTGCACCACCTGGCCCCGGGCGTGGACACCGGCGTCGGTGCGGCCGGCCGCCGCGCCGATGCGCAGCTCCGGCTCGCCGGTGACGCTTCTCAGGGCCTCCTCCAGCCGCTGCTGAACGGTGATGCCGTTGGGCTGCCGCTGAAAGCCGGCGTAGGCCGTGCCGTCGTATGCGAGGATGAGCTTTATCGACCGCATCGCGCACCTCCCCTGTGGGACGTTACCCGACGCCGGTAACCCGCATCCCGAGAATCAGCGCCACGAAGCCGACCAGCACCGCGAGGGCCACGCCGTCGCGCGCGGCGAAGGTCAGCTCCCGCATGCGGGTCCTCCCCTCGCCGCCCCGGTAGCCCCGGGCCTCCATGGCGGTGGCCAGCTCGTCGGCCCGCCGGAAGGCGGCCACGAACAGGGGCACCAGCACGGGCACGAGACTCCGCACCCGCGAGACGACGGAACCCGTGGCGAAGCTGGCGCCGCGCGCCTGCTGCGCCCGCATGATCCGGTCGGCCTCCTCCGCCAGGGTGGGGATGAAGCGCAGCGCAATGGTCATCATGAGTGCCAGTTCGTGGGCGGGAACGCCGATGGGCCTCAGCGGCCGCAGCATCATCTCCAGCCCGTCGGTCAGCCGGATCGGCGACGTGGTCAGGGTGAGAATCGACGCGATGGTCACCAGCAGGATCAGCCGGGTGGAGGTCACGCCCACGAGCCTCAGCCCTTCCCGCGTGGCGACCAGGGGGCCGATGCGGAACAGCTCCTCCCCCGGCGTCAGAAACAGGTTGAAGAGCGCGGTGATCACCAGGAAGATGAGAATGGGCCTCAGGCCCCGGAAAATCTGTTTCAGGGGCACCTGCCCCAGCGCCACCATCGCCAGGGTAAACAGGACAGTCGCGAGGTAGCCCGGCCAGGCCCGGGGCAGGAAGATGGCCACCGACAGGAGGAACACCCCGGTGATCTTCACCCGCGGATCCAGCCTGTGCAGGAGCGAGTTTCCCGGGTAGTATTGCCCGATGGTCACCTGGAAGCTCACAGGCCCTCCGCCTCCTTCCTGCCCACCAGAACGGCCTTGATGGCGGCCACGGCCTGGTCCATCGTCACCACGTCGGGCGGCAGGGGCCAGCCCCGCTCACGGAGCTTGTCGGCCAGCACGACGGCCGCGGGCACGCCGAGGCCGATGGCCTCAAGCTCGGCCCGCCGGGCGAAGAGCTCCCGCGGCGTGCCCAGCATGTGGACCCGCCCCCGGTGCATCACCAGCACCTTGTCCGCGTACTCGGCCACGTCGTCCATCGAGTGGGACACCAGCACGACCGTCATGCCCATCTCCGGGAACCGGCCCACCAGGTTCAGGATCTCCCTGCGCCCCTGGGGGTCGAGGCCAGCCGTGGGCTCGTCCAGGATCAGCACCCGGGGCTCCATGGCCAGCACGCCGGCCAGGGCCACACGGCGGGCCTGGCCTCCCGAGAGGCCGAAGGGCGACCGGTCCTTCATCTCCTTGGGAAGCCCGACCCGCTCCAGGGCCGTCATCACCCGCCGCTCCACCTCTTCGGCATCGAGCTGCATGTTGCGCGGCCCGAAGGCGACGTCCTCGAAGATCGTCTCACCGAACAACTGGTGTTCCGGGTACTGAAAGACCAGGCCCACCCGCTGCCGCACCTTGCGCAGGTCCGTCTTCCGGTCCGACAGGTCGAGACCGTCGACCAGGACCCGGCCCGAAGTGGGCCGCAGCAGGCCGTTCATGTGCTGGATCAGGGTCGACTTCCCCGATCCCGTGGGGCCAATGATGCCCCAGAACTCGCCGTCGGGAATGGTGAGCGAGACGTCTTCCAGCGCCTTCCATTCAAACGGGGTCCCAGGCTGATAGATGTGGCTTACGGCCTCGAATACAATTGGCATAGCGCCTCCACCAGCTCATCCAGCGTAAGTATCGTTTCCGGAACCGGCACCCCCTCCGCGCGCAGCCGCTCGGCGGCCAGCACGGCCGGGGGCACGTCCAGCCGCAGGGCCCGCAGCCGGTCGGCCTGGCTGAAGACCTCGCGCGGGGTGCCGACCATCTGTACCTTGCCGTCGGCCATCACCATCACCCGGTCGGCAACGGCCGCCTCCTCCATGAAGTGGGTGATCCAGACCACGGCCATGTCCAGTTCACGGTTGAGGCGGCGCACCACCGCCAGCACCTCCGCCCGCCCCGACGGGTCGAGCATCGCCGTGGGCTCGTCCAGCACGAGGCAGGCGGGCCGCAGGGCCAGGGCGCCGGCAATGGCCACCCGCTGCTTCTGGCCGCCCGAAAGCAGGTGCGGCGACCGCTCCCGGTGGGCGGTCATGCCGACGGCCTCCAGGGCCTGCGCCACGCGGGCGCGGATCTCGGCCGGGGGCAGCCCCTGGTTCTCGGGGCCGAAAGCGACGTCCTCCTCCACCACCGCCGCGACGATCTGGTTGTCGGGGTTCTGGAATACCATGCCCACCCGGTCGCGAATCTGCCAGAGGTTCTGTTCCTCCCGGGTGTCCAGGCCGTCCACCAGCACCCGGCCCGAGCGCGGAAGCAGGAGGGCATTCAGATGCCTCGCCAGGGTGGACTTGCCCGAACCGTTCATGCCGAGAATGGCCAGGAACTCGCCCCGGCGAACCTCGGCGTCGACACCGTCGAGGGCCAGCCTGACCGGCGGGGCCTCGGCGGCCTCCTCACGGCCGTAGGCGTAGGAGACCCCCTCGACGACGATGTAAGGGTTGGCCACGGCGCATCGCCCCTCCCGCTTCGCTGAAACGCCCGAGCGCTCTCGCGCCCGGGCGTTTCGCACCAGTTGGTTTAGACCAGTTCGAGAATCGCCATGGGGGCCGCATCGCCCTTCCGAACGCCGGTCCTGATCACCCGGGTGTAGCCGCCGTTGCGATCGGCGTACCGGGGTGCAATCTGGTTGAACAGCTTGGTCACGACCGACTCGTCGTAGATGTAGGCGAGGGCCTGCCGACGGGCGTGCAGATCGCCACGCTTGGCCAGGGTGATCATCTCCTCGGCGATGGGCTGAACCGCCTTCGCCTTGCCCTCGGTCGTCTCGATGCGCTCCTTCTCGAACAGGGCCGTCACCACGGCCCGGAACAAGGCCTTTCGGGCGGAGCTGTCCCGGCCGAGCTTCTGATATTTGGCCATTTCCCTCATTCACCCCTATCCTGTCCAGATCAAAAGCGCCTCGGGGCTAGTCGTCAGGTTGCCGCAGCGAAAGGCCGAAGGCCGCCAGCTTGGTCTTGACCTCTTCCAGCGACTTCTTGCCCAGGTTGCGGACTTTCATCATCTCTTCGTCGGTCTTCGCGGTCAACTCCGCGATGGTGTTGATACCCGCCCGCTTCAGGCAGTTGTAAGACCGCACCGACAGATCGAGCTCTTCGATGGTCATCTCCATCAGCTTGTTGCGCTCGTCGTCTTCCTTCTCCTGCATGACCTCGATCTCGTCGGCGTCCTCGGTCAGCCCGATGAAGAGCTCCAGGTGCTCCTTGAGGATCTTCGCCGCCCAGGAGCAGGCCTCGTCAGGCCGCACGGCCCCGTTGGTCCAGACCTCCAGGGTCAGCTTGTCGAAGTTCGTCTTGTTGCCGACGCGGGTGTGCTCGATGGTGTAGTTCACCCGGCGGATCGGAGAGAAGATCGAGTCCACGGGGATCACGCCGATCGGCATGTCCGGGGTCTTGTTCTGGTCGGCCGGCACGTAGCCCCGCCCCTTGCCCACGGTGATTTCGGCGATGAGCCGGCCGCCCTTGTCAAGGGTGGCGATGTGCAGGTCCGGGTTGAGGATCTCCACATCGGCGTCCGTATGAATATCCCCCGCGGTGACGACGCCTTCACCTTCCGCCTGGAGGCGCAGGACCTTGGGTTCGTCGCTGTGCACCTTCAGCGAAAGCTGCTTGAGGTTGAGGATGATGTCGGTCACATCCTCGACCACACCGGGGAGCGTGGAAAACTCATGCAGCACGCCGTCGATCTTCACAGATGTAACTGCGGCGCCCGGCAGCGAAGAGAGCAGAATCCGCCGCAGCGAATTGCCAAGGGTGATGCCGTAGCCGCGCTCCAGAGGTTCCACCACGAACTTGCCGTAGCTGTTGTCCTCGGCCAGCACCACGGTCTCAATCTTGGGCTTTTCCATTCCGATCATCTGGTAGATACCCCCAATTCCCTGTCTCACTCGTGTGAGCGCCCTACGCCACCGCCCAAGAACCCAGCTCTGCCCACCATCTGCGGCCTACGCCACAGCCGGCGCGACCGTTACCGGGAGTAGTACTCAACAATGAGCTGCTCCTGCACCGGCGTGTCGATCTCCTCGCGATTGGGCAGCCGGACCACGGTGCCCCGCATGGCCTCGTGATCGACCGACAGCCAGGCTGGCACCGTGCGGGTGGCGGCCGCGGCGGCGAGCTCCTTGATCCGCTTGTGGTCGCGGGAGCCCTCGCGCACGGCGATGACATCGCCCTCACGCACCAGGTAAGAGGGGATATTGACCTTGCGGCCGTTGACCTCGATGTGCGAATGCTTCACGATCTGGCGGGCTTCCGCACGGCTGGCCCCAAAGCCCATCCGGTAGACGATGTTGTCCAGACGGCGCTCCAGGGTCTGCAGGAGCACTTCGCCGGTGACGCCCTTCTTGCGCACCGCCATGTCGAAGTAGCGCTCGAACTGCTTCTCCATCACGCCGTAGAACCGGCGGGCCTTCTGCTTCTCACGCAGCTGCAGAGCGTACTCGGACGGCTTGCGCCGCGAGACGCCGTGCTGCCCGGGCGGCGCGGGCCGCTTCACGACCGGGCACTTGTCGGTGTAGCACTTCTCGCCTTTCAGGTAGAGCTTAACGCCCTCACGCCGGCAAAGCCGGCAGACGGCACCAGTGTATCGCGCCATTGGTTAGTTCTCCCCTCCTCGTCCTACACGCGGCGCCGCTTCGGCGGACGGCAGCCATTGTGGGGAATCGGGGTCACGTCCTTGATCGTCGTGACCTCCAGGCCGGCGGCCTGCAGCTGGCGGATGGCCGCCTCGCGGCCGGAACCCGGCCCCTTAACCATCACTTCGACCTCACGCACGCCGTGCTCCATGGCATCCTTGGCCGCCTTCTCGGCCGCCATCTGCGCGGCGAACGGGGTGGACTTCCGGGACCCCTTGAAGCCCATGGCGCCGGAAGTCGCCCAGGCCAGCGCGTTGCCATGCACGTCGGTGATGGTGACAATCGTGTTGTTAAAGGTAGAACGGATGTGGGCCACGCCCTTATCTACGTTCTTCCGCTCCCTCCGCTTCACGCGGGCAGTGCGCTTCGCCATTCAGACGTGTCCCTCCTTACCTTGCCTTCTTCTTGCCGGCAACCGTGCGCCGCGGGCCCTTCCGGGTGCGGGCGTTCGTCTTGGTGCGCTGCCCGCGCACAGGCAGACCGCGCCGGTGGCGCAGACCCCGGTAGGAGCCGATCTCGATCAGCCGCTTGATGTTGAGCTGAACCTCGCGCTGAAGGTCGCCCTCGACCCGATACTCATGGTCAATGACCTCGCGAAGCTTGGCCACCTGCTCCTCGGTCAGGTCGCGCACGCGAGTGTCCGGATCAATGCCGGTCTTCTGCAGGATCTCACGAGAAAGCGACCAGCCGATGCCGTAGATATACGGCAGGGCGGCCTCAATGCGCTTGTCACGAGGCAGGTCGACACCTGCAATACGCGCCATGCTGCTGAAATACCCTCCTCATTCGAAAGACCAAGGTGTTGGACGAAATTGCACGACCCGTCCCAAACGGACAACTCCGCAGGAAATGTGGCGAGGGAAGAGGGACCTCGGCCACCAGCCGCTCCCTGAGGGGAAGCCGCCGGGTTCCAGTTCGGGTTTTGCACGCCTCCCGGCAGTGTCCGAACCTCGAGCCCATGCGTAAACGCCGGTGCTCCCCCTGCGGCCGCAGGGGGCGCGCCAGCCAAAAGTGAGCAAGACTTGTCTGGTTCCCGGCTTCCGGCAGCTGTCCACCGCGCCGGGCGTGTCAGTGGGACTATCCCTGCTTCTGCTTATGCTTGGGATTCTCGCAGATCACCATCACGTGACCGTGCCGCTTGATGACCTTGCACTTCTCGCAAATCGGCTTCACCGATGGGCGAACCTTCACGAGCAGCCCCTCCTCTCTTCGCGCGCTCGTTTGGCCCGAAACGGTCCAGGTCAAGCGCAGGGATGCAGACCAATGCAGGATTGGTGTAAAGGGTGAACGGCTGCGAACAGCCGACTATTTGTACCGGTATACGATTCTACCACGAGTCAGGTCGTAAGGCGATAGTTCAACCGTGACGCGGTCTCCAGGGAGTATCCGGATAAAGTGCATCCTAATCTTTCCCGACACATGTGCCAGTACCCGATGCCCATTGGGCAGCTCCACGCGGAACATGGCGTTGGGCAGATTCTCGACGACGGTGCCCTCAACCTCAATGACGTCGTCCTTGGACATACGCCGGTTCTAAACCCCCTCGCAGACTCTCGCAGGAATGGTCTCCAGGGCTTTGGCAATCTGCTCGTCGGTGACCTTGGCGCCTCGTTCCAGTCGGAGAGCCAGAGAGGCATCCGCCCAGCCGAGTACCTCTAGGTGCCGCCGATTCTTCACTTTGGGACGGGATACCGGGCGGCGCTGGCCGTTGGCCACGGCCACGAACCGCTCATCCAGCACCCGCACCACGACGTAACACGTTCCCAGGTCGCGTCCGGCCAGAGATCGCACGATAGCGCCGGGCCTTAGACCCGGTTGATCCACGTTCGTGCACCTCCGTCATCACTCTCGCAAGTGGGGCTTACACGGTGAAAGGCCAATACCATTATTATAGCACAGAACCGGGTGATTATTCCTCGGATGTTGGTAAGCTTCGCCGGTCCATGCGCTCCCAGCCGATTGCCAGGATAGCACCGCAGCGCCGCGTTTTCAAGCGCGGCCTGCGTTGCAGCCCGCCGCGGCGCCACCCGGCACAGGCTCATCGCGAAGCCCTGACGGCCTCCTTGATGGCAGCCGTGACCTGCTCCATGGGCTGGTCTCCCTGCACGGTGCGCACCAGCCCCCGCTCCTGGTAGAACTGGAGCAGCGGCGCCGTCTGGGAGTGGTACAGGTTCAGGCGCACCGCAACCTTCTCGGCCTGATCGTCGCTGCGCTGGTACAGCTCGCCGCCGCACTTGTCGCAGCGACCGGCCTCCCGGGGCGGGTTGAACCGCACGTGGTAGGTGGCGCCGCAGGAGCGGCACACCCGTCGACCCACCGCACGCTCGACCAGCAGCTCGTCCGGCACGTCGATGTTGATGACGGCGTCAAGCGAGAGGCCCAGCTCCGCCAGCATGCCGTCCAGCGCCCTGGCCTGCTCGGGGGTACGCGGATACCCGTCGAGGATGAACCCCTTCTTACAGTCGGGCTGCGCGAGCCGGTCCCGGATCATGCCGTTGGTCACGTCATCCGGCACATACTTGCCAGCATCCACATACTCCTTGGCCAGCTTGCCGAGGGGGGTCCCCTGGCTCATGTTCGCCCGGAAGATGTCGCCGGTGGAGATGTGTGGAATGCCTTCCTGCTCCGCCAGCAGCACGGCCTGGGTGCCCTTGCCCGCTCCCGGCGGTCCCATCAGAACAATGTGCATCCCCTTACCTCACTTTCACGGACGCGGGGCGCAGGCGGCTGATCCGCGAGGACCGGCGACGTCCCCGCGGCGGGGGACGGCCCGGTCCTCTGCGCACCCAGCGTATCACCTAGCTTCGCATGAATCCCTGGTAATGCCGCATCACGAGCTGCGCCTCGATCTGCTTCGTCGTCTCCAGCGCAACGCTGACCACGATGAGCAGCGAGGAGCCGCCGATGTACGCATTCTGAACGCCGGCGAGGCCCATCAAGGTGATCGGCAGGATGGTCACCGTCGCCAGGAACAGGCCGCCCACCAGCGTGAGCCGGCTGGAAACCCGCTCCAGGTACTCGGCCGTGGGTCGGCCCGGGCGGTAGCCCGGAATGAACCCGCCGTTCTTCTTGAGGTTGTCAGCGACGTTCTCAGGGTTGAAGGTAATGGCCGTGTAGAAGTAGGTGAAGAAGATGATCAGGAGCGCGTTGATCAGCATGAACCACCACGAACTCATGTCGTAGTGCTGCGCCACCCAGCGGCCGAAGGTCGAGTTCGGGAAGAACCCGGCGATCGTGCTGGGGAAGTACATCAGCGACGAGGCGAAGATCAAGGGAATCACGCCCGCCTGGTTGATGCGGATGGGCAGGTGCGTGCGCTGCCCGCCGTACACCCGCCTGCCGACCACGCGCTTGGCATACTCCACCGGAATCTTCCGTACGCCTTCGTTGATGATGACCACGAAGACCACCATGATGAGGGCGATCACAGCCACCAGCAGAGGCTGGAAGATGTTGTGCTGGCCGAGCCGGAGCAGCTGGATCTCACCGCTGATGGAGTAGGGCAGCCGCGAGACGATGTTCGCGAAGATGATCAGCGAGATGCCGTTGCCGATGCCCTTCTCGGTGATCTCCTCGCCGATCCACATCACCAGCGCGGTGCCGGCGGTCAGGCTGACCATGATCACGAAGAGGGTCGTCCAGCTGTTGTTGTAGAAGGCGCCCGCGTTCCGCAGGGCCATCCCGATGCCGAAGGCCTGAACGAGGCCCAGCACCACCGCCCCGTAGCGCACGTACTGCTGGATCTTCTTCCGGCCCTCCTCGCCCTCCTTCTGCAGCTCCTCCAGCCGCGGAATCACGACTGTCAAGAGCTGCATGATGATGGACGAGTTGATGTACGGCGTGACGCCCATCGCGACGATGGCGAACTTGGCGAAAGCGCCGCCGGCGAAGATGTCAAAGAACTGGAAGAGACCCGCGCCGAAAAGGGCGGACAGCGTCTCCAGGTCGACCCCAGGGACGGGAATATGCGCGCAGATTCGGATGACCACCAGCATCCCGATGGTGAAGAGCAGTCTTTTCCTCAGCCCGGGCACGCGCATCGAATTGCGCAGCGTCTCCAGCATTGCCATGGCTGTTACTTCACCTCTTCGGTGGCTTCTCCGATAACCTCAACCTTTCCGCCCGCGGCCTCTATCTTCTGCCGGGCCGACGCGCTCACCTTGTGCGCCCGAACGGTCAGCGCCTTGGTGAGCTCGCCCGTGCCCAGGATCTTGACGCCCTTCACGGCATTCTTGCAGACCCGCGTCTCCTCCAGCAGCTCGGGGGTCACGACGGTGCCGGCGTCAAACCGCTCCAGGTCGGCCACGTTGACGACCTCGTACGTCACCTTGAACGGGGCGTTGGAGAACCCCCGCTTGGGCAGGCGACGCAGAAGGGGCATCTGGCCGCCCTCGAAGCCGGGGCGCACGCCGCCGCCGGACCGGGACTTCTGGCCCTTGTGACCCCTGCCGGACGTCTTCCCGTGCCCGGAACCGATGCCGCGGCCCAGACGCTTGCGCTCCTGCCGGGCGCCGGGGTTGGGAGCCAGCTCATGCAGTTTCATGCGTGTGTCACCTCAATTCGTCTGGGCTGTTGCGGGGGCGCCGGCAGGGACCGGCGCCAACCCGGGAGAGTTCCTCAGGCGACCCTACCCCTCCTGCACCTCAACCAGGTGCGCGATGCGGGCAATCATGCCGCGCACGGCGGGGTTGTCGGGCCGCTCCACAGTCGCGTTCAGCTTGGTCAGGCCCAGGGACTTGCAGGTGGCCACCACCCGCTTGTTCCGCCCGGCCAGACCCTTCTTCAGGGTGATCTTCAGCGTGCCAGCCACGTCTCATCCCTCCTCTAACCGAGGATCTGCTCGACGGGCTTGCCGCGCAGCTTGGCGACTTCCTCCGCGCTCTTCAGCTGGCGCAGCCCCTCAATCGTGGCGAGCACCTGGTTGGCCGCATTGTTGGAGCCCAGGCTCTTGGTGAGGATGTCACGCACACCGGCTGCCTCCAGCACGGCACGAACTGCGCCGCCGGCGATAACGCCCGTACCTTCGGAGGCCGGCTTCAAGAGCACCTTCCCGGCGCCAAACCGGCCGATGACCTCATGGGGAATGGTGGTCCCGGTCAGCGGAACCGTAATCATCCGCTTCTTGGCGTCCTCAGTCCCCTTGCGCACAGCCTCGGGGATCTCGGCCGCCTTGCCCAGACCTGCGCCCACGCGGCCGTTGCCGTCGCCGACGACCACCACGGCGGAGAAGCTCATGCGCCGACCGCCCTTGACGGTCTTGGCCACGCGCCGCAGATCCACCATCTTCTCTTTCAGTTCGCCCTGATTGCTCTCGTTGCGAGCCACGATCGTGTTTCCCTCCCTCGACTTAGAACTCCAGGCCGGCTTCACGGGCGGCCTCGGCGAGGGCGGCAACCCGGCCGTGGTACAGGTACCCGGCCCGGTCGAAGACCACCTTCGTCACGCCGGCAGCCAGCGCCCGCTTCGCGACGACTTCGCCTACGATCGCGGCGGCGGCCTTGTTGCCACCGCTGCCCTCGAGCCGGCCCTTCACCTCGGGGTCGAGGGTGGAGGCAGAAACCAGGGTCCTGCCGACCGTGTCGTCTATGACCTGAGCGTAGATGTTCTGGTTGGAACGGAAGACGTTAAGCCGCGGCCGCTCGGGCGTGCCGTGGACGGTCTTCCGCACACGCAGCTGGCGCTTCCGCCGCGCCTTGTTGCGATCCTGCTTCTTGATCATCCTCGGTCACCCCCTTACTTGCCGGCCTTGCCTTCCTTGCGCCTGATATGCTCACCGGCGTACTTGATGCCCTTGCCCAGATACGGCTCGGGCGGCCGTACAGCCCGAATGTCCGCCGCCACCTGGCCGACCAGCTCCTTGTCGATGCCGCTCACGACGACCTGGTTGGGAGCCGGAACCTGAAACTCGATGCCAGCAGGCGGATCGAACACCACCGGGTGCGAATAGCCGACCGACAGCGTCAGCTTGTTCCCGGTCTTCGCGACGCGGTAGCCGGTGCCCACCAGCTCCAGCGCCCGGGTATAGCCATTCGTCACACCCTCGACCATGTTGGCGATCAGGGTGCGGGTCAGGCCATGCAGCGCCTTGTGCTCCCGCTCATCTGAAGGACGGGACACACGGAGGGCGCCGTTCTCAATCGTGATGCTCATTGCAGGGTTGATCTCACGGGAGAGCTCACCCTTGGGCCCCTTGACGCGCACCAGGTTGCCCTCCACGGTGACCTCCACCCCCGCGGGAATCTCGATGGGAGCCTTGCCAATGCGAGACACGGCAGCACCTCCTTCCTTACCAGACGTAGCAGAGAACCTCGCCGCCGAGGCCCTCCTGGCGGGCCTGCTTGTCGGTCATGACGCCCTTCGAGGTGGACAGGATGGCGATCCCCAGACCGCCGAGCACCCGGGGAATCTGATCGCGCTTGGCGTACACCCGGAGGCCGGGCCGGGAAATCCGCCGCAGACCCGAAATGACCTTCGTCTTATTGGGACCGTACTTCAGGTAGATCCGGATCACGCCCTGGTGACCGTTGTCGATCCACTCGAAGTCACGGATAAAGCCTTCATCCTTCAAGATCTGTACGATGGCCTTCTTCATCTTCGATCCGGGAACATCGACACGGTCGTGGTAGGCCGTGTTGGCGTTCCGGATGCGGGTCAGAAGGTCAGCAATCGGATCGGAGACGACCATGCTCACTTTTCCTCCTTTCACAATCGGGCGGTTGGAGTCGGATCTGCGAGGGGATTCCCCTCACACCGCCGGCGCGGAGGTATTTCACTCGCCGGCTGAACCCACCGGGCCTCCGGGCGCGGCCCTCGGCGCTACCGGTGCCCAACTCCCCTTCCCGATTCTCCGCTTACCAGCTCGCCTTGCGAACGCCGGGGATCTGGCCCTCGTGCGCCAGCCTGCGGAAGCAGTGCCGGCAGATGCCGAACTTCCGCATGTACGCCCGGGGACGGCCGCAAAGCTTGCAGCGGTTGTAGGTCCGCACCTTGAACTTCTGCGGACGCGCCGCCTTGACCCTCAGGGAAGTCTTTGCCACTCTCGTCCCTCCTTAGCGCTCAGCGAAGGGCATGCCCAGACCTTTCAGCAAGGCCTTTGCCTCTTCGTCGGTCTTCGCCGTTGTGACGATGATCACGTCCATGCCGCGAATCTTGTCAATCTTGTCATAGTCGATCTCCGGAAACAGGAGCTGCTCCTTCAGACCGAGAGCGTAGTTCCCGCGGCCGTCAAAGGACTTGGACGAGACGCCGCGGAAGTCGCGCACACGGGGCAGCGCAACGTAGATCAGCTTCTCCAGGAAGTCCCACATGCGCTCGCCCCGCAGGGTCACCTTGCAGCCAATGGGCATTCCCGTTCGAATCTTGAAGGATGCGATGGACTTCTTCGCCCGCGTGATGATCGGCCGCTGGCCGGTGATTGCGGCAATGTCGGCGACGGCGGCGTCCAGCGCCTTGGCGTTCTGCACGGCCTCGCCAAGGCCGACGTTGACGACAATCTTCTCCAGCCGGGGGACCATCATGACGTTCTTGTAGTTGAACTGCTTTTGAAGCGCAGGAGCGACTTCCTCCTGGTACTTCGTCTTCAGGTTGGCCAAGTGCCACAAGCCTCCTTTCTAGAGCCGCCGCCGGGCTAGCCCTGTTTCTTCGCCTTCTTCGCTTCGATCTTCGCCAGCGACATCACGTTCGAGGCGTGAATCGGCGCCTCCACCTCGATGATGCCGCCCTGCGGATTCTTGGCAGAAGGCTTGGTGTGCTTCTTGACCATGTTCACGCCCTCGACCACCACGCGGTTCGTCTTGGGGAACACCCGCAGGACCTTGCCCTGCTTGCCCTTGTCCTTACCGCTGATGACGACGACGACTTCATCTTTCCTCACGTGTACCTTGCCGTTATGCATCTTGCTACCCCCTCCCGGCTACAGGACCTCAGGAGCCAGGGAGATGATCTTCATGAACTCCCGGTCGCGCAGCTCGCGCGCCACCGGGCCGAAGATGCGGGTGCCCCGGGGCTCCTTGTCGTCCTTCAGGATTACGGCAGCGTTTTCGTCGAAGCGAATATAGGAACCGTCCTCGCGGCGCAGCCCCTTGCGGGTGCGCACCACGACGGCCCGCACGATGTCGCCCTTCTTCACCACGCCGCCCGGGCTGGCCTCTTTCACCGAGCAGACGATCACATCGCCGATGTTGGCGTACCGCCGCCAGGAGCCGCCGAGGACCTTGATGCACTGGAGTTCCTTGGCGCCGGTGTTGTCGGCGACCCCCAGGCGGGTCTGAACCTGAATCACGGCCGAACCTCCTCTCGTAAGCTAGCCGGTTTCCCCTCAGTTGAGGACCTGGCTAACCGGCCCTCTGCTAGTAAACCTTGGCGGCCTCGATGATCTCGACAACGCGCCAGCGCTTGTCCTTGGAGAGCGGCCGGGTCTCCATGATCCGGACCTTGTCGCCCACCTTGCACTGGTTGTGCTCGTCGTGGGCCTTGAAGGTCTTGGTCCGGCGGATGCGCTTCTTGTACAGCGGGTGCTGGACCAGCGTCTCGACGGCGACCACGACGGTCTTGTCCATCTTATCGCTGGTGACCACACCGACGCGGGTCTTGCGGAGATTGCGCTCTGCGGTCATGCCCTAACCTCCCCCTGGGCCTTGGCCTGCTCGAGCTCGCGCTCGCGGATGATGGTCTTGCACTGTGCGATGGCCCTGCGCACCTCGCGAATGCGGGCGGTGTTCTCGAGATTGTTGACCGCCAACTGGAACCGGAGGTTAAAGAGCTCCTCCTTGAGCTCAGCCACCTTGGCGCGAATCTCCTCGGTGGACATTTCGCGGATTTCCTTAACCTTCATTGGCTTCACCACCCGTCTCAGCAGCGGCAGCCGTGACGGCCTTCTCCCGCTTCACGAACTTGCACTTGATGGGCAGCTTGTGACGTCTCGGGGGCGCCCTTACCGGAGCCCATGCGCACCTCGGCGGGCTTGCGGGTCAGCGCCTTGTGGGGGAAGATCTTGATCCAAACCTTACCGCCGCGCTTGATGAAACGGGTCATGGCGACACGGGCGGCCTCGATCTGCCGGTCGGTGATGAAAGCGGCCTCCAGGGCCTGCAGACCGTAGTCGCCGAACACAACCTCATTGCCGGCCTTGGACCGGCCCTTGTGCAGCTTCGCCACCGCCTTGTGGGGGCGGCGCCACTTCACGCGCTTCGGTGCGAGCACTGGCTATTGCCCCCCTTCCCGAGTGACAGGCTTCGGGCCGGCCTCGATCGCAGCCCGCTCCAGGGCCGCCCGCTCCTCACGGCTCAGCCGCTGGCCGCCGCGACCGCGCCCGCCGCGCCGGCCGCGCTCACGCCGATCACGCCGGTCGCTGGCTGCGGCCTTCTGCGCGGCCTCGCCGACGTACATCCACACCTTGACGCCGATCTTGCCGAAGGTGGTGTCGGCCTCCGCGAAGCCGTAGTCGATGTCCGCCCGGAGGGTGTGCAGGGGCACGGTGCCCTCCCAGGCACGCTCCGTGCGGGCGATCTCCGCACCGCCGATGCGGCCGCTGATGATGATGCGCACGCCCTGGGCGCCCAGCCGCATGGCCCGCTGGATCGCCTGCTTCATGGCGCGGCGGAAGGACATGCGCTTCTCGAGCTGCTGCGCGATGGACTCCGCCACCAGCTGCGCATCGAGCTCGGCCACGCGGATCTCCTTCACGTCCAGGGAGATCTGCTTGCCGGTCATCTCGGCGAGCCGGTTCTGCAGCTCGGCAATGCCCTGCCCCTGGCGGCCGATCACCATGCCCGGCTTGGCGGTGTGCACGGTGATGCGGATACGGTTCGCCGCCCGCTCGATCTCGATGCGGGAAATGTCCGCAGCGTAGAGCGTCTTCTTGATGTAATTCCGGATCTTGACGTCCTCCACCAGCAGATCGCTGAAGTTCCGCTTGTCCGCATACCAGCGGGTGTCCCAGCCCTTCACGATGCCAATGCGGAGGCCCTTCGGGTGTACTTTCTGACCCACTGCTACTTAGCCTCCTTTTCCTTCACCATCACGGTGATGTGGGAGGTGCGCTTCAGGATCGGGAACGCCTGGCCCCGCGCGCGCGGACGATAGCGCTTCAGCGTGGGACCCTGATCGACGTACGCCTGGGAGATGATCAGGTTATCCCTGTTCAGGTTGAAATTGTGCTCGGCGTTAGCCGCGGCGCTGGCGATGACCTTGGCAACGGGCTCGCTGGCCCGCTTCGGAACGAACTTGAGAAGCGCGAGCGCCTCGTTCACACTCTTGCCCCGAACGAGATCGATCACCACACGCACCTTACGCGGGGCAATGCGAACGTAGCGAGCGCTGGCCTTGACTTCCACGTGCGTTTACCTCCTTCACTCAGACTTCCAAGGGTTAGATGCTACCGCACACGGCTGGACCTCTCGTCCCCACCGTGACCCCTGAAGGTCCGGGTCGGAGCGAACTCACCCAGCTTGTGGCCAACCATCTCCTCGGTGATGTACACCGGGACATGGGTCTTGCCGTTGTGGACCGCGATCGTGTGGCCGACCATCTCCGGGAAGATGGTGCAGTCACGGGCCCACGTCTTGAAGACCTTCTTCTCGCCCTTGGCTTCCATGGCGAGGATCTTCTTCTCAACAGAAGGGTCAATGTACGGACCCTTTTTGAGCGAACGACCCATTCAGCTTACACCCCTTCCCTACTTCTTGCGGCGGCTGACGATCAGCCGGTCAGACTTCTTCTTGGTCTTGCGGGTCTTGTAGCCCAGCGTCGGCTTGCCCCACGGGGTGACCGGGCTCGGCATGCCGATCGGAGACCGGCCTTCACCACCGCCGTGCGGGTGGTCGACCGGGTTCATCACGACGCCGCGCACAGACGGGCGGAAGCCCATGTGACGCCGGCGGCCGGCCTTGCCGATGACGATGTTCTCGTGCTCGACGTTGCCCACCTGACCGATGGTGGCCCGGCAGGCGAGGAGCACCTTGCGCTGCTCGCCCGACGGCAGACGGAGCAGGGCGTAGCCGCCCTCCTTCGCCATGATCTGGGCGGAGGCGCCGGCGGAGCGGACCAGCTGCCCGCCGCGGCCGGGATACAGCTCGACGTTGTGCACGACGGAGCCAACCGGGATGTTCTCCAGCGGCAGGGCGTTGCCCACCTTGATGTCGGCGTCGGGGCCGGAGACGATGGTGTCGCCGACGTTCAGGCCGACGGGGTGGAGAATATACCGCTTGGCGCCGTTGGCGTAGACCACCAGCGCGATGCGGCAGGTGCGGTTCGGGTCGTACTCGATGGAGACCACCTTGGCGGGGATCCCATCGAACTCGTTGCGCTTGAAGTCGATAATCCGGTACATCCGCTTGTGGCCACCACCGCGATGACGGACGGTGATGCGCCCATAGACGTTGCGCCCGCCCTTCCTGGTGAGGCGCTGCAGCAGGGACTTCTCGGGCCGCTTGCTGGTCAGCTCCTCAAAGGTGGACCGCGTCATCTGGCGGATACCCGGGGAAGTGGGCTTATAATGCTTGATTCCCATCGTGTACCCTCCTTACAGGCCCTCGAAGATCTGGATGCTGTCGCCTTCCTTGAGCTGCACGATCGCCTTCTTCCAGTCGGAACGGCGCCCGATGTACTTGCCCTGGCGGCGCAGCTTGCCCCGCATGCGCATCGTGTTCACACGGGTGACCGTCACGCCGAAGATCTCCTCGATCGCCTGCTTGATCTGCGTCTTATTCGCGTCCAGGCGGACCTTGAAGGCGTACTTGCCCTCACTCATCTTGGCCACGCTCTTCTCGGTGATGAGCGGCTTGAGGATGATGTCGCGAGCCTCCATCAGCCCAGCACCTCCTCAACCTTGGCCACGGCGTCCTGGGTGAGCACGAGCTTGCTGGCCGCAAGCACCTCGTAGGCGTTCAGGTTGCGGGCAGCGTTGGCGCGCACGCCGGGAATGTTCCGGGCCGACTTGTAAATGTTGGTGTCCTCCTCCGCCGTCACGATGAAGGCCTTGCCCTCGACGTTCAGGTTCTTCAGCAGGGCGGCCACCTCGCGGGTCTTCGGAGCCTCCAACTCGAAGGAATCAACGACGATGAGTTCCCCGTTCTTCACCTTGGCGCTCAGGGCCTGGCGCAGAGCGGCCCGGCGCATCTTCTTGGGCATCGTCCAGCCAAACTCGCGGGTGCGCGGACCGAAGACCACGCCGCCCTTCCGCCACAGGGGCGACCGAATCGAACCATGACGGGCCCGCCCGGTGCCCTTCTGGCGCCACGGCTTCCGGCCGCCGCCCCGCACCTCGGCGCGGGTCTTGGTGTGGGAGGTACCCTGACGCTGATTGGCGAGGTACATCTGCACGACCTCGTGCAGGAGACCAGGATTGACCTCGGCCCCAAACACGGCGTCCGAAAGGGTGATCTCCCCGACGGTGGCGCCTTCCTTATTGTAAACGGCCACTTTCGGCATGTTAGCTCCTCCTTTCGGCACGACTACTGGGCCTTGACCTTGGCCGCCTTCACAGAGTCGCGGATGGTGATCAGGGAACCTTTGGCACCGGGAACAGCGCCCTTGATGAGGATCAGGTTCTTCTCGGGATCCACCTTCACGACGCGCAGGCCCTGAATCGTGACCCGCTCGCCGCCCATCCGGCCGGGAAGCTTGCGGCCCTTCGGCACGCGGCCCCAGGCGCGCTGCCCCAGCGAACCGGGACTCCGATGATATTTCGAGCCGTGGGACATGAAGCCGCGGGAGAAGTTCCACCGCTTAATGCCGCCGGCAAAGCCCTTACCACGAGAGATGCCGGTGACATCGACCAGCTCGCCCTCGGCAAAGATGTCGGCCTTAATGACGTCGCCCACGTTGAGCGACTCGATGTCGTCCAGGCGGAACTCCCGCAGGTAGCGGGTCGCCTTCACCTGGTGCTTTTCAAAATGCCCCTTCAAGGGCTTGTTTACGAGCGTCTCACGAATCTCACCGAAGCCGAGCTGAACGGCGTCGTAGCCGTCGGTCGCCGTCGTCTTCTTCTGCACGACGACGCAGGGCCCGGCCTCGATCACGGTGACGGGAATGACCTTCCCGTCGGGGGCGAAGATCTGGGTCATGCCCAGCTTCTTGCCCAGAATGCCCTTCTTCACAAAAGCCACCTCCACATCAGTGGTCGCAAGGATCCGAAGGCGGTCGGGGTCGGGGCGACCCCGCACGGCAGAGCCTTACGGCCCGGCCGCACCTGGCAGGCACTGTCGGTCCCGGCGACATGATCGATCACCGCAGGTCTGCCCGCCTGCCGGGGAGCAGCTGCTCTCCCGTCTTAGAGCTTGATCTCGATATCGACGCCGGCTGGCAGATCCAGCTTCATAAGGGCCTCGACGGTCTTCGAGCCGGGCTCCACAATATCGATCAGCCGCTTGTGGGTGCGCATCTCGAACTGCTCACGGATATCCTTCTCGCCGTTGGGCGCGGTCAGGATCGTGTAGATGTTCTTCTCCGTCGGCAGCGGAATGGGGCCGCTGACGGTCGCGCCGGTGCGGGTCGCCGTCTCAACGATCTTCGCAGCGGAGCTGTCGAGGATCTTGTGGTCGAAGGCCCGCAGCCTGATGCGGATCTTCTGGTTGGCCACGATGACTTCCCTCCTCTTTCGGGGACGTTCCTGTTCCCGAATCACCCGGGGCCGAAACCGGGGGGCGGGCGATGCGCCCGCCCCCCGGGCAAGGCCCACCTATGCCGTTGACTACTCGTTGACCTTGGTAACCCGGCCGGAAGCCACGGTGCGGCCGCCCTCACGAACGGCGAACCGGAGACCCTCTTCGATGGCGATCGGGTGGATCAGCTCGACGGAGATCTCCACGTTGTCACCAGGCATGACCATCTCAACGCCATCGGGCAGCTTGATGGTGCCGGTGACGTCGGTGGTCCGGAAGTAGAACTGCGGGCGGTAGCCGTTGAAGAAGGGGGAGTGCCGGCCGCCCTCTTCCTTGGTCAGCACGTAGATGGCGCCGGAGAACTTGGTGTGCGGCTTGATGGAGCCGGGCTTCGCCAGCACCTGGCCGCGCTCGACCTCCCGCTTCTCGATACCGCGGAGCAGGGCGCCCACGTTGTCGCCGGCCATGACCTCGTCCAGCAGCTTGCGGAACATCTCGAGGCCGGTGACGACGGTGGTCTTGCTCTCGTCGCGCAGACCGACGATCTCGACCTGGTCGCCGACCTTGCAGGTACCGCGCTCGACGCGACCGGTCACGACGGTGCCGCGGCCGGTGATGGTGAAGACGTCCTCGATGGGCATCAGGAAGGGCTTGTCGGCGTCGCGCTCGGGGGTCGGGATGTAGTTGTCAACAGCCTCCATGAGCTCCTCGATGGACTTGACCCACTTGGGATCGCCCTCGAGGGCCTTCAGGGCCGAGCCGCGGATGAAGGGGATGTCGTCGCCGGGGAACTCGTACTGGTTCAGCAGCTCGCGAACCTCCAGCTCCACCAGCTCGAG
Source organism: Bacillota bacterium (assembly GCA_023623185.1). Lineage (GTDB taxonomy): Bacteria > Bacillota > Sulfobacillia > Symbiobacteriales > Symbiobacteriaceae > Symbiobacterium. The sequence continues at coordinate 28,224 of JAMNXV010000175.1, forward strand.
CAGCTCCTCGTCGTCGACCATGTCGCACTTGTTGAGGAAGACCACGATGGCGGGCACGCCCACCTGGCGGGCGAGCAGGATGTGCTCACGG
>JAMNXV010000204.1 GCA_023623185.1 Bacillota bacterium
TCCAAACCCGTTTTCGAACTGGCCTGGCAAGCCCTCAAGGAACGAGAGATCATTTCCGTAAACGACTTCCCTGGTGAGGCACGGTATCGGTCCACCGCTATATCGGCTGTCCTGGCACAACTCCCCTACGTAGACTACACCACCTACCCCAAGACCACACTTTTCTTGACCTCTCACCGCTTCACCAACGCTGAGTTGGCTCAGACTTTCAAAGTTGGTACCCAACGGGGGATCCGTGTCGCGGGACGGGCGCCAGACACAAAGCTAGTCGTGTTCACCACTGGTGCAGCTTCTGACTACCAGGTGGAGCACCCTTCCCAGGACTATTGGAAAGGCGACACGCTCTATTACACAGGAGAAGGCCTGACCGGCGATCAACAGATGAGCCACGGTAACCTCGCCCTCCAGAACAGCATGTCTGCGGACTTCCCCGTATACGGATTCCAAAAACTCCCTGAGGGAGGCTTTGCCTACTTAGGCCGATTCCGGGTGAACGCAGTCCACGAAGAACAGCAACGGGACACCGAGGGTACTCCCAGACGGGTCTACGTGTTTGAGATGAGCCGGGTCTCACCACCGAATCTTACAAGCCCCACAAGAAGAGCATGGATCTTTCAAGCTAACCCCAAGTATTACAACCTTTCCGGCGCCCTCAACGCGCTCACGGATATCCCCTTCCTCGTCACCCGTTTCAAGAACGAGATTCAGAAAGGCGATAAGGTCTACTTCTGGGAATCCGGGCCAGAAGCCGGCCTGGTAGGTACGGGCACAGTCCTCACCGAGCCCAAGGAAATGCCTGATTTCTACGAGTCCCGTCCGTTCTATATGGACGCCGACAAGTTCGAGGGCGAGAAGCTGAGAACGGTGGTGCGCATCGATCGGGTTCTCTCACCACCGATACCACGAGACGTATTCGTTGACCACCCAATTCTGCACGATATGACTATCCTTAGGTCGCCACTGGGCACAAACTTTCGCCTCACACCTGAACAAGCAGATGCTCTTGATGAGTTGGTCGCAGGTCCGCCCCAGTCTAGGTTTTTCCGCGTCGCTGCCCCGCGCACTCCCACAGACTGGGCTGCGTGCAAGGAGAGAGGTCTCCTCCTGCTGGACGCGCAGTTGCCGACCGCTGACCTGGCAAAGCTGGCTTCCGAAGCCGACATCAAACAAGCCCTGGTCAACGAGATCGACAGCCCATACGGCCTGCCATCTTACTACCTGGAATCCCAGGCTGGCGAACTGTACACCATAGGGAGTCTGCGCCCAGGGGACAAGCTGGTCGTCACCCGAGGGGCTAACACGGTGGTCGGACTGGCTGAGGTAGTACCACCCGGTTACACCTGGCTGGCCGACGAAGCGCGCCATGCCATCCATGTCGCCTGGCACTGGACCGGCGCCTTGCGGACCATCCGCCACCCCGAGTGGCTCACAGCGCTCATCTCGCCATCCACCGAGGAGGCTTATGAGCAGGTCGCCAACTCCACGGCGCCAAAGACAGAGCCCACTGCCGATCTTGCTGCCATCACGCGCAGCTTCGGCTCCGCGTTGCGAATCAGTGGCATCCAGTTCGGCAGCCGGCACGATGAGATCGTACGGGCCTTCATCTCCGCTCTGGCCACGAAGCCCTTGGTCATCTTGACCGGCCTCTCCGGGTCTGGCAAGACCCAGATCGCGTTGCGGTTCGGGGACTGGCTGGGGAAGGAGCGGCGAATGGTGGTTCCCGTACGCCCCGACTGGACAGGCCCGGACTACCTTTTTGGCTATGAGGATGCACTGAGGTCGCCGGTTTGCGGTCAGCGCCCCTGGTATGTACCGCCCGTCCTAGCCTTCATGCTCAAGGCCGCACGGGACCCGCACTACCCCTATCTCTTAGTCTTGGACGAGATGAACCTTGCGCACGTCGAGCGCTATTTCGCCGACTTCCTCTCGGGGGTAGAGTCCGGCGAACCCTGCCTACCGAACCTCGAACAGGACCCTGAAGGTAATTGGGTCATCCCGGAAGGGGCGGCGGAACGTATTCCTATGCCGGAAAATCTGTTCGTGGTTGGCACTGTCAACGTCGACGAGACGACCTACATGTTTTCGCCCAAAGTACTTGACCGGGCCAACACCTTCGAGTTCCGTGTCGCGACCGACGACCTCGAAATCGCGCTCCGTAAGCCCATCCCGCTATCCCCTGACGAGGAAGATCTAGTCCGCGGATTCCTGGCTGTCGCCACCGATGACGACTGGCAGCACGTCCACCCAGCCCCTTGGCAGGATGAGTTTGCCATGCACCTTCGTACGGTGCACCGGCTTCTCGCAGAGAGCGACTTCGAGTTCGGCCATCGGGTCTTTTATGAAGCTCTACGATACGCGAGCATGCTTGCCTCGACCGGCAACGCCAGTGTGGAAGACGCCCTCGATCAACAGATCTATCAGAAAGTCTTGCCCCGCCTGCACGGCTCCCGACGCCGTCTCGAACCTCTTCTCCGGGCCTTGGGCCGCTTCTGCTATGACCTGTCTTCCGAACCCGGCAGCGGGGTATCGACTGACTTCGATCCCGAGTCAACCCATGAAAGGCAGCCCAGGCTCCCCCTCTCCTATCAGAAGATCCGGCGGATGTTCCGTAGCCTTCGAGTAAACCAGTTCACCAGCTTTACGGAGTAAGCCATGCGTGTATGCCACTCCATTGCCGTTAAGGTCCGGGATGCCGCAGGCAAAACCATCGGAACGTTGTCGGTGAGTCTCCCAGGGCAGGCGTCAGCCAACACTACGCCGCCTCCGCTCATCGACATGACGGATGATCCCACCCTGGACCCTGCTCTTGCACCGGTTCAATTGCTCGAAGGAGCGGAGTACCGATATGCCTTTGAGCCCGACCTCGGACTCGACGTGCCTATCATCCTGGAGCCTAGGGAAATCTTCTCCCCGGATACCGCGGATTGGCGGACCGGCAGGATGCGCCCTGGACTCTACACCGGCACGCTACCGATCGTGGTGTTGTCCGGAGACCAGGAAGTGGGCCGCGCAGTCGTTGAAGTTCGCTCCCGCAAACTCGATTACCTGAGCCAATACCAGTGGATGCTGGAGGAAATCGCCGACAGCATGGCAGAGCTGGTGATGGAACGATTCGCCCCCACCGAACAGCGTTTCCGCCTGGATGAGTCCACGGACGCCGCCACGCTGTACGCCCGTTTTGCCATGCTCAAGTGGCTTTTCTCCGGAGAGTCCTTTGAGGCGGCCATTCAGCAGATCCTTTCGTATCCGCATAGGGCATGGATGGACGAAATGGAGTACCGCAGGCCAGGCCAACCGATTCGCATGTCCTCGCGGGTGGCTCAGCGGCTAAGCCAGCCGGGGCCCCGTATAGCCTGCGACACGGGTCTGCTCTTGCCGGCCCTCCCGAAGGAGATTGCCGTACTCCGGACCGAGTCAACGCTCGACACGCCTGAGAACCGTTTCGTCAAGTTCGTGCTCCTGCACTGGCAGCACTTCACCCATGAGGTGGCGAGCGCACTGCTGCGTGAGCCGGCTACCGCCCCTGTTAAGCGGGGACTTCGAGAGGTGCAAGCCGTCAGTGAGAAGCTTCAGACGGTCCTTGCCTCCGGCCTGTTCCGTGAAGTGGGCGACCTTACCTTCCTTCCGTCGGGTAGCCAGGTGCTCCAGAAACGATCCGGCTACCGAGACATCTACCGGGCCTACCTCCAGTTTGAGGCGGCAGCGCTTCTGACCTGGGATGGCGGTGAAGACGTTTACGGTGCCGGTAAGCGAGACGTCGCCACGCTCTACGAGTACTGGGTCTTCATTCAATTGATAAAGGTGATGGAGCGGTTGTGCGGACGGGAGTTCGATCTCAGCCAGCTCATCGAGCTTCGCCCAGACGGGATGGGCGTCTCGTTACGGAGAGGAAAGTCACGGCGGCTGAAGGGCCAGATCAACCGTCTGGGGCGTACCTTGCACATCGAACTCTGGTTCAACCGCACCTTCGGGCATCGCACGGGTAACCGCGGTTCCTGGAGCCGCCCAATGCGACCCGACTACTCCATCCTCATCAAGCCAGATACGACATACGGCGAACCGGATGAAGTGTGGATCCACTTCGACGCGAAATACCGGGTGGACAGCATCACCGGCTTGTTCGGCGATGATCCCATCACAGAAGAGGGCGAAGCCAGGCTACTCGATGAGGAGCAATCCGCTGAGGCCAGGCAGGTATCGAAGCGAGCCGATCTACTGAAGATGCATGCCTACCGAGACGCAATCCGCAGGTCTGCGGGAGCATACGTCATCTACCCGGGCACAGAACGCGAGTTACTCCCAAGATTCCATGAGCTCTTGCCGGGTCTGGGAGCCTTCGCACTGCGACCTACCAGGGACGGCAAAGGCACAGGGCTGGAAGGATTATTGGAGTTTATCGACGATGTGCTCACCCATGTGGCAACGCAGACAACGCAACACGAGCGGGCGCGCTACTGGTTGCGGGAGTCGGTACGCGACGACTATCATGTCGCAGCGCATCCGGCCGTGCCGTTCCTTTCCAAACCTCCAGCGGATACCATCGTGTTGCTGGGGTATGTCAGGAGCCCTGAGCAGCTTCGCTGGATTCATCAACAGCGGCTGTACAATATGCGCACTGGCGGACGACGTGGTAGCGTCCTACCAGGCTCAAAGGTCTTGGCGGCGGAATTGGTAGTACTGTACGGACCCCACATGGAAACCGCAGAGGTCTGGCGGGTAGGAGGCATGTCGCTGGTTCTGAGCGAGCATGAGATGCGGGAGCTCGGATACCCCAACCCGCATGGTCGGTACGTGTGCGTCCCGCTGGAGAATACGCCGGACGTTGCATGGCTGGCAGACTTGACCAGCGAGAGAGTGACAACGGTCAAGGCGAGGACGAATCCCTTAGCCCGCTTCGGAGAGCCCGTAGCCACGACCTGGCTCCAACTACTGCGCTGAGCAAGGATGGCCCCCGCCCTTGTTTGCCCAGGGGCGGGGGTACTTCACAGCGTGGAACTAGCCCGGCCAACCGAGAACAACTCATAGAGCGCCCGTCCAAGCTGGACAACAGACGATGGCATTAGGTTCCATCCCCTTATACGCTCGTGTCTTGCTGGGCAGGTCCTCCGCTGCACCATGCTCGGGGCTTCTCGCGGCGTTCCCGGTGCAGGCGTTGTACCATTTACTATCGAAAAGTGTTGGTGCTGACTCTTCGCAACCCTATGCGATTTGGGAGGGCTTGAGTTGTCGCTCCTCATCGCTCTGCTGAGCTGCACCAAGTCGAAGACCAGCTACCCTGCGCCGGAAAGCCGGTACGGCCCGGAACTCGCCGGCCTCACTTTCGAGTTCCATATAGGGATCGAATACCGACAGCACCTGATGCCTTTGCTCGACCGGGCCGGAGCGACCTGTACCTGCCCCGTCGCCGGGCTGCAGATCGGACAGCGGCTCAGCTTCTACAGTAAACGGCACGTGCCTCTGCCAGACGATGGCAACTGGCCGCGGAGGCACAGACGATTCTCAAAGGAGGGACTAGCAAGATGAGCTCTCAGAACCCCGGCTGTCTGGGTTTCCTCTTCCGACTCTTTGGCGGGTCCGAATCCAGGTTGCCTGACAAGTTACCGTACCGAATCCGTGATGACTTCCTCTCACGAGCCGAACTTTCGCTGTACGGGGTACTCAGACTGGCGGTTGGAGACCAGTGGGTGATCTGTCCGAAAGTTAACCTAAGCGACATCTTCTACGTCGTGGGCGAGGAAAAGCAGTCCTGGCGCAACCGAATCGACCGGAAACACCTGGATTTCCTCCTCTGCGATGCACAGACCATGCAACCAGTCCTGGGAGTGGAGCTAGACGACCGCTCTCACGCACGGCGAGATCGCCAGGAGAGCGATGCATTCAAGGACAAGGTCTTCCGAGCGGCTGGGCTCCCCCTGGTGCGCATTCAAGCGCGGGCCAACTATTCCGTCACAGAAATCTCTACCCTCCTCCGCAGCGCCATGTCACCCACCTCCCAGGCAGCGAACCCGCCGGCACCGACCCCGAAGACCGGGACACAAGCGCCGTCCCCCGGCGCGCCCATCTGCCCCAAGTGCGGAGTGGCCATGGTGGTGCGCGCGTCACGAAAGGACGGCAGCCGATTCTACGGCTGCCCCAACTTTCCCCGCTGTCGCCACACGGCCCCGCTCGTCCGGCCCTAGCCACCTGAGGAGGCAAATACGATGACGACCGTGCGAAAAACAACCATGCGGCATCTCGGCCTCCAATTGGTGAGCCTCGCACAGTCACGAAAGACGACCACGTACACCGACATCGGCAGTCCGCTCGGGATCACCAATCTACGATTATTGGACAAGCCTCTGGGCAATCTCTCGAAACTCGCGATCGAGCACGGCTTTCCCCCGATCTCGGCCCTGGTGGTCAATAAGGATGTCGGAATCCCCGGCCCTGGTTTTTTTACGTTGGTGCAAAACGAACTAGGGATCGACGCCCAAGCGTCCGATTGGGCAGTATTGCATCAACGTTTTCTGGAGCAGATCTGGGCCCGTGATGACTGGGACAGGTACGCAGCCCTTGTGGAATCAACCTACAGCGATAAACGTGCGACACCGGCCCCAAAGCGCCGGAGCGGCGGTGGCGAGCGCGTGGATTCGGCAGGCCTTCTGGCGAGAACCGTTGAGCGAGATCTGTACGCAGAGGCCGTCGAACACGGTGAGGTCGAAGGTAAGGTAGTCGAGTACTATGGCCGACTGTATGAACGCAGCGCAACGAATCGGCGCCGTGCCATCTCGTTGCACGGCCTGACGTGTTTCGTCTGCGGCTTCAACTTTGAAGCGGTTTATGGACCCCGAGGAAAGAACTTTATTGAGATCCATCATGTCAACCCCATCAGCAGGCTGGGAAGCGAAGGTCAGCCCGTCAACCCCGAGACCGATCTTGTCCCGGTCTGCGCGAACTGCCATCGGATGATTCACAGGGATCCCAATGACGTACTTTCGTGGCAGGCGCTAAAAGAGATTGTGGAGAAGCGACGTGCGCAAACGTCGGCCAGGGCGTACGAACACTAGTCCCCACGTTGATCCGCACCACCATGCGGGCCGTAACTGCCGCGGCGGGTAGCACGTGGCGAGGGAACGGCCCCTGGCCAAACTCCTCGAGGCCCGGGGAAACGCTGCCTCTCTTGGCGGACGCGACCCTACATTCGATGGAACCCAACGTCAGCTACGTCTGGTGGGGTCGGGGGAAACAGCAGGGCAATTTTGTGCCCACGAAACGGTTCCAGTGGTAATCCGCCCTTCTACCCCCTCCAACCCAGTATCCGGGCCGGCAGGGTGATGACCGCCCACACCAGCTTCAGCACCCCGTCCACCGCGATGCCCAGAATGCGGAACGGCAACAGCACCAGCCACACCAGCGGATAAAGCAACAACGCAATTAGAGCCAGGGGCGGGGCAATCAACAGCAGCAGGATCCACAGCAGAACGGTGAACATCTCCATCCCTCCACCTGGTTAGACGACAGCTCCCCCGGGATTCCCACCTGCCAGATGCCACCGTCCTGCCAGTCCATCGACGCCCCCTCGCCGCCCGCCGCCCTCCGCCAGTCCCATTTCGCTATACCCGCCCCGTTCGGGTCAGCGCCGAAATATCGTACCGCCCACAGGACAAAGCTACTTTCGCACCACAGGTAGTGCGCCGCTTTTGTCGAAGTACTTAACAAACCTCAACCTGTGAGGAGGTCGGATCGTGCGCGAGAAAATCCTGTCACTGGTCTCCGCTGTCATGCCCAACGTCATCGCCACCCGCCGGGACCTCCACATGTACCCCGAGCTCGGCCACATGGAGTTCCGCACCGCCAGCCTCGTGGCCCGGCGCCTGAAGGACCTGGGCTTCGAGGTGAAGGTCGGCCGGGAGGTCATGGACCCCGACGCCGTGCTGGGGCTCCCGAGCGAGGAAGAGCTGGAAGCCGCCTACAAGCGGGCCGAGTCCGAAGGTGCGGACCCCGAGTTCCTGCCCCTCATGCGCGGGGGGCTCACCGGCGTCGTCGGCGAGTGGCGCACCGGGCGCCCAGGGCCTACCCTGGCCATGCGCTTTGACATCGACTGCATCCCCGTCGCCGAGAGCACCGATCCCGATCACGTGCCCTTCAAGGAAGGGTTCGCCTCCCGCCATCCCGGCGAGATGCACGCCTGCGGCCACGACGGCCACACCGCCATCGGCCTGGGCGTCGCCGAGATCATCCCGCAGATCGCCGACCAGCTCTGCGGCAACCTCCGCCTCATCTTCCAGCCGGCCGAGGAAGGCTGCCGCGGCGCCAACCCCATGGCCGAGGCCGGGGTCGTCGACGACGTCGACTACCTGCTGGCCGTGCACCTGGGCTGCGGCGTGCCCTCAGGCCACCTGTACACCCGCATCGACGGGCTGCTGGCCTCCTCCAAGCTCGACGTCACCTTCACCGGGACCCCGGCCCACGCCGGCTCTGCCCCCCATGCGGGCCGCAACGCCGTGCTGGCCATGGCCCAGGCGATTCAGGGGCTCTACGCCATCTCCCGCCACGGCGACGGCACCTCCCGGGTCAACGTGGGCGTCGTGCGGGGCGGCACGGGCCGCAACGTCATCCCGGCCGAGGCCTTCATGGCCATCGAGGTGCGCGGCGCCACCGACGAGATCCTGCGGTACATGGAGGACCGCGCCCGGAAGGTGCTGGAGGGCGCCGCGCTTGCGCAGGAGGTCGAGCTCAGCGTCTCGGTGCAGGGCCGCGGGCTCAGCTCCAACAACAGTCAGGAGCTGGCGGACCTCATCGCCGAGGAGGCGGCGCACGTGCCCGGCCTCACCGTCCACAACGAAGGGCACGTGACCGGCGGCAGCGACGACTTCACCATCCTCGGCGCCCGGGCCGCGCAGCGCGGCGCGAAGGTGCTCTACATGGACATGGGCACCGACCACGTGGACGGCCACCACACCCCCCGCTTCGACATCAACGAGGCGGACCTGCAGCACAGCCTGGCCGTCTTCGCCCTGGCGGTCGCGCGCATCTGCGCCGTGAAGTAGCTCCCACCGCACCAATGCCTGAGGCCGGGCTCCTGCCCGGCCTCTTCCGGTTACGCCAGCGGCTCGCCCAGCACGACCACCCGCGAGAGGTGCTGCGGCCGGTCGGGATCCCTGCCCTCCGCAATCGCCCGGTAATACGCCAGGCACTGCACCACGGGCAGGTAGAGCAGGCTGCGGGCCATCTCTGAATGACCCTGCCCGACCGCCTCCGAGAGCATCAGGCCGTCGCCCCCCAGGCGCCGGATGTCCTCCAGCACCGACCGCTCATGCGCAGCCGCCCGGTCGCTGTCCAGCAGAACGGCCATGGTCCCCTTGCCCACAATCGAGATCGGGCCGTGCCGGAAGTCCAGCGGCGAGTAGGCCTCGCAGGGCACCTGCGTCATCTCCTTCAGCTTCAGCATGGCCTCATACGCCACGCCGAGAAACGGTCCGATGCCCAGGAAGACGAACTGCGACCACTGCCGGTCGGCCCCCAGGGTCTCCCCGCGGCTGCGCAGCGCTTCCAGGTCCCGCTCCAGCTGCGCCGGGAGGGCGGCCAGCTCGGAACGGAGCGCGTCGCTGTCCCCCAGGGTCGCGGCCACCATGAAGGCGGCGAGGAGCATGCTGCTGAACGAGGAGGTCATCACCACGCTCTGGTCGTCGGCGCCAGGGAGGGTGATGGCGATGTCCGCCAGCTGCTCCAGGTCGCTTCCGGGATGGCAGGTCACGCCGATGACGGGCCCGCGTCCGGCCTCGCGGTGGAGGCGGCAGGCCGTCACCGTCTCGGTGGTGGTGCCGGACCGGGAGAAGGCCACGAGGGCGGCAGGCCGGTTGCGGGGAAGGTAGGTGCCCGCACTCAGAATCAGCTCTGAGGAGGGCACCGCCCTGGCCGCGAGCCCCGTCACCTCCTGGAAGAACCCCGCCGCCGCAATCGCGAGGTAGTAGGAGCTGCCGCAACCGGTGAAGAGCACGAGCTCGGCCCCGGAGCGGGCCAGCAGGTCGCCGGTCTGCGGCGCGGCGTCGGCGGCCCGCTGGGCGGCCTCCCGCCAGGTATGGGGCTGTCTGAGGATCTCGCGGAGCGTCAGACTTTCCATCTCTCATTCCTCCGGCTCAGGTGTCGTACGACCGTCGTACACAATCCGCCCGCGTGCGAGGGTCAGGATCGCGGTCAGGTCGGCGTCGAGCACCACCACATCCGCGTCCTTGCCCGGGGCCAGCGCGCCCTTGCGGGTGATGCCCAGCGCCCGTGCCGGGTTTTCCGAGGCCATGCGCAGCGCCGCCGCGGGGGAGATGCCGGCAAACCGCACCATGTTCCGCACCGCCTGGTCCATCCGCAAGGTGCTGCCGGCCAGGGTGCCGGACTCCGTGCGGCACCGTCCGTCCTGCACCGTCACCGGCGTGCCCTCCCACCGCATGAAGACCCCGTCTCCCAGCCCGGCCACGTCGACGCCGTCCGTGATCAGGACGAGCCGCTCCGATCCCGCCAGGCGGCAGGTCAGCGCCACCACGGCGGGGTGCACATGCATGCCGTCCACGGTCAGCTCGACGAAGACCCGCGGGTCCTCCAGCAGGGCGACGACGGCGCCGGGCCGGCGGTGGTGGATGGCCGGCATGGCGCTGTACAGGTGGGTGGCCCGGCGCACGCCCCACTCCAGCGCCTCCCGGGCCTCCTCGTAGGAGGCCGTGCTGTGCCCCAGCGAGACCTGCACCCCCAGCCCGGTCAGCGTGCGGATGGCCTCCCTGGCGCCGGGCAGCTCGGGGGCCATGGTGACCACCCGGAGCGCCCCTCCCGCGGCGTCCAGCAGCGCCTGCACCTCGGACGCCGACGGCGGGCGGACGTGCTCCAGGGCCTGGGAGCCGGCCTTCTCCCTGTTGATGAAGGGCCCCTCCAGATGGGCGCCCAGGATCTCCACCTGCCCGGGCTGCGGCGCCCGGCTGGCTTCGGCGATGTTCGCCAGCGCCGACACGATGTCTTCCAGCGGGGCGCTGGTCGTCGTGGCCAGGCAGGCCGTGGTTCCGCCCCGGGCCAGATGCGCGGAGATGCCGGCGAAAGCCTCCCGTGTGCCGTGCATGAAGTTGTACCCCATGCCGCCGTGAACGTGGCTGTCGATAAACCCTGGCGCCACGATGCAGCCCGACACATCGATCGTCTCGACGTCCGGCGGCAGGGCCTCACCGGGCGCGGCCACAGCGGCGATCTCCTCTCCGGCGATCAGGAGGGTGGCGGGCGTGAGATCGCCCGCCGGTGTCAGAACCCGGCCCCCGGTCAGCGCAATCGGTCGTTCCATGGTCACTCACCCCAGTTCGGGAATGCGGTCTCTGTACCGCCGGGCGAGCATGTCGTTGTGCTCATCGCCGCCCGGCATGTTCCGGCTGATCCGGACCGGCGGCTCGATCCCGCGCCTGATCAGCCAGCCCGCCGCCTCCACCATCGCCGCGTGGATCAGCGCCACTGCGCCGACGGTCGACGCCGGCCCCACGGGTCCGGGCGACCCCGGCAGCTCCACGAGGGCGTCGCCGGCGGGAACGCACGTGTCCAGGACGTGGTCACACACCTCGAAAAGCCGCCTGCCGCTGCTGTGGCGTGAGGGAACCGCCAGCGAATGCTGCTTCGAAGTCACCGCCACGGTGACGGCGCCCCGCCGTCCGGCCTCATAGGCCACATCGATGGGCAGCGGGTTGATCCCCGAGTTCGAGATAATGAACAGCACTTCACCCGGCCGGACGTCGCCCATCGCCAGCACCGCGGCGCCCAGCCCCTCCACGCGCTCCAGCTTGTCTGTGATCATGTCCGGCCAGATCGCCCGCACGGTGGTGAGCGTGCCCGACCGGATGAACACCTCCTCGGCCGCGAGGTGCGAGTGACCACAGCCGAAGAGGTGAACCACGCCGCCCTCCGCAACGGACTCACCGATGCGCGCCCCGACCGCCTGAACCGCGGACAGCTGGCTGTCCTGAATGCGGCTCAGCAGGGCGGTCAGCGCCTTCAGGTAGACTGCTGCCGACATCGGGCTCACCACCCGGTCAGCGGGGCAGCGCAAGGCGCGCCCGCAGATACCGGGGATCTGCAAGCCGCATGCAGTCCGGCCGCTTGCCCAGCGCGAGGGCGGTCAGATAGATGAACTGGTAGAGCGGCAGGATGGCAAAGAGCGGCGTGAAGATCTCCGGCACGCCGGCCGGCAGGAGCGTCCGGTAGCGCGCGCCCGCGATGCTGTTCGGATCGTCGGTGATCACCCACAGGTTCACGCCGACGTGCTTCAGGGCCTCGGCCAGCCCCCGGGCCTTGGCCATACCGGGGCCGCGCATGGCCAGGAGGAACACCCAGTCCCCGGGGTTGATGATGCTCCACGGACCGTGCATGGCCTCCTCCAGCTCCCAGGCGTGAGCCGGCACCTGCGCCGCTTCCTGGAGCTTCAGGCGGCCGTCCAGCGCGGTGGCCACGTTCGGACCGTTGCCGATGATGAAGATCTGGCTGGCCGGCAGGCGTGCGGCAACCAGCTCCTCGGTGACCGGGAAGCTGTCTGACAGCAGGGCGCGGGCATGCTCGGGAGCCTGAGCGAGGACCTTCAGCAGCTCGCTGCCCCCGCCTCCGCTGTTGGCCGCAACCTGAGCCGCCAGCAGGTAATGCCGCAGCAGCGAAACCGGGTAGCTCTTGGTCTTGGGCAGGGACTTCTCCCGGCCGCCGCCGCCCAGAATGGGAAAGTCCACCGCGCGGGCGAGGGGAGAATCGGGGTAGTCGGTGAGGCCGATGGTCACACCGCCCCGTTCGGCCGCCAGGTGGACGGAGTCCAGCGCAACCCGGGTGGAGCCGGTGTGGGAGATGGCCACCACGGCGGAGCGGTCCAGCCTGCCGGGCGGGTACGCCGCGAACTCGAAGGCGTTGTGCGCAGCGCTGGGAATGCCCGTCAGGGCGTGCAAGGCATACGTGCCTGCGATGCCGGAGAAGTACGAGGTGCCGCAGCCCAGCAGGTGAACGTAATCGACGCCCGCCAGCGCCGCCGCGGCTTCGGCGATCTGCTCCTTCACCGGGGCCTCGAAGAGGGTGGCCAGCGCTTCCGGGGTCGACTGCAGCGCTTCCCACATGTGAAACGGGTGCTCCGTGCGTTCAAAGGCCTGCTGGATGGACTCAGGGATCGTGTGGGTCATTCACATACACCTGCCTAAGAGGGGCCATCGGGCTCCGGGAACTGTCCCGGAGCCCGACGCCGCCTGAGTTCTAGCCAAGGATGCCGAGCGCCCCCAGCACCAGTCCGGCTGCGATCAGGCCCAGCATGATGTTGGTCGTCTTCTTCTGCTTGCGCACGAACCAGAACACGATCATGACCAGCGTCAGGGGCAGGATCCTGGGCATGATGCTGTCGAGCATGGACTGCACCGACACCGTGGCGTCCTGCACCGTGTAGGCCAGCGGCGTGGTCACGTTGAGCCAGGTGCCGGTCAGCGCGCCGACCGCCATCAGGCCGGCGATGCTGGCGCCCTCCAGGAACTGGCGCAGGCCGCCGGAGGCCAGGCGGGCGATCACGGTCTGGCCCCAGTCGTACGTCTTGTACAGGCCGTACCAGGCGCAGAACACGTGGACGGCGTTCACCGACACGAAGAAGATGATCGGCGCCAGCGGGTTGCCCTGCAGGGCAAGGCCCGCAGCGATGCCGCCCATGATCGGGCGCAGCGTGCCGTGGAACATGGAGTCGCCGATGCCGGCCAGCGGGCCCATCAGGCTGCCCTTCAGGCCCTGAATGGCCTGCTCGTCGATGTCCTCTCCGCGGGCGCGGCGCGCCTCGAGGTCGGCCGTGAGGGCCAGAATGGGACCGTGGACCCACATGTGCGTGTTGAAGAAGGTCAGATGGCGCCGGAGAGCCCGCTTGTACTCCTCGGGCTGGTCCTTGTAGATCTTCTTCAGGAACGGGATCAGGGACCAGGTCCAGCCCAGCGCCTGCATGCGGTCAAAGCTGAAGGCGGACTGCAGGGCGAACGACCGGAAGAACAGGGTGCGCAGGTCAGCGCGGGTGATCGTGTCGCCCAGCCCGGCCGAGACCTCGGGATCGAGTTCGGCGGCGTCGTCTTCATCAACAGTGCGGTAGTGCTGGATGATGAGGGCCACCAGGATGGCCAGCAGCGCGATGGCCAGCACGCCCCAGTTGGTGTAGGCGGCCACCAGGAAGCCCACGAAGAAGAACGGCAGCAGCGATCCGGGCGCGAGGCTGTTCAGCAACAGCGCAAAGCCCAGGGCGGGAAGCATCTTTCCAGCCGTGCCGATGCCGTTGTTCAGCCAGTCCGGAATGGACTCCACCATCCGCTGGACGGCGGTGGCGCCCAGCGCCAGGGCGATGAAGGTGGGCAGCGCATAGGCCAGGAAGTGGAGCAGGTTGCCGAGATGCATGAGCATCGCAATGCCGCGGTCATTCCCCTCGTCTGCGTACCGCTCGGCTGCGTTCACGAAGAAGCTGCTGAACGTTTTGGCCAGCACCTCAAAGAAGGAGCCGAGCAGCGACGCCGGAATCGCTACGAGCAGCGCCGCCTCGATGCCCTGGCCGGTCGAGATGGCAAACGCCGTTCCCAGCACGGCGCCGATCGCGTAGTTGGGCGGCACCGATCCGCCAATGTCCACGGCGCCCATAAACACGAACTCGAGCGTTCCGCCGACGATCAGACCGGTTTGAACGTCACCCATCACAAGGCCGACAAGGGGTCCCAGGATAATGGGTCTCTCAAGATACCAATCGCCCATGAACCGACGGGAGAAGTACGCGAAACCTGCCAAGAATGCCAGCACCAACGCAGTGCCTACTGACATGCCAGATACCCCCCATTCCTCGTTGACAGCGGTTCAGCGGGTGACAGGGATCCCTCAAACCTTCTCCGTCCAGTTCCCTGCCGCATCACCCCCCCATCGACAGCTCGTTGCGGATGGCGGAAGCCAGGTCCCCTATGCTGTCCCGCCCGGACCGCAGCACCAGGTCCACCAGTTCGGACAGGGTGACGGTCTGACGGGCCATGAGGGCCTCCACCACCATGGCAAGGTTGACGCCCGTTACCAGCTCGAGGCCTGGCCGTTCCAAGGTCAGGCCGCCGACAACGCGCGCGGGACTACCACCGGGAATATCCACCATCGCCAGGATACCGTCGTTATCGGCCAACTCATCGAGAGCACCCCTGACGGCGTTGCTCAAGTCCTCAATTCCCTGACCCGGAAGGAAGCTCACAGCGCGCACCCGATCCGTGTCATTCACGAGCATCGCGGCCGATTCAAGTAGGGCTTCGCTAAGTCGACCGTGCGTTACGATGAGTAATCCAATCATGTGCTCTGTCACACCCCCAGAAATCTGCGGGGACGCGGTTACTGCTGCCGAAGGACGTTGTTGAAATCGGTGACGGCACCTCCGGGCAGCCAGACCGCCTCCAGGATCACGCCCCTGCGATCGAGTTCCTTCCAGGCCTCCAGCTCCTCCGGGCTGGCGGCGACCTCCTTCGTGAGCCGAACCCGCCCCGGCGCCATCCGGACGTTGCCGACGTTCACCTTCGTCAGCTCAACGCCCCCGTCCATGAGTCCCAGGAGCGACTGCGGATCACGGACCAGGACCATCACCCTGTCCTTGGCCACCTTGGGTCCGGCCAGCAGGGCGGCCGCATCGGCCACGGACAGAATGCTGACCTTCACGCCAACCGGAGCGGCCAGCTTCAGCAGCGCCTTCTGCGTCGCGTCCTTTGCGACCTCATCGTTGGCGACGACGATGCGCGTCGCTCCCACGGTCCGCGTCCACCCGACAGCCACCTGCCCGTGGATCAAACGGTCGTCCACACGTACCAAAACGATGGGCATCTGCATCCCTCCGCCTTTCGAGTTGTGAAAGTATGAGTGCTCTCGCCTGTCATATAGCTGCAAGTTCCGTGCCAAGACAGATGGCCCCGGGAACACGCGCAAGAGGTGGATCTGTGCGATCCACCTCTTGCAAGACACTATCAAGACACTTTCAAGACACATCCGGCGCCGTGCAGTCCCCGTCACTCAGTCCCCATCATTCGGTCAGCACAATGAGGGCCATGTACGCAATCTCGCTGGGCGGAAACGAAAACCCCCAGCTCTGCCCGATCGGCGCCAGCGCCTCGGCGATCGCGGACAGCAGCGAAGCGTGCCTGGCCTTCAGGTATTCCTCCTCCGGGCAGGGGTAAACCAGTCCTTCGCCCGCCAGCCGCTCTATGGCGAACCCGAGGTGGATGATCCACCGGGCCACCCGGTTGGTGTTCATCTGCATGCCCAGGCTTTCCTCGAAGCGGCGCAGTGCGGCCACGGCGTCCTCCCCGGCCCGGTTTCCATCGACAGATGTGATGTTGTCGACCAGGAACCGGGTGGCCAGTTCCATGGCCTCCTCGCGCGTGACGGACGGCTCGGAGACGGAAGCAGCCTCCCCCTGGAGCAGATCCACCAGCGCCTGCAGACCGTCGCCGAAGAGGATCCGCTCGAGCCCGATGAAGGGAACGCCGGGCAGGTGCGGATCGATGGTGCCCACCACGGCGACGACGCTCTTGCGCCAGCCTTCCACCAACAGGCCGGGAAGGACCGATCCCTTCTCCAGGTCGACGGCCTGAATCGTGACGGATTCCCGCAGCTCGCCCGGCAGGGCCTCCGTCAGGAAGGCAGCCAGCTTCCGGGCCGTCCCCTGTCCGGTGAGGCAGGTGGTGATGACCAGCCGCTTGTCGGTGGAGAGCACCGGCTCTTCCTCGTGGCCGGTGTAGACTCTGCGCACCGCGCGCAGCACGGCCGCGAGGTCGCTGCCCGGCTCCCGGGCGACGCGCGCCGCCTCGATCACGGCCGGGGTCGTCACCAGCGGCACCACCGCGAAGGGGACGCCTGTCTCACGCTCCAGCACCGGGCCCAGCCCGGTCAGCGACCCCATGTCGACCAGCAGCACCACGCCGCGCACGTTGCCGACCTCCCGCACGCGGGCCGCAGCCAGCTCCACGGTGGCCTGCACGCTCTGCTCCAGCGGCATGTCGACGGCGCTCACGACGTCAGTGCCGAGCAGCTCGTTGGCCACGGCTGCCATGCTGGAGGCGGTGGTGTCGCCGTGGGCGATCACCATGACCTGGAGGCCCGAAGGCGTCTTCCGCCGGCGGTGGGCGGCCAGGAAGAGCGCCAGGAAGCTCTTCTCTCCGGGCAGCAGCCGCATGCCCAGCTGCGCCTCCAGCCGGGGGGCCAGCCGGTTGACGACGGCGTACTCCGCCGGACACTGGGCGACGAGGGCGAGCGTCTGGTCCGCGTCGAGTTCGTGGTCGGACTTGGCGGCCAGGTGGAGGGCGAGCCCCGTCACCACCTCAGACCCGTACTTCTCGTTCAGCTCCTCTCCCACATCGCGGACAAACTCGGTGACGATGTTCAGCAGGTGGTTGGGAACGAGGCCGGTTCGGTTGGCACGGTGGAGCAGGCGGCGCAGGTAGTAGTCCAGGTCCGTCCTGATGACCCGCCGGAGCTCGCTTTCCTGAAGGCCCGCCCTGAGGTAGCCGGCCACCCGTCGGTGGAGCTGCGCGTAGAGGTCCGTCGGCACGTACTCATCGGGGTACCTGCCCTCGCTGTGCAGGGCCGAAGGCATGTACACGCGGTCCTCCACGCCCACCAGCCGCTCGGCATCGCCCGAGGGCTCGAGCCCCTGCAGGTAGGCCAGCTGAATCTGCGGTGAGAGGTGGGTGAGGTCCAGGGAAATGGGGCCGCTCTCTCCCGACCCTGCGGCCATGTGCCCGAAGAACGCCTTGGCGCAGGCCATGAGGATGGCGCTGCGCAGCTCCCCCACGTTGCCGGTGGTGCGGTAGGCCAGCAGGGCCAGCAGGACCAGGGGGCTCACCGCGATGGGGATGCCGATGCGGGACGCCTCCTCCCGGAGGAAGACCTCGATCAGCGCCAGCCGTTCCTCCATGGGCCGGACGTCGAGCCCGGGCAGGTGGATCACCACGGGGAAGCGGCGGACGAAGGTGTTCAGGAGGGACGAGCTCGGATCCTCGGATGTGGCGCCGACCAGCATCACGGAGGCCTGCCGCATCGTCGTCTCGCCCAGGGCCCGGTAAATTCCCCGGTCCATGAGCAGGAAGAGCATCTCCTGGCCGTCTGGGGGCAGGCGGTGGATCTCATCCAGGAACAGCAGGCCGCCGTCCGCCTCGGCCACGAGGCCCGGCGTGTCGCGCTCCGCGCCGGTGAAGGCGCCCTTCACGTAGCCAAAGAGCTGGGCCTGAAGCAGCTGCGGGTTCGCCGCGTAGTCGGCGCAGTTGAACACGCAGAACGGCGCCCCCTGGGGAAGCCGTCCCGCGGCCACGGCGTACCGGTACATCGCTTCCGCCAGCCGGCTCTTGCCGGAGCCCGTGGGGCCGGAAATCAGTGTGGGCAGCCCGCGGGGAGGGTACAGCATGGCTGCCTTCGCCTGCTCCACCGCCGCGCTGAGGCTCCCGCGGCATCCCACGAGTTCCTGAAACGGGTCGTGTTCCAGGGGAGGGACGGCGCCCTGGGCAGCGCCCTCGTCCACCGCAACAAACCGGACGGGCCTCCCCTTCAGCTTCAGCGCCAGCCCCTCATTCACCAGCTCGTTCAGGTCAGCGCTCGCGTTGTTCCGCCGAATGCCGACCATCTCGGCCACTTCGCTGGCGGTTGCACCGCGGGAACTGCCGGCAGGCGCGAGTTGCCGGAGGGCCTCGAGCACCCGTTCCTTGCGCACGCGTGGCCACCCCCCTCGTAGTCGGTCAGTTTCAGTCACCGCCTCTGGGCCGGTTGGGCGCCGCCTGACGCCAGACCTTCAGGCCGACCCCCACTGCGCCCAGCGCGATGGCGATCCAGAACCAGAAGGCGCCGAATCCGCCCCACGTCAGCATCAGCGCGATCACAGCGAGGCCGATGAGCGTGTCTTCGACGAACGTCTTGCTCCGGGGTGTGCCGGAGCCTTCAGCCGCGCGATCGGAACCCTGGTCTTTGCCAGTAGCCATCTGCGTCCCTTCCTTCGCTGGAGTGCTGCAGTCCTGCGGAAGCAGGCGGGGCTTGAAGACGCCTGCCGGGGCCACGGGGGCCCCAGCATTGCTTTCTTGTCTTAACTATTAGGGTATCGACGCCAGGAATCCTTCCCTCCATCCCGCCCGGACTGGCGGCAAATGCCGCCGATTCTCCGCCTTCCTCTGCAGGACTATTGCGACATTCGCGGAATTCAAACGCAACCAGCCTGCGAGGAGGGACGCCCATGGATCTGCTCGCCTCTCTGAAGGACCAGATGAAGCCCTACCGGGACCGCTTTCCGTCCCACCCCCGCCTGCCCCGGACCGGCCGGCCCCGCGAGGCCATCCTCGCCGAGATCGCCGCCATGCACGAGGCCGAGGCCCCCACGTGGCAGGAGGGCTACGCCTCCGGCGCCGTCTACCACGGCGATGAGGGCCACATCGCCTTCCTCAACCAGGTCTACGCGCTCCACTCCCAGTCCAACCCGCTCCACCCCGACCTCTGGCCCAGCACGGCCAAGTTCGAGGCGGAGGTCGTCGCCATGACCGCGCAGATGCTCGGGGCCGGCGCCGCGGGCGGGCCCGTCTGCGGCACCGTCACCTCCGGCGGCACCGAGTCGCTCCTGCTGGCCATGAAGACCTACCGGGACTGGGCCCGCGAAACGAAGGGCATCACCGCCCCTGAGGCGGTGGTGCCCGTCAGCGCGCACGCGGCCTTCGACAAGGCGGCGCAGTACTTCGGCATCAAGCTGATCCGCACCCCGCTCGATGCCGGGTACCGGGCCGACGTCCAGGCAATGCGGGCGGCCATCACCCCGAACACCGTCGTCATCGCCGGGTCGGCGCCGGGGTACCCCCACGGCGTCATCGACCCCATCCCCGAGATCGCTGCGCTCGCGGCGGAGCACGGCATCGGCTGCCACGTGGACGCCTGCCTGGGCGGCTTCGTCCTGCCCTGGGCCGAGCGGCTGGGCTACCCGGTGCCCCCCTTCGACTTCCGGCTGGAGGGGGTCACCTCCATCTCGGCCGACACCCACAAGTACGGCTACGGGGCCAAGGGCGCCTCCGTCATCCTCTACCGCAGCCGCGAGCTGCTGCACCACCAGTACTTCACCGTTGCCGACTGGCCCGGCGGCCTCTACTTCTCCCCCACCTTCGCCGGCAGCCGGCCCGGGGCGCTCAGCGCCACCGCCTGGGCCGCGATGCTCGCCATGGGCGAGGAGGGCTACATGGAGGCCACCCGGCGCATCCTGGCGGCGGCCGACCGGCTGAAGGCGGGCATCCGGGAGATCCCCGGCCTGAAGATCCTGGGCGACCCCCTCTGGGTGATCGCCGTCGCCTCCGACGACCTCAACATCTACCAGGTGATGGAGGAGATGGCCGGGCGGGGCTGGCGGCTGAACGGCCTGCACCGGCCGCCGGCCTTCCACATCGCCCTCACCCTCCGGCACGCCGAGCCCGGGGTGGTCGACCGGTTCCTGGCCGACCTGCGGGCGGCGGCGGAGCATGTGGCCGCCAACCCGGCGAAGCAGACCGGCATGGCCCCCATCTACGGCGTGGCCGCCTCTGCCCCGCCGGAGCTGGTCCGGCAGGTGCTTACCGGCTTCATCGACCTGCTCTACGAGGTGTAGGCGCCATGGCCCAGCAGTACGTCCTGGCCCTGGACCTGGGCACATCGGCCCTGAAGGCGGCCCTGGTCTCGTTCACCGGCGCCGTGACGGCCCTGGAGACCGAGCCGGTCAGTCTCACGCTGCTGCCCGGGGGCGGGGCGGAGCAGGACCCCGACGAGTGGTGGGCCGCGCTCGTCGCCGCCACCCGCCGGCTCATGGCCCGGGGGATCGCCACCCGGGACCAGGTGGTCGCCATCGGCTGTACGGCGCAGTGGTCCGCCACCGTGGCCGTGGGCCACGACGGCCGCCCCCTGATGCCGGCCATCAGCTGGATGGACACCCGCGGCGCGCCGGACGTCGCCCGGCTCACCGGCGGACCCGTCTCCATCGCCGGCTACGGCGTGGACAAGCTCTGGCGCTGGATCCGCCGCACCGGCGGCATCCCCGGCAAGGCCGGCAAGGACTCGCTGGCCCACATCCTCTACATCCGCCGGGCCCGCCCCGATGTGTACGAAGCCGCGCACAAGTTCCTGGAGCCGAAGGACTACCTGAACCTGCGGCTCACCGGCGAGTTCGCCGCCACGTACGAGTCCATCACGCTCCACTGGGTCACCGACAACCGGGATCCCTACCGCATCCGCTACGACCCCGACCTGCTGGACGCCGCCGGCCTGGACCGGGCGAAGCTGCCGGACCTGCTCCCCGCCACGGCGGTCCTGGGCCGGCTGCGGCCTGCGGCGGCGGCGGAGCTGGGGCTCCTGCCCGAGACCCACGTGGTGGCGGGAACGCCGGACCTGCACGCGGCCGCCATCGGCTCCGGCGGCACCCGCGACCTGGACCCCCACCTCTACGTGGGCACCTCCTCCTGGCTCTCGGCCCACGTGCCCTACATGAAGACCGACCTGCTTCACAACATGGCGTCCATCCCGTCCGCCATCCCCGGCCGCTACCTGGTCGCCAACGAGCAGGAGGCCGCCGGCGCCTGCCTGCTCCACCTGCGGGAGCTGCTTGCCGACCCGGGCGTCGGCGGCCCGCAGGCGACCCTGCCGGATGGGCAGCGGGCGGACGCCCTGCCCCGGCTGCTGGCCCTGGCCGCGGAGGCGCCGCCAGGCAGCGACGGGCTGATCTTCACACCGTGGCTCGTCGGCGAGCGTACCCCCGTGGAGGACGCCTGGGTTCGGGGCGGCTTCCACAACCTCACGCTGCGCACGACCCGGGCCCACCTGGTGCGGGCGGCGCTGGAGGGCGTCGCCCTCAACGCCCGCTGGCTGGCCGAGGCCGTGGATGGCTTCGTCCGGAGGCGGATGGAGCCCGTGCGGCTCATCGGCGGCGGCGCCCGCTCGGAACTCTGGTGCCAGATCTACGCAGACGTGCTGGACCGGCCGGTGAACCAGGTGGACCGGCCCCTGGAGGCCAACGTGCGCGGCGCCGGGCTGGTCGCCCTCGTGGGCCTGGGCGAACTGGGCTTTGCCGACGTGCCCGACCTGGTGGCCATCGCCCGGACCTTCGAGCCCACCCCGGCCCACCGCCGGATCTACGATGAGCGCTTTGCGGCGTTCAAGGAGCTGTACCGGCGGAACCGGGGGTTCTACGCCCGGGTAAACGGGCGTGCAGGGCGTGCAGGTCGTGCAAGTGAGCGCGCTGCCCGGGTCGATGGGCGTGCAGATCTGCCGTGAGATTGGCGTGGCGAGAGGAGGATTGGGATGCGGCGTTCAGTGCGGTGGACAGCGATTGCGTGGCCGGCGACGGAAGAGCTCGTCCTCCGGACCGAGGGCGACGTGATCATCGCGGACTCCATCGTGACCGGAGCGTATGGCGACGGGAGCGCCCGCGTCGAGTACCATCTGGAGTTGGACACCCACTGGCAGGTCCTGCGCGTGTCCGTTCAGGAAGGTGACACCCGGATCGACCCGGAGCGTGATTCGGGCGGGACCTCCTGGCGGGCTGCATCGACGTGGACATCTCCATCACGCCCTTCACCAATACGCTGCCCATTCGGCGGCTGAGACTGGCCGAGAGGGAGTCGGCTGAGATTCGTGTGGTCTACATCAAAGTGCCGGGGCTGACGCTCCGGCCGACCCGCCAGCGCTACACCAACCTGGGCAATGGGCGCTACCGCTACGAGGCGCTTGACCGAGGCTTCACCACCGTGATGACCGTGGATGCCTGCGGGTTGGTCCTCGAGTGCCCGGACCTCTTCCGGCGCCTCACCTGACCCCTGTGCAAGCAGGTGGCCCCACCGTGCCAGGCCGGCGCCCTGGGGTGCCCGGCGGATAGGTCCCGGCGGGCGCCGGGGGACATCGCGGTCCCTCTTCCCGACTATCTCGTCTGTTCGTCGTCGCTGTGGGCGGGCAGTCCCTGGCAGCCGGGCCTCCGCGCCAACACCGAACCCGAACAGAACCGATAGCTGCGGGGTCGACGCGTGAGCCACAGCGGCTGAGCCCGGGCTGTCTGCGGCAGCAGAATCCCCACGCCAACACCAAACCGGAACAGAACGGATAGCTGCGGGGTCGATGGGTAAGCTGCGGCGGCTGAGCCCCCGCCAGCAGC
>JAMNXV010000218.1 GCA_023623185.1 Bacillota bacterium
CATCCTCCCCACCAATGTGTATTGTGCATATTATATGTCTTTGATCATTTCCCTTCTGTCTGATAAACCAGAAATCGTAAATCTCCCACGGAACAACCTCCTGACGCTCGCCAGGAGGCTGTTCACTATGGAGTAAAAGCAAGCTACCGTGGTTCGACGATGAACCGGATCGCGGTCCGCTCCTCCCCCTCTATGGCAATCTCCGCAAAAGCCGGAATGGTGATGAGGTCGATTCCGTTGGGCGCCACGTAGCCCCGGGCGATGGCAATCGCCTTCACCGCCTGGTTCACGGCACCCGCACCCACGGCCTGGACCTCAGCGCTGCCCTTCTCACGCAGAACAGCAGCCAGAGCGCCTGCTACCGATTTCGGGTTCGAAGATGCTGAGACCTTTAGTGCTTCCATCCTGAAATCCTTAGTGCTTCCATCCTGAAATCCCCCCCAAACTGACCAGAACAGCGCTGCCGAATAGTTAGATACTCTGATTGTGCATTCTATACCAAACAGCTTTTTCCCTCTGTCGCCATAAAGATTCCTCTAGGAATTTAGCGACCTGTTCAACAAAACGCTGTTCCCGCGCGCCGGCACCACCCGGGACTGGTCAGCCCGGGTGGTGCTCCGGCATCAACGCCTGGCGCGCCGCCTCCTGTTCCGCCTCCTTCTTGTTCCGCCCCCAGCCGGTGCCCAGAAGCCGGCCCTGAAAGTAGACGCCCACCTGGAAGCGCCGGAGGTGCGCCGGCCCCTCCTCCACCAGCAGGCGGTACTGCGGGGCGGCCGCCCCCTGCCGCTGCAGCAGCTCCTGCAGCTGCGTCTTGTAGTCGACCCGCACCAGACCTTTGCGCGCCGCCTCCACCAGCGGCCCCAGCTCACGCAGGACGAACCGCTGCGCCGCCTCGAGCCCGCCATCGAGGTAGAGCGCCCCCACCAGCGCCTCGAACCCGTCAGACAGGGTCGAGTCCCGGTCGCGGCCGGTCACCGACTCGCCCCGGCCAAACCGCATGTACTTGCCCAGCCCCAGGGCGCGGGCGCGGCTCGCCAGCGAGGGTTCGCACACCACGGCCGCCCGAATTTTGGTCAGTTCGCCCTCGGGCAGGTCGGAATAGCGTTCGTAGAGGTGCGCGGCAATCACCATGCCCACCACGCTGTCGCCCAGGAACTCCAGCCGTTCGTTGGCGCGGGCGCGCGGGTGCTCATTGGCGTAGGTGGTGTGCGTCAAGGCCTCCAGGAGGAGCGCCTCGTCGCGGAACCGGTGGCCGAGGGCCTCGGCGCACCAGGCGCGCAGCTCCGGGTCCAGCACGGACACGGCCCATCCCTCCTCACAGAGGAAAAGCCCCGCACCGGCGCTACATCAGTGAGCGTCGTTACGGGACTCCGGGTGTTCTCTCAATCCCTGGCAATTCTACTTGTGCTCTTTGATGTAGTTCACCGCTGCGCCAACAGTGGTGAGCTTCTCCGCGTCCTCGTCGGGCACCTCGAGCTCGAACTCCTCTTCCAGGGCCATGATCAGCTCCACGATGTCGAGGGAGTCGGCGCCGAGGTCCTCGATGAACGAGGCCTCCAGCGTCACCTCTTCCTCCTCAACCGAAAGCTGGTCGACGATGATGGCCTTCACCTTCTCGAAAATCGGATCGTTGGACATGGGCAGGTTCACCTCCTCTCAGGGGATCGGCACCTTGCCGCGGAAATTCTAGTACATGGTCAGGCCGCCGTCGACCGCGAGCGTCTGCCCGGTGATGTACGCACCACCCGGGCCGGCCAGGAAGACCACCGCCGCGGCGACATCTTCGGGCCTGCCAAAGCGCTCCAGGGGAATCTGCCGGAGGAAGTTCTTCCGCTGCTCCTCGTTCAGTTCCAGCAGCATGCCGGCATCGATGGCGCCGGGGGCGACGCAGTTGACCGTGATGTTCCGGCTGCCCAGCTCCCGGGCCACCGCCCGGGTGAGGCCCACCAGGCCCGCCTTGGCGGCGGCGTAGTTGGCCTGCCCCGCGTTGCCCGCCAGCCCCGACACCGAGCCGATGTTGATGATGCGCCCGGCCCGGGCCTTCATCATCGGCCGGGCCACCGCCTTGATGCAGAGGAAGGCGCCCTTCAGATTGGTGTCGAGCACGTCGTCCCAATCCGACTCCTTCATCCGCATAATCAGGGTATCGCGGTTGATGCCGGCGTTGTTCACCAGGATGTCGACCCGGCCGAAGCGCTGCAGGGCCGCCTTCACCAGGGCGTCGGCGCCCTCCGGCGTTGCCACGTCTGCCTGCACCGCCAGGGCCTCGGCCCCCAGGGCGGTGAGCTGCTCGACGAGCGCGGCGGCCTTGTCCGCGCTGCGAGCATAGTTCACCACCACTGCGGCGCCCTCACGGGCCAGGGCGAGGCAGATCTCCCGGCCCAGCCCGCCGGTGGCACCGGTAACAATTGCCACCTGCGTAGATAGGTTCATCTTAGCAAACCCTCCCCAGGGAATCAAGCACTCGGCCCAGCGACGCCGGGTCCTCCACGTGCATCGCCCGGACGCCCTTGTCGATCTTCCGGACGAAGCCGGTGAGCGTTCGGGAGGGGCCCACCTCCACGAAGGTGTCCACCCCGTCGGCGATCATCCGCCGGATCGACGCCTCCCACAGCACCGGGCGGGAGACCTGCTCGACCAGGAGCCGGCGGATCTCGTCGGGCCGGGCGACGTAGTCCGCCGTGACGTTGGAGACCACCGGCACCTGCGCCTCCCTGAGCCGGATCCCCTCGAGGGCCTCGGCCAGCCGCTCGCCGGCCGGCCTGAGCAGGCGGGAGTGGAAGGGCGCGGTCACCGAGAGCCGCACGGCGCGGCCCCCGGCCTCCGCGGCCAGCTCCATGCACCGCTCCACGGCCTCCGTGTGGCCGGCCACCACCACCTGGCCAGGGCAGTTGTAGTTGGCGCCCTCCACGTGCCGCCCCGTCTCCCGGGCGGCCCGGGCGCACAGGTCGTCCACCTGGGCGCCGGTCAGCCCGAGCAGGGCCGCCATGCCCCCGGTGCCCAGCGGCACCGCCTCCTGCATGTACGTGCCCCGGCGCCGCACCAGCGGCACCGCCTCCTCGAAGGTCAGCGCCCCCGCGGCCACCAGCGCGCTGTACTCGCCCAGCGAGAGGCCCGCGGTCACATCCGGCCGGATGCCCTCACCGGTCAGCAGTTCCAGGCACGCCACCGAGAAGGCCAGCACGGCGGGCTGCTGGTTGGCGGTCTTCTTCAGCTCCTCCTCCGGCCCCTCCCAGCATAGCTTTCTCAGGTCGAACCCCACCAGCTCGTTCATCTGCTCGAACCGGCGGGCCACTTCGGGGTATTGCCGGGCGAGCTCCTGCCCCATCCCGACATACTGGGCCCCCTGGCCCGGAAAGAGGAATGCGATCTTCGCCATTCAGTCAGGCCTCCCTTCAAGGTTTCTTGGCTGTAAGGATTGACCGATGTCTGCCTGTTCTAGTCAACTTCGTGGAATATAATACCAAGCGCACCCGGGCCCGCGTGGCAGGCCACCACGGCCCCCAGCTCGCCCACCAGGTACTCCTCCACCTGGTACCCCTGCTTCACCTCTTCGCCCCAGGCCCGGGCCTGCTCGGGCGACTGGGTGTGCACCACCGCGAGCCGGATGCGCTTGCCCGGGGCGACCCGCTGCCGCATGATCTCCCTCGCCCGGGCCAGCACCCGGGAGCGGCCGCGCACCTTGTCGGCGGGGGCCACCACGCCCTCCTGGTCCACCTGCAGGATCAGCTTGATGCCCAGCAGCCCGCCCAGCAGGGCGGTCGCCTTGCCGATGCGGCCGTTGCGCCGCAGGAACTCCAGGGTATCGATGGTAAACAGGATGTTCATCTTGTCGCAGGTGCGGTTCGCCCAGGCGACGATCTCCTCGCGGCTCTTGCCCTCCTTCGCCATCCGGGCGGCGCCCAGCGCCACCATGCCGAGCCCCAGCGAGACCGACCGGGTGTCGACGACGCTGATGCCCGCCTCCGGCAGCATCTGCGCGGCGATCTCCGCCGAGTTGACCGTGCCGGACATCTTGGAGGAGATGTGGATTGAGACGATCTCATCCCCCGCCTCGTGGATGCGCCGGTACACCTCCAGGAAATCGCCCGGCGCCGGCTGCGCGGTGCTGGGATGGTGCGGGCTCTCCTTCAGCTTGGCCCAGAAGCCGTCAGACTCCAGGGTCACGCCGTCCAGGTAGGATTCCTCCCCGAAGCGGACGGTGAGCGGCACCACCTCGATGCCCAGCTCCCGGCAGAGCTCCTTCGGCAGGTCGGCGGTGCTGTCGGTGACAATACGAACCCCCATTTGCCGTGCTCCCCCTTTGCCTTATCTCCCCCAGCGCAGGGCCAGGGCGCCCCAAACCAGTCCGGCCCCAAACGAAACGCAGACCACCAGGTCGCCGTCGCGCACGCGCCCCTCCGCGAGCGCCTCCGTGAGGGCGACCGGAATCGACGCAGACGACGTGTTGCCGTAGCGGTCGAGGTTGACGACCACCCTCTCCGGCGGGATGCCCAGCCGCTTGACGGCGCTGTCGATAATGCGGACGTTCGCCTGGTGCGGCACCAGCAGGTCGATGTCGCCCACAGTGAGGCCGGCCTTCTCCACCACCTGGACCGTCGCCTCGTTCATGACCCGCACCGCGAACTTGAAGACCTCAGGACCGTTCATGTGCACGAAGTGCAGCCCCTGCTCCACCGTTTCCGGCGAAGCCGGCCGGCGGGAGCCGCCCGCGGGCGTGTACAGGTGGCAGGCACCCGCTCCTTCCGCCCCCAGCACGGAGGAGAGGATGCCGCGCCCTTCCGGGACCGGCTGCAGCACGGCTGCCCCGGCCGCGTCGCCGAAGAGGACGCAGGTCGTGCGGTCCTGCCAGTTGACCATCTTCGAGAGCAGTTCGACCCCAATGACCAGTGCGCAGTTGTAGAGCCCCGTGGCAATGGACTGCTGCGCCATCACCACCGCGTAGATCCAGCCCGGACAGGCGGCGGAAAGGTCGAAGGCGGCAGCCCGGTGTGCGCCCAGAGCCGCCTGGACCAAAGCGGCCGTCGCGGGCATCGGCATGTCCGGGGTGACCGTGGCGCAGATGATCAGGTCGACGTCGTCGGGCGTCACCCCCGCCTGCGCCATGGCCTGCCGGGCCGCCCGGACCGCGTAGTCCGAACTGGCCTCGTCGTCCCCGGCGATCCGCCGCTCGCGGATGCCGGTGCGGGTCCGAATCCACTCGTCGGAGGTCTCCACCATCCGTTCCAGGTCCTGATTGGTGAGAACCCGCTCGGGCACCGCCATGCCGAGGCCGGTGATGCCCACGGGGCGTATGCTCATGCCGGGGAATCCCCCTCTTCCTTCGGTTTGTCAGCGGCGGCCAGCCGGGCGATCGCCTCGGCCAGCCGGTCGGTCACGCGCCCTTCCAGGGCCAGCTTCATCACCCGAATGCCGCTCTTGATCGCATGGGCGTTGGAAGAGCCGTGGCACTTCACCACAGGCGCCTTCAGACCCAGCAGCAGGGCGCCGCCGTATTCGGTGTAGTCGAACCGCTTCGCCATCTTCTTCAGCCCCGGCCTGGCCAGGGCGGCGCCGACGGTCGTCAGCGGCGAGGCGGTGAGCGCCTCCTTCATGGCCTTGAACAGGGCCATCGCCACGCCTTCGTACGTCTTCAGAAGAACGTTGCCCGGGAACCCGTCGGCCACCACCACGTCGGCCTCGCCGAAGGGCACGTCCCGCGCCTCGATGTTGCCGGTGAAGTGAATCGACTCCAGCTTCTGCAGGAGCGGGTAGGTGGCCTTGACGAGGGCGTTGCCCTTCTCCGCCTCGGTGCCGTTGCTCAGCAGGGCCACCCGGGGCCGGCTGAGGCCAAGAATCTCCCGGGCGTAGATGTCGCCCATCAGGGCGAACTGCACCAGCCACTCCGGCCGGGCGTCGGGCGTGGCGCCCACGTCCAGCATGAAGACCGGCTGCTTCACGGTGGGCATGATGGTCCCCAGGGCCGGCCGGTCGATGCCCTTCATGCGCCCGATGCCCAGGGTGCCCACGACCACCAGCGCCCCGGTGGAGCCGGCGCTCAGCAGGGCATCGGCCTCCCCCTGCTTCACCATCCGGGCGGCCACCGTGAGGGAGGCGTCCTTCTTGGACCGGACGGCCCGGGTGGGTTCCTCGTCGGCGGTGATCACCTGTGTGGTGTGCCGGACCTCGACGCTCTCCGGCAGCCCGCCGGCCTTCTCCGCCTCCGCCCGGATGCGCGTCTCGTCGCCCAGCAGCACGAAGCGCAGCTCCGGCCACTCGCGGGCCGCCTGAATGGTACCCTGAACTTCCGGGGCGGGTGCGGCGTCGCTGCCCATGGCGTCTACTGCGATGCGAAAGCTCATGGCTATGCCCCTCCCCCGACCTTGGTGGGATCCACCTCGAACACGGAGAACTTGCCGCGGAAGACGTTCTCGGTACCCACGCGGGTCTCGACCAGGACGACGTGCTGGTTTCGCCTCCGGCGAATGACCTCGCCCTTGGCCACCAGCTTCTCGCCCACGGTGACCGGCCGCTTGAACTTCACGTTGGCCAGACCGGTCAGCACCACGTCGGCGTCGATCAAGGCGATGGCCAGCGACTCCGCCTGGGCGTAGATGTACTGCCCCCGCACCACCCGGCTCCGCTCGAAGACCATATCCTCGGTGGTCTCCAGGATGGAGATGCCCCGCTCGCCCAGGGTGATGTCGATCAGCTCGCCGATGATCTCCTTGTAGCCCATGGACTTCACGATGCCGTAGGTGCGCTCGGCCACCGACTTGGTGCGCTCCCGGAGCTCGGGAATGCCCAGGGCCAGCCGGTCGAGCCGGATGGTCTGGATGCTCACGCCGAAGATCTGCGCCAGCTCCTCATCGCTGAGGAAGGGGTTTTCGCGGATCTTCTCGCGCAGGGCAGCCTGCCGGTCCCGCTTCCGCAATC
The DNA here is from genome assembly GCA_023623185.1 of Bacillota bacterium. GTDB lineage: Bacteria > Bacillota > Sulfobacillia > Symbiobacteriales > Symbiobacteriaceae > Symbiobacterium. Next base: position 6,916 of record JAMNXV010000218.1, read on the forward strand.
CGGGCGTCACAGAGAACCACCTCGCCATTCTCCTGCGATGGGTGGCACCGGGCCGCGCCACCCGGTCATAAAAGCTGCTGTGGATATCCGCTGCTAAAACGAGGTTATATGATCTGGTGACAATTATAGCGAGTGTGGGTAGGGCTGGCAATAGCGATCTGCGATTCAGGAAAAGCACCAGTCCCCGGGACCGCCGACAGGCGGTACCCGGGGACTGTTCATGTTCGCTCCAATTCACGGGGCCTTACGGCCCGACTCCCCTTACTGCGCGGCCTCCTCCTGCTGGATCACCTGCCGGCCCTGGTAGTAGCCGCAGGTGGGGCAGACCCGGTGCGGGATCCTGGGCGACCTGCAGTTCGGGCACGGGCTCAGGTTCGGCGCCACCAGCTTGTAGGTCTGGGCGCGCCGCGAATCCCTGCGGGCCTTGGACGTCTTTCTCTTCGGAACCGCCATGCTGAATTACACCCCTTTCACATCTCCGTCAGTTCAGATGACGGACCCGAGACCCGGTCCCGGGGGGAATAGTTTTAGGAATGGGAATCCGGCTTCCGGAGCAGGTCTTTCAGCACCGCCAGCCGGGGATCAACGCTTTCATCCGACTCCCCGCAGCCGCAGGGCCCCTCGTTGAGGTCCTTGCCGCACCGGGGGCAGAGCCCCTCGCAGTCCTCGCTGCAGAGCGGCTTCATGGGCAGCGCGAGCAGAATGTGATCGCGCACCACATCCGTCACGTCCACCTCATCGCCGCTGTAGAACGAGACGGTCCGACCCGATTCGGCGTTGTCCTCCTCCGCCGTCTCGCCGCCGGCATCCTGCCTCTCCACGAACTCCTCGTCGAAGGCCACGGAGAGCGGCTCTGTGTACCGCCTGAGGCAGCGGCTGCAGGCCAGGCTGGCCTCGCCCTGCAACTCCGCCTTCAGCAGCAAGCGATCGCCCAGGTTCCAGATCTCTGCCGTGCCGGTGAACGGGCGGTCGAACCGGACCTCCGCACCACCAAACTCGATCGACTCCAGGGTAACCGAAAGGTCGGTCCGCTTTTGAAGCCCGATCTCCTGTTTGATGTCTGCTACATCGATGCGCACGGGAAACCACCTCAATCCTGGCCCCGCGCCCGGGCGTGCTGCGCGGGCACAAGCAGTATTATATCGACGGATGCCTTTCCTTGTCAACGATTACGAATCCATGTAACGTAAGGAGCCGCCCACACCGCATACTCTCTGCGGAACGGGCGGGCGCTATCCGCCCGATGCCCTGAGCCACTCCAGTGCGTCGCGCACGTGGTCGACCGGCACCACCTGCACCCGGGTGGCCACGGCGGCCGCTTCCTCGTAGTTGCCCCGGGGAACGAACATGAGGTCCGCCCCGGCGGCCTCCGCAGTGTAGACCTTCTGCTGCACACCACCGATGCGGCCCACCCGGCCATCCGGCTCGATGGTCCCGGTGCCGGCCACGACCAGGTCCGTCAGCCCGCCGGGGGTCAGCTGATCAATAATCTGCAAAGTGAACATGAGGCCGGCGGAAGGCCCGAAGATCGAACCGGACCGGATCTCCACCGGCACGGCGTCGTCGTCGAACTCCAGCTCGTCCTGAATCGTGATGCCCAGCATCGCCGTCCCCTCGCGGCCCGCCTCCTGCGACGCGAGGGTGGGCAGCGTCAGGGTCAGCTCCTCTGCGCCCCTCAGTACGGTCGCCCGCACCTCGGCGCCCCCCGGAATCTCCGCCAGGATGCTGCGCAGCGCGGCGGTGCCCGTGACCGGCCCGTCCTCCAGGGCGACGATGATGTCGCCGGCCCTGAGGAGGCCGCGCGCCGGGCTGTCGGCCAGCACGCCGACGACCCGGGCTCCCACCGATCGCACCCCCTCGCCGAAGCCCAGCTGCTGGAAGGCCACGGCGCGGGCCGTGCGCTGGCTGTTGCTCATCAGCTGCCGGTTCCAGTCCACGTACTCCGCGTATGTCTCGAAGCTGCCCAGGTACTGCTCGCGGGTCTCCAGCACGGCCCGCCTGTCCACCTGGGCGTAGAGGTACCAGAACAGGTTGGCGGGCTGGGTGTTGACGACCAGCAAGTACAGATGGCCCCTGTGGACGTCGCCGTTCTCCACCGTCACCAGCCGGCTCGTGTCGATGGCGGCTCCGGGTGCGGTCACGTAGTACTGCGTCGGCGTATACACGAGCACAGCGCCCACAACAGCAATCAGGCTCGACAGCAAAAAGAGCCGTCGAACCCACGCGTCGAGCTGGCGAAACCACAGGACGACCACCCGCAATGGGCTCCCCCCTCGCAGGCTAGAGCTGGTTCTGCAGCTCCTCCCGGGCCTTGCGCACGGCGGCCACCGCCCGCTGCGTATCGGCGGCGATGCGCTCGAGGTCAGGCTGGGTGCGGGCAAACAGCTCATCCGCCCACTCCAGGGCGTTCTGCCGGATCTCGCGCGCCACGCGCTTGGCCTGGTCGATCAGCTCGTCGGCCTGGGTCTGCGCCTCCTTGGTGACCGCGGCCTCGCTGGTGAGCTGTGCGGCCAGCGCCCTGGCCTCCCGCAGGATCTCCTCCGCCTGCTCCCGGGTCTCGGCGAGGATGGCCTCCCGGTCGCGGGCGATGCGGTTCGCCTCGCGGATCTCCTGGGGCACCACCTCGCGCATCTCGTCGACCAGCGCGAGCAACTCGTCCGGATCCAGCAGGACCTTGCCCGTGAGCGGCACCCGGGTCGCCTGCGTCACCATCTCTTCCAGGCGGTCGATGAGGGCCATGATCTCCACGGGACTAACCTCCCCGCGTCAGGATTGTGGGTTGCCAAACTTCTCCCGGAGCCGGCGTGCGGTGAACGGCGGCACCAGCCCCTCCGTCGAGCGGCCGAAGTAGGCCAGCTCCCGCACGATGCTCGAGGAGAGATGGGCATACTCGATGCGGCTCATGAAAAAGCAGGTCTCGATGTTGTCGTCCAGTTGCCGGTTGACGGCGCCCATCTGCCACTCGTATTCGAAGTCCTGAATCGGCCGCAGCCCCCTCACGATGACGCGGCAGCCCTGTTCGCGGGCGAAATCTACCAGCAGGCCGTTCGCGGCGGCCACGGAGACGTTGGGGATGTGCTTCGTCGCCTCCTGCAGCATCTCCACCCGCTCCTCCACCGTGAAGAGCGGCGCCTTGCGCGGGTTGGTCAGCACAGCGACGACCACCTCGTCAAACGTGCGGGCGGCGCGCTCGATGATGTCGATATGTCCGAGTGTCACGGGATCAAAGCTCCCGGGACAGATTGCCTTCGTCACGAATTCTGCCCCCCGGCGTCTCGGGCCTCGGCCCGATAGATAGATAGCACGGTCTCTCCAAACACTACTTCCCTGAATCTGTGCAGACCTCCTGCCGCGTCAGGAACCTGGTCCTTTCCGTGGTGCTCACAGATCACCCAGCCGCCCTCCGCCAGGACGCCGCAGTCATCGATCAGCGCCAGCGACTGCGGCACCAGTTCCTGCCCGTAGGGCGGGTCGACGAAGATCAGGTCGAACCGGCGGCCCCGGTTGCCCAGGTCCTTCAGGGCGGCGCGGGCGTCGCGCCGAATCAGTTCCGCCCGATCCCGCAGCCCCGTCGTCTGCAGATTCTCTGCGACCACCCGCAGGTGCGCGGTCTGCAGCTCGACAAAAACGCAGGAGCGGGCGCCGCGGCTCAACGCCTCGATGCCCACACTGCCTGATCCGGCAAACAGGTCCAGAAAATCCGCATCCACCACGCGCGACCCGATGATGTTGAAAAGCGACTCCTTCACCCGGTCGCTGGTGGGCCGAACGGAGCGGTCTTTCAGCGCCTTCAGCGGCCGACCCTTTGCCGACCCTGTGATCACACGCACGCGACTCACCTTTCGCTCTTCTTCCCCGAAATCGCCCGGATCATCCTGTATAGCGGCGTCGGCTGTGGGTATGCTAACGATCAGTGAGAGCCGATGCCGAGTTGAGCGGTAATCACCCCACAGGATGGGCTCTTTCTCCGTTCCGTTTCCTCTCCCACTTCTCCTCTCAGAGCGGCCTTGCGGCCGCTCCTTTTCTATCCACTACGGAAGCACCCACACCTCGCGCGTCTGGATGCCGAACGTCCACGCCTCCCGGGTGGGGATCCAGTCGAACAGGTCGATCATGTTGCCCTTCACCGCGCCCCCGGTGTCCACCGCCACGGCGTAGCCGTAGCCCTCCACGTAGAGCAGCGTTCCCAGGGGGATGACCTCCGGATCCACGGCCACCGCCCCGTGGCGCACCGTGACGCCCGTGCGGGTCACCGTGCCCACGCCCGGCTCGCCCACCGTGTACTTGGTCGCCCGCATTTCGCGGTTCTCCAGGTATACGATTTCCCGGCCGTCCTGGTGCACCGTGGGAAGGCCGCTCGCGTCCAGCAGCACCCGGCTGACCAGGGCCGCCGCCTCGGCGCGGGTCACCTGGCTCCAGGGCCGCAGCGTCCCGTCGCCGAATCCCCGGATCAGCCCCTCGGTGAGCGCCAGGGCCATCGTCTTGCGGTGCGGCTCCACGACGTCCGCGCCGTCGCTGAACTGCCGCAGGATGTCCGAGGCGTCTCTCCAGTGAATCTGCTGGGCCGTCCAGCGCTTGCCCGTCGCCCGGACGAGGGCGGTCACCACCTCCTGCCGGGTGATGGCCCCCTCGGGATCGTAGTACTCAACGGGATCGTCATCCACCGTATCGGTGACGGGCTCCAGAATGGCCAGCCGGTAGGCCAGCTCCACGTACGGCGCGTACCAGGTCCAGCACTGGGCGTCGGCAAAGATCCCGGAACAGTTCCCGGCCGGGTCGAGCCGCCGCGCCGTCAGCAGCATCTTCAGGAATTCGGCCCGCGACACGGGCGCGTCCGGGCGGAACTGCCCCTCCGGGTCGCCGTGGATCACGCCGGCCGCGACCAGCCGCTCCACCTCAGGGTAAGCCCAGTGGTGCGGCGGCAGATCCGCGAAGAGCCTGGGCTCGGGCTCGGGCTCGGCTTCTGCCTCAGGCTCAGGTTCAGCCTCGGGTTCGCCCTCAGGTTCGCCTTCAGCTTCCGATTCGGCGTCAGGCTCGCCCTCAGCTTCCGGTTCGGCCTCCGCTTCAGGGTCAGACCCGGGTTCCGGTTCATGCGAACCGCCCGTTTCCGGCGCCGGTTCGGTGCCAGGCAGCTCTGGTTCGGTTTGCTCGATCGGGGACGAGGGAGGCTGCTGCGAGCCTGGCTGCGAGGAAGGGTCAGCGACGGGCGCCGGCTCCTCGGGGCCGGCGGCGGCTGCGGGAGCCACACTGCTGCTCACCAGAAGCAGCGCCGTCGCGACGGCGGTCATCCATCTCTTAGACATGACTTCCTCCTTCATCCTGGTTCGGATGAAGGAGGAATTCCACATGCAACCCCACGATCCTTCTAAAGTTGTATTATCGCACCACTCTACAGTAGAACAGTCTTTCGACAATCGGCCGGCGGCCAGAGCGCCCCGCGCCGTTGCCGAAGATCGCGTAGCGCTGTTCAAACAGCTCCACCGGACCCCGCTGCTCCAGCGCGGCCCAGATCACCTCGTCTGGAATGATGCCTTCATTGTTATAAGATAGCAGGATGTGGCGCGCCCGCGCCCGCCGGATCAGCCGGGTCAGGTGCTGCCCGGCCGACGCCCGCCGGGAATAGGCGGACTTCAGCCCGTCGCGGGCAAACTTGCGGGTCTTGCCGTAAAGGCGGGGCTTCTCCCACCGGGCAATGTTCTCCAGCACGTGGTAGTTGTCGATGTACTGCCGCCCGTTGTACGGCGGATCCAGGTAGAGCACGTCCGCTTCCATGTGGTCGATCAGCTCATCCGCGTCTCCGCAGAAGACCCGGTTGGCCTCCGACTCCACCACCTGCGGCAGGCCCAGTTCCAGCGGCTTGTAGACCGTCGCGTCCACCAGGTGCGTCCCGTCCGGGGCGTAGGGCTCGGCGCCCAGGTGCTTCAGGAAGGCGTCGTACTGGCCGCAGGTGTTGGCCACCTTGTCGGCGGCGTAGATCAGACTGGTGAGCAGCACCGCCTCCTCCTGCTCGCCGATGACCCCCTCCTCCCGCCAGCGGGCGATGCTCTCCCGGATCGCGTCGATGCGGCCGGCGTTCTCCTCGGTGAAGTAGGTGCCGCCGAACTCGCGCCAGCAGTAGCCCTGCTCCGGTGGGAGATCGTTCAGGCGGGCCAGGAGTTCGGCGACCCGGTCCCAGCGGACATCGCCGGGCCGGCCGCCCAGGAAGCAGCGGGCGGCGATGTAGTTGTGGTAGAGGTTGTCCGCCGCCGTGACGGCGAGGCCCCTGGCGGCGAAGTGGTATGCCACCGCTGCCGAGCCGGTGAACGGGTCGGCGAGGGACCGGGCGTCAGGCGCCCGCTCCGTCACCACCTGTTCGATGAACGGCAGCAGGTTCTGCTTGCTGCCGATGTACTTGCGGTTGTGCACCCACAGCGGCTTCACCGGGCCCCTCCTCTTCCGCTCATTCCTTGCGCAGCACCAGGATGTTCTGATGGATCATCGACGGGATGAACTCGTACCGGTAGCCGTACACGTGCAGCTTCTTGGCGACGTCGTACCAGATCAGGTTGGCCTTCAGCACCAGCCCCAGCGACTCCAGCAGCCAGGCCAGCTCCGCCGACAGCATGTGGTAGCGGCCCGAGTGGTACATGTCGCCGATGAAGACCACCAGGTACTGCCTCGGCCGCAGGAGGCGCAGCGACGCCGCGAAGACGTCGCGCATGGTGGCCAGCCACGCTTCCTTCCCCTCCATGCCGGTGACGTCGGCGGCGGCCTCGTCGGCCGTGAAGGGCGAGAGCCTGGACCGGCGCCGCTCCACGGCGGGGCCGTCGGCCCGCTTGAACTTCCCCTTCGACCGGCGCCGCCGGTCCATGTTCCAGTAGGGCACGTCGGTCAGCACCAGGTCGAAGGACTCTTCTTCAAACTCCTTCAGGACCGTGCGGCTGTCGCCGCAGACGGCCTGCTGCTCCTCCAGCCCCTCCAGGCGGCAGACCTCCCGGTAAATCTCGATCCAGCGGGGATTGATCTCCACCCCGACCGCCTGCCTCCCCGAGATGGTCGCCCCGATGAGCGTGCCGCCCACGCCCATGAAAGGGTCGAGCACGCGCTGGCCGGCCTTGGTGAACGTGCGGATCAGGTCCGCGCACAGCTCAGGCGGCTTCTGCCCGCCGTGCTGGCTGCGCAGCGCAAACTGGAAGGAAGGCGGGAAGCTCTTGTTGATCACCGACCGGGTGGCGAAGACCCACTCCTTGCCCGTCAGGTCGTTCAGCCGGTTGTCGGTGTGGTAGATGCCCCGTTCGCCCATGTCGATGTGGTGGGGCTTCAGCCCCTTCCGCTCCGAGGTCGTCGCTGCCACCCCCCCACTGCGCCATGCTGCCTACTACTATATCCGAACCAATCAACAGCGTAAAGAAATCGGCCCCGGGCGGCGGGCCGTCAGGCAGGTATGGGCAGCCATTGCCCAGGAGAGAATAGCCGCAAGTGCTGAAACCCACCGAAGCGGGAGGGAAAGATGTGCAGGCGCGGGATTATCTGAACCCCTTTACTGACCTGGCCCTGGAGGCCACCGCTGCGGTGCGGGGCGACGCCCGGACGGAGCTGCCCGGCGTCGTCGTGCGCGAGGAGCGGCACGACGTCGCCACCGTCTCCTGGGTCCAGGTGCTGGACGGCATCGGCGAACAGACCATCGGCAAGCCGGCCGGCAACTACATCACCATCGACGCGCCCCAGCTCCGCCGGCGCAACCGGGACCTGCAGGAGAAGGTCGGAAAGATCCTGGTGGAGCAGCTGGCCAGGCTGCTGGACCTGCAGGAGAACGATGCCGTCCTGGTGGTGGGCCTGGGCAACTGGAACGCGACGCCCGACGCCCTGGGGCCGCGGGTCACGGGCAAGCTGATGGTGACCCGCCACCTGCGTGAGTTCGTGCCGGCTGACGTGGCCGGCGGCCTGCGTGCGGTCGCGGCCATCGCGCCGGGCGTGCTGGGCATCACCGGCATCGAGACGGCCGAGGTGATCCACGGCATCGTGGAGCGGATCAACCCCGCGGTCGTCATCTGCATCGACGCCCTGGCCGCGCGCTCCGTCGAGCGGATCGGCACCACCATCCAGATCGCAGACACCGGCATCGCCCCCGGCGGGGGCATCGGCAACAAGCGCATGGCCCTGAACCGGCAGACCCTCGGCGTCGACGTCATCGCCATCGGCGTGCCCACCGTGGTGCACGCAACCACCATCGTGCAGGACGCGTTCGAGGCCGTGGCCCAGAGCTTCGCCGGCACCAAGCCCTTCTTCCAGCTGTTCAACTCCCGGGAGGAGCGGCAGAAGCTGCTCAGCGATGTCCTCTCGCCCACGGTGGGCGAACTGGTGGTGACGCCGAAGGAGATCGACGAGCTCACCGACGACATGGCCAAGCTGATCGCCGGCAGCCTGAACGCCGTGCTCCACACCAGCGTCACCGCCCAGGACCTGCTCCGGTACATCAATTAAGGAGGCAGAAGCGGTGCCCCGCTCCTGCCTCCGGTACCCGTTCAGAATTGACCGGTGGTGCCGCCCGCCAGCTGCGATTCGGCGATGGCGATCATCTTCTTGACCATGTACCCGCCCACCGAACCGTTCACCCGGCTGGGCAGGTCGCCCTTGTACTGCTGGTCGTAGTTCTGGATGCCCAGCTCAGCAGCGGTCTGCTGCTTCAGCTGCTCCAGGGCGGCCCGGGCCCGGGCGACCACGATCTGGTTGTTGCTGCCGCCCGTCTGCGAACCCGTCTGACCGGTGGTACCCGTGCCGAACACGTTGGCCATGCTGACTGCTCCTCCTCGTGTGTGCTGCTGAGGCGCCCTTACCGGAAGGTGCCGCTGCCGCCGGCCAGCTGCTGCTCGGCCAGGGCGATCATCTTCTTGACCATGTACCCGCCCACCGAGCCGTTCACCCGGCTGGGCAGGTCGCCCTTGTACTGCTGGGCGTAATTCTGAATGCCGAGTTCCGCCGCGGTCTCGTTCTTCATCTGCTCCAGCGCGGCACGGGCCTGCGAAACGAGAATCGAGTTATTGTTGCCTGGCATCGATCTCTGCCTCCTGTTATGTCGTTGCCTGTAATCTGCATCGAAGTGGTCAACCTCATGCAAGGAATCTGTTACCAGGGGCGCGCCGTCGCCGCTGTGCGGGCTTGATCGCATCGACCGGCAGCGGCGGTCGCACCGGGCAGGGGTAACCCCTGAAGACGCGCCAGCGCCGCTGCGGCGGGCTTTTCCGCTGCAGCGGCGCTGTTCTCACGCGGGACTGCTACTTCCACTTGTTGCCGCGGCGGGCCTTCTGGTTCTTGCCCTTGCCGGGCTTGCGGCGGGACCAGTCGTCATCATCATCATCGTCATCGTCGTCGTCCCAGTCATCGTCCCAGTCATCGTTCCAGTCGTCGTCATCGTCGTCGTCCCGGGCGTCGCCCCAACCCTTCTTCCAGCCGTCCTTCCAACCTTCGTTCCGGCCGATGGGACCCGCATTGCCCCACGGGCAGGTCCAGTCGTCAAGGTCATCGCTGTCAAAGAGCGCGAGCAGCTCCTTCGCAGCCTCCGGGTGGATGAACTTGCCCGAGAACTTCTGCACCTGGTGGACGAAGGAGACCCAGTTGCCGTTCATCAGCTTCGCCTTCAGCGCCTGCAGCTGACCCTGGTGGATCTTGCCCTCCCACTTCTCCAGCACCTGCAGGATCTGCTGCCTAAGGGCCTCACGGTCGCCGCCCGGCTGGTCGTCCGGTTGGCCGGGATCCGGCACGGCCACCACGTTGAAGGTGACCCGGGCCCTGGCGGTGTTGCCCGCCCGGTCGGTCGCGCGCACGGTCAGGGTGTGCTCGCCCTCGGCCAGCCTCGCCAGGCTGAGCTGGGATACGGTGATGACCGCGCCGTCCAGCTCCACCACAACCTGTCCGTCGTCGACGCCGGCCAGCCGGTCGCGCACCCGGTAGGCGACTGCGAGCTCACCCTCGGCCGGGTACGTCTCGCCGTCGGCGGGAGACGTGATGTGAACGGTCGGGCCGGTCTGGTCCACGGTGAACACGACGGCGCCCGAAGGCTCGCCCTTCCGGTTTCCGTAGCGGGCTGCAACCTGGTAGGACCAGCGGCCCTCGCCCGGCACCACGTCCTCATACTCGGTGACGGAGGCCGCGGTGGTGCCGATCAGCGCGAAGTCGTCATCGCCCTCGGCCCGATAGATGTTGTAGCCGGTCACGCCCTCGGCCTGCGGCGCGTCCCACGCAAAGCTCACGGTCTTATTGTTGGTGAAACCCGACTTCGTCCGCATCACCGGCGCGTCGCTGAGCAGGCGGCTGTCCACGGCGAAGGTCGCGGTGGCGGTGCCCACGTTGCCGGCCCGGTCGACCACGTGCACTTCCAGCACATGCGACCCGTCGGCCAGCTCGCCCAGCGGAATCACCGGCGTGTCGAGCAGCTTGCCGTTCAGGAAGTAGAGGGCCGCATCCTCATCGTAACCGGCGCCTTCCTCCGTCACCCGAATCCGCACGTTGAGCGAGCCCTCCGGGCGGTAGACCTTGTCCTGCGCCGGGGTGCGGATGACTACCTGCGGCGCCGTGCTGTCGCGGACCACCTGCACCGGCTCCGCGCGCCGGCTCAGATTGCCCACCTGGTCCTGCGCGACCACCGTGTACCAGTATGTGCCGTCCTCGCTCAGCTGATCATCGAAGTAGGTAAGCCCCGCTTCCACATAGCCCAGGAAGGTGGCCCGCTCATCGCCCCGGTAGCGGTACACCAGATACCGGTGGAGGTCATCGGCGTCCGGGGCTTCCCACGTGAGCGTCACCGTCCCGTCCCGGGTAATGGCCGGCTCTGCCGCAAGGCCGGTGGGCGCCGCCGGACCGGCGGTGTCCTCCGCGAGCCGGTCCCCGTTGGCCGGGTCGTCGTAGCGCACGGACTTCCAGGCCGTGGCATCGCTCCGGTTCCCGTCCGCGTCCACGGCGACGACCGCGTAGCGGTACACACCTTCCACCGCAAGCTGGTCTGCGGCCGCCAGATCGGTGGTCGTCATCCAGAAAGTGGTCTCGTCTGCCTCCGGGCCGGAAGCCGCGCGGCCGTAGTGCCGGTGCACCTCATAGTGGCTGACGGCGCCACCCCGGGGGCGCACCCAGGCCAGTTCCACGTGACCGTCTTCCGTCACCCGTTCGGGTGTGAGCACAAGGTTCCGGGGAGCAGCGGGTCCAGTGCCATCAGCCGCCAGCACAGCGGGGGCCCCGATGGCCACAGCCACGGTCAGGGCGGTGGCCACGGCGATGCCCCTGCGCGCTGTGAAGGGCAGCAACTTCGTACGCATGCAGTGTTCCCTCCTGTGACCTCTTTCACTAGACGGATTCGTGCTCCGCAAACCGCTTTCTGGGGGTCCGCCTCCCATTCTTCGCGCGAAGCCATGCACACATTGGTCCAGGTTTACATAACATTGGCACCGGCGGCCGCCCACCCCGGCGCGTGTGCGCCCACGGGCGTGCACGCTGTCCCGGAAGGGCGCGCCGACCACCGCGCAAGGGAGAGGTGCACGTGACGAGCAGGAGCTTCCTGCGCCAGCTGCGGCAGCTGTTCCGCATCGTCCGCCGGGTCGACCGGGCGGGCGTGTCCGAGAACCTGATCCTGGCAGTGGTCTTCTTCGCTCTCTCCCGCGACGATCAGGGCGCCCTCGTCGGCCTCCTGGACGACGGTTCGGGCGATGACGACGACTAGACGGCGAAGGGGCGGGGGTTACCCCCCGCCCCCCTGGCTGGCGGCGCCCGCCTGCCAGAGCGTTCGCATCTCCTCCGACCGGGCCAGCAGCTCGTCCAGGGTTCCCCGGTCGGCCACCCGCCCGTCCTTCAGCAGGATGATCTGGTCGGCCCGGCGCAGGGCCGCCTCCCGGTTGCTGACCCCCAGGCAGGTCACGCCTTCCTTTCGGAACAGCCGCTCCCACAGGATCTGCTCGGTCTCCACGTCCAGGGCGCTGGAAAGGTCGTCCAGAATCAGGAGCTCCGGCCGCCGCAGGAACATGCGGGCGGCGGCGGTGCGCTGAATCTGCCCGCCCGAGAGGCGCACGCCCCGCGCGCCCACGCGGGTCTCCAGCCCCTCCTCCATCGCGGCCAGGTCCCGCTCCAGCACCGCGTCGTAGACCGCCGCGGCCACCTCAGCCTCCGTGGCATCGAGCCCCATGCGGATGTTCCCCGCCAGGGTGTCGCTGAACAGCAGGGGCACCTGCGGGGTGGCGGCGCACCGCGGCGGCACCATGAAGGCCCCCGGATCCTCCACCGGCTCGCCGTTCCAGTAGATGGTGCCGGCCTGCGCGGGCAAGAGACCCATGAGCGCCCGCAGGAGCGTCGTCTTGCCCGAACCCACCCGGCCGGCGATCACGGTGAAGCTGCCCCGGCGGATCGTGAGGCTTACGTCCTCGATGCCCCGGCCGCCGTCCGGATAGCGGTAGGTCAGCCCCTCCACCCGCAGCTCCCGCAGGGGCTCCGCCGGAGGCGGCGGCGGCTCCGGCGGAACCGGCACCGGCCCCCGCAGCCGGATCTCAGTGCGCTGGAGCAGGCGGGCGGTCGGCGCGCCCTGAAGCAGGGTCAGCAGCCGGTCCTTCGCCACGCCCGTCTGCCGGTACAGGGCCAGCCAGCGGCCGGCGAAGTGGGTGAAGTCCGCGGCATAGCCCAGGTAGTACACAAAGAGCGCGAAGTCCCCGACGCTGAACTGGCCGGAGGCCATGGTGCGCGCCCCCAGCAGCAGGATGAGGCCGGTGCCCAACGACGAGGCGTTCAGGGCGATGGACTCCAAAACCTGGGTCAGCAGCCGGTCGGCCACCATCGCCTCCCGGCGCTCGTCGTTCAGCCGGCGGAGGTGCCCGATCACCCGGTCCTCCGCGCCCGCCACCTGCACCGCCTGCACCGCGCCGAACAGGTCGGCGATCAATCCCGTCACGCGGGCCGTGGCCTCCCGGCTCCAGCGCCGGTTCTGCAGGATCTGCCTGCCCACCGCCCGGGTGACCAGCAGCACGATCAACAGCGGCAGAAAGACCAGCACCGTGAGCCGGGCGTCAATCCGGAGCAGCACCGACAACGCCACCACGGCGAAGGTGGTCTGGCCCACCACGTCCACCATGAAGTCGGCCGTCTCCTCCGCCTGCAGCACGTCGTCCCGCAGCCGGTTCAGGGCCTCGCCCGGCGACTCCGGCAGGGCCGCGGCCCCGGGGAGCTCCAGGATCCGCTCCAGCACGTTGCGGCGCAGCAGGTTCGCCATGGACTCCCGCCCCGTGGCCGAGGCCACGAAGCCGCCGGCCAGGGCGGCGGCGCGCGCCAGGGCCACGGCCACCAGCAGCGCGATGATGGACCAGGGGTCGAGCCCCACGGGCGCGGCCCCAGTCAGCCGGTCAAAAAAGGCCTGAGTCAGGAGGCCGGGCACCACCGGCAGCGCGTAGCCCGCGGTGAAGCAGATCACGGTCGCCAGGTAGACCCAGGGGCGGTAGGTAATGAGGCCCCAGACGAACCGCCAGGTGGACATCAGACCAGCACCTCCTCCAGCCCCGCGCGCATCAGGCGGAAGAAGCGGGAGCCCGGATCCGCCGCCAACGCGGCCCGCCCTCCCTGCTCCACCACGCGCCCGTCCTCCAGGATGAGGATGGTGTCAGCCCGCTCCACGGTCGCGAGCCGGTGGGCGATGATGATGCCCGTGCGCCCCTCCAGGAGCCGGTCCACCGCCCGCTCGACCAGCGACTCCGTGGCCGGGTCCAGGCGGGACGACGCCTCGTCGAGAATGACCAGGCCGGGGTTGGCCAGGAAGACACGGGCCATGGCCAGCAACTGCGCCTCGCCCGCCGAGAGCCCCCCTCCCCCCGACTCCAGGGGCGTATCCAGCCCCTGAGGCAGCGACTGCAGCCATGGGCCCAGGCCCAGCTGCTCCAGCACGGCCAGCAGCTGCTCGTCGCTGATGTCCCGGGAGAAGAAGGTCAGGTTGTCGCGCACCGTTCCGGCGAACAGCTGCACGTCCTGCGTCACGAACCCCACCCGCGACCGGATCCCGGCGACGGTCGCCTCCCGCAGGTCCACGCCGCCCAGGCGCACCGCGCCCTCGTCCGGATCGTAGAAGCGCAGCAGCAGCCGGGCCAGCGTCGACTTGCCGCTGCCGGTGCGGCCCAGGAGACCCATCACCTCGCCCGGCTGCAGGCGGAAGTCGATGTCCTTCAGCACCGGCGCGCCCGGTTCGTACGCGAACGAAACGCCGTCCAGCTCCACCGAGAGGGGCCCGGGGGGCAGCGGCTGCCCCGGACCGTCCTGCACCCGGGTGCGCAGGGCGAACAGCTCCTCCACCCGGTCCACCGCCGCCCCGGCCCGCTGCAGCTCCTGCAGATGCGTGCGGACCTGCTCCATGGGGCGGCGCAGAAGCTCGGTATAGTGGAAGAGCAGGTAGACCGTGCCCACGGTCACGGCGCCGCGGGAGTACAGCCACGCGCCGACACCGAGCGAGAGCGCGGCGCCCAGGGCAAAGGTAATGATGGAGGAGCCCCACATCAGCCAGAACATCAGGCTGGCAGCCAGGTTGTGCCGGTAGAAGTTCTGCACGTGCAGCAGAAAGCGGTGAAGCGCGTGGCTCCGGGCCCCGCTGGCCCGAATCGCCTCGGTGCCCGACAGCACCTCGCCCAGGTAGCCGTAGAACTCGGCAGACGCCTGCCGCTGCCGGGCCCACACCGGCACCGAGAGCGCCTGAATCCTCCACAGGAGCCACAGCGTGAAGCCCGCAAAGCACGTCATCGCCACGCCGGCCCGCCAGTCCTCACGAAAGAGAAGCAGCAGAATACCGACCATCAGGACCAGGTTGGCCAGCACGCCGATGAAGAGCTGCGAGAAGAACTGCGACAGCGCCGTCACGTCGCCGTCGATGCGCTCGACCATCTCGCCGGGCGTCCGGCTCTTGTGAAAGCCCAGGTCCAGCCTCAGGCAGTGGTCGGCCAGGTCGGCGCGCAGCTCGTTGGTGGCGCGCCAGGAGACCACCTCGCCCAGGTACCGCGCGAGCACGGTCACCACCTGAACGGCAAAGGCCAGGCCGATGAACAGCAGCGCCAGGACGACCAGGGACGGCCCGCCCGACACCTCACCGGCCGCCGTGTCCAGGAACCGCCTCAGAAATTGTGGGTTAACCAGCTGCAGGCCGATGCTGAGGACCAGCAGCAGCGCGAGCCATGCCATCTGTGTCCACTGGGGCCTGAGGTAGCGCACCAGCAGCCGCAGGTACCGGCGGACCGGAATGTTCATGACAACACTCCCTCTGCCTGGTCGGTAACGGAGAGAATTCGCCGCACCTTCCAAATTACCTGTTTAGCGCAGTTATTTGCAGCGGGTCTTGCGGCTGGAACAACCCTTGCCGGCACGGTAGAATGGCCTTAGTCAGAATCGAGGAGGCGTTTTCAGGAATGAGCAAGCTACGTGTGGCCGTGGTCGGCTACGGCAACGTCGGCCGCTACGCCGTGGAAGCAGTGCAGGCCGCACCGGACATGGAACTGGCGGGACTGGTGCGCCGTCAGGTTCTGGCCGCCGTTCCGCCCGAGCTGACCGGGGTCAGGGTGGTGACCGACATCGGCGACCTGGAAGGGGTACAGGGGGCGCTGCTCTGCGTGCCGACCCGGTCTGTGCCGGAGTACGCCGAGAAGCTGCTCCGAAGGGGAGTCCACACGGTGGACAGCTACGACGTGCACGGCGAGCTGGCCGACCTGCGCCGCCGGCTCGACCCCGTCGCCCGGGCGCACGGCGCCGCGGCGGTGATCTCGGCCGGCTGGGACCCCGGCACCGACTCGATGATCCGGGCCCTGCTGGAGTTCATGGCACCGAAGGGCATCACCTACACCAACTTCGGCCCCGGCATGTCGATGGGCCACTCGGTGGCGGTGAAGGCGATTCCGGGCGTGAAGGACGCGCTGTCGGTGACGATCCCCGCGGGCATGGG
>JAMNXV010000003.1 GCA_023623185.1 Bacillota bacterium
CGCCGCACTCGCCCCGGTCGCAGGTGACGTGCGTGCCGGTCAGGCGGAGCCGCTCCCGGAGCAGGTTCGCCAGGGTGTCGCGGGTGTCGACCTCCACCGTGTACTCGGCGCCATTGACCGTGAGCGTCACGGTCTGCATCACCGGCGGGCGGTAACCCCGGGCTGCGGGCGGCGGCTCCGCGGCCTCGGCCCGGCCGGCCAGCCGCGCCCGTCGCCTGATCCGGACGCCTCCCAGCAGGCCGGCGGCCGCCGCCGCGGCGCCTGCCTGCTTCAGGAGCGCCCGCCGGGCGATTCTCTGCGGTCGCGCCTTCTCACGCACAGCGCCCCCTCCTTCTGCTCTGTGTATCTGTGTCAAAGCCATTCATGGAAAGAATCCTATTCATGCCCAGTGGGACATTATCCCTACCCGTCTCGCGCGCGAGAAAAAGGACGCCACCGGCGTGGCGTCCTGGGTTCGGGGCTTGTGTCGCAGCGTACTCAGCTCACGGTGATCAGGGCCATCACGGCCACCATGTAGACCGAGGCGAACTTGAAGAGCCGGAAGTTCACCGCCACCGACGGGCGGATCAGGGCGTTGGCCGAGAGGCCCACCAGCACGGCGCCCAGGCAGAAGGAGACGCCCAGGGTGCCCCAGGGCAGCGAGAGCAGCCAGGTGACGGCCACCATCGTCAGGGCGGCCAGCACGGTGGAGCCGCTGATGACCTTCTGGGTCATGTCCTGCCCGTAGACGTTGGGGAAGACCGGCACCCCCGCCCTGGCGTAATCCTTGGCGTACTTGATGCTGAAGGTCATGATGTGAGTGGGAATCCAGAGCAGCACGGCCAGGGCCAGGAGCGCGCCGACCAGGTCGATGCGGCCCAGGGCCAGGGCCCGACCGGCCAGCACGGGCATGCCGCCGGAGATGCCGCCCCACAGGACCGACCAGGGGGTGCGACGCTTCAGCCAGACCGTGTAGACCACGACGTCCAGCAGCCAGCCGGCGAGGACGACCAGGCCGAACAGCAGGTCCGTCAGGAATGCCCAGAAGAGGCCGCCCGCGGTGAGCAGCGTCCCCAGGGCCAGGGCCGGCCCCGGCGACAGGCGGCCCGCGGCCAGCGGACGGTGCCTGGTGCGCGCCATCTGCGCGTCGATGTCGCGGTCATACACCATGTTCAGCACCGTCGCCCCGCTGATGCTCAGGAAGAGCGCCCCCAGGAGCGGGACCCATCCCCCCCGCAGCGGCTCCGCCACGCTGGCGTAGCCGGCCACACCGGTGAAGAGCAGGAGCGCGGTCTGCTTGCTCTTGATCAGCGACCAGAGATCCTGCAGGAACTGAATCATCTGCAGTCACCTTCCTGGCCCGTCGTACTTCACCGCACGCACCGGAAACCGATGCTGGGGCTCTTGTACTCCGGCTCAACGTTATTGCGGCTCCATGTGCGCAGGTCGTAGGCGTAGTCGGCCTTGCTCCCGCCCCGCAGGTAGCGGTAGTGGATCATGGGGTAGATGTCGGCCGTCCACTCGGAGACGTTGCCGGCCATGTCGTAGACGCCGTAGGGGCTGGCCGCGTCGACCGTCTGGAAGTCGCCGTAGCGCTGGCCGTTGTAGAAACCGACCGGCGTGGTGTCGCTGAACCCCTCGGCGGTCTCGAAGGGATCCCGGCTGTGGTAGTAGTTGGCGTGCTGCGGGGTGATCTCGTCGCCCCACGGATAGGCCCGCTGCGACGTGCCCTTGGCGGCCTTCTCCCACTCCGCCTCGGTGGGCAGCCGCCAGCCGTGGGCCTCACAGTACCCCCTGGCGCCGAACCAGGTCACCATGGTGGCGGGGTGGTTCTCGTAGCCCGGCAGCACGGCGAAGCCGCCGCCGTCCTCCACGATGCGGTTGGCCGGATCGCCCAGGAAGAAGTGCGGGTAGTCGCCCGGCGGGTACTCCTTCTCGTGCCGGCCGTGGTTGAACGCATCGCCGGGGTAGTGCGCCACGATGACGTCGCCGTCGCGCCGCAGGGTGCCGTCTGCAAGCGCCTTTTCGAGGTAGGCGGCGAACTGGGCGTTGGTCACCGGGGTCACCATGATCTCGAACTCGTCGACCATCGTCTCGATCTCATCGCGCCCCATGGGGAAGGGCCCGGCGGGAACCGTGACCCAGGCCTCCGGGTCGGCCCCGGCCTCGGTGAACTGGCTGAGCCCGGGCGGGGGCGTGGGCGGAGAGCCGCAGCCCGCCAGCAGCGAGGAGGCCACGATGAGCGCCGCGATGGTGGTCGTCATCTTGCTCCAGCGGCCGCCTGGTCGGAAGAGATCCACCAGCAGCCAGAGCATGAAGATGCCCAGCACGATGAGCACGGCCCCGAGGCCGATGTCCATCATCAGCATGGTGTTGTTGACGATGCCCTGCTGGTAGTACTCGCTGACGAACAGCCGCTTCAGGCTGAAGATGGTGGCGCCGGCGAAGGCCAGGTCGGAGCCGATGATCACGATCCAGCCGAACCAGCGGCGCACCTTGCCCTTCAGGCCGATCATGTCGGCGAAGTAGAAGAGGATGATGGTGGCCACGATGGCCGAGAGCATGTGCCAGTGGCCGGCGAGCGTGATGCGCTCCTCACGGTGGGGCATGGTGCGGATGAGATCGTCCAGCTTCACGGCCATGAAGATGCCGACGAAGGTGGTGCAGAAGTTCATGTAGACCATCTGCCACGTCGCCCCGAAGCGGAGCGGGTCGTGCACCAGGGCCTTCACCTTCTGGCCGAAGGTGGCCTTCTCGATGCCCTGTTCGGCCAGCCGGTCGCTGATCAGCCTGCCCCAGGCGTAGATCACCAGGAAGAGCGCCGCGAGCAGGATGAAGGTGGAGCCGACGTAGATGATGGTGTGGGCGGCCGCCGTGAACACGACGGACCAGGCGCCGAAGCTGGTCACGATGGTGCCGAAGATCATGAGCGGCATGGCCAGCCTGTGCAGAGTGCCCTTGAAGTCGAACCATCTGCAGATGAGGAGACAGGTGGCCACGGCGATGAGCGTGAGCATGATGTGCAGGTGGCCGATGATCGAGCTCTGCAGCACGGTCCGCACCGGGTCGCGCACCACGTCTTCAGATAAGAACGAGACGAACCCGTTGCCGAAGAAGGCGCCGGGAATCGCCCCGAAGATGGCGGATATGAGGGTGCAGACGGCCATGGTGAAGAAAGCGGCGCGCTCCAGGTCGATGCCGCCGCGCGTGCGCGCGTAACTGGGGTCGCGCTGGCGGTATTCGGACCCGAAGGGCCAGAGGGCCACCGCCAGCAGGATTCCGGCGTAGAACAGCAGGGCCTGGCCCACCAGGAAGAGCCCGTGGAAGACCCAGTTCTGGCCGAAGTACCCGAAAATGAGTCCGCTGAACATGGCCAGCAGGTAGCCCACCGTGGTGACCGTGTTGATGTTGGCCTGCTGCTGGGGCTTCATGGGCACCCGGTCGGTGATGAGGTACACGAGGACGGCGACGACGGCAAAGGCGATGGAATGGTACAGGCTGACGATGCGACCCTCGCGCTGCACCGGCTCGAGCTTCATGCCCAGCAGGTTCACCGTCACATCGCGCACGCCCCACTCGACCATGGGGCCGGAGAGCGTCATCCAGATGGCGGTAACCAGGGCAACGAGGCCGATGGCCAGCAGGCACAGGCCGCGCGTGGAACGGAACAGGTAGTGCAGACGACTTTGCATGGTGCCTCCCTCCCTGGCGGATCCCTGTCACCTTCACCTTACCAGCGGGGAGGCGGCGGAACATTGACCTGAGTCAATCAAACCGATTCAAGCGCTGCCTCATCCAGATTCAGGGAAATGCGGTGCAGCTCGCACGGATCGAGCAGTTCGATGTGGCCGTAGCCGGCGTCCTCAATCAGGTTCTGGCTCTTGAGCTCGCCCAGCACCCGCACGACCGTCTCCACCGCCAGCCCGCACATGGAGGCGATCTCGCTCCGGGTGAGGGAGACGAAGGAGGTGCCGTCGCGGCACTCGGTGGTCATGAGCAGGATGCTGGCCACCACGGACCGGGCCGGCAGCGTGGAGACGTGCTGCAGGCGCATGTAGCTGAGGGTCAGCTCCTCGGAGAGGCCGGAGATGAGCGCACAGGCCAGATCGGGGTTGTTCTGGATCGCGCGCCAGGTCGCGTCGCGCTCGACGAAGTAGACCTCCGCGCCCTGCCGGCCGGCGCGGGCGCCGTAGCAGTACGCGGGCGTCATGCGCAGGCCGGCCAGGCCCGCAGGCGCGCCGGGCGGCGCCATGCGGATGATCTGCTCACGGCCCTCCGCATCCACCACGTACTCGTGAATCTGCCCGCGCGTGACCAGCCACCAGCCCACGACCGGGTCGCCCTGGTTGAAGAGGATCTCGCCCCGTGCCAGCTCGCGGCGGGTAGCCAGAGGGCGCAGCAGCATCAGCTCATCCCGCATGTCGCGCCAGCAGAAGGGCGCGCCGCGCTCCCGCACCGGGCAGTCCGCACAGCGTTCCCTCGGCTGCGGTGTGGACATGCCGTCACCTCCCTTCCTAAATAACATTGCGGGAGCCGCCGCTTTCGTTCTACCCGCCGGAATGCCCCATTTTGGGCACATTTCCATAAGTATTTGGACGCACCAGGGCCGCCTGGCACTAACGCGCCGGGGGGCGATTTGGACATAACCAAACTATCTATATTTAGCGTATATGTGATCCAGGTCAATGTTTTGCGCCGAGCGCTTTGTTATGTGTGAATTGACCGGGGATTCTCCGGTCGCGACAGACAGCGCGAGGAGGATG
>JAMNXV010000225.1 GCA_023623185.1 Bacillota bacterium
TGTACACCAGTGCGAAGATCAGCCCGGGAATTCCCAGGGCCAGCGGGCCCGAAAGCGCCCGCAGCGGCCAGACCACAATGTCAAGGCTGCCCAGCAGAAGAAGCAGCCCGGCCCCGATGAGCAGCACTCCCCAGATGACGTTCCGGTTTACCTGTCCCGTCTGCATGTTCCCACGCCCTTTCTGCGCTGCATCTGCTGGTATGACGTCAACGGCCGGAGCCAGCCCTTCACCTGAACAGACCTCTTTACACCGGGGCCGACCGCCGGTATACTCAACAGGTAGATTCTAGTGTTTACAAGGGGAGTAGCCGACCTGCCGAGGCGGGTGGAACAGTCGGTCAGTGCGGGCGAGGCGCCCCCGGCTGTTCCGGCCACCAGGAAGAACTGGGGCATGGCAAGACCTTGTTCCACAACGGAACAGGGTCTTGTCATGCCCCTTCTGTATTCACCGGCCGCCGGTATGGCAGGCGGCGTCCCGGCAACGTTAAGCTAAGCAAAGGAGAGGGATCGCCGTGCACACCCTGGAGTTGATTGCCTTCTTTCTGTTCGTGATCTTTGCCACCTGGCTGGACCTGTTCGTCCTCCACAAGGATGACCACGACATCGGGCTGAAAGAAGCCGCAGTCACCTCGCTCGCGTGGATTGTGCTCGCGCTTCTGTTCAGCGGCTACGTGTACTACCGCTACGGCATGGAAATGTGGATGCAGTATATTACGGCCTACACCATGGAGAAGGCCCTCAGCGTTGACAACCTGTTTGTCATCGCGACGATCTTCGGCTTCTTCGGCATTCGGGGCGGCCTCCAGCACCGGGCCCTGGCCTGGGGCGTGATCGGCGCGGTGGTCATGCGCAGCGTGCTCATCTTCGTCGGCGTGGAGGCGGTGGAGCGGTTCACCTGGCTGCTGCCGATCTTCGGGGTGTTCCTGCTGATCACCGGCTTCAAGATGCTGCGTCAGGGTGACGAGGGCGAGACCTCGCTGGAGGACAACAGGGTCTACCGGCTGCTCTCCAAGGTGCTGCCCACCTACCCCGGGTACGACGGCCAGGCGATCATCACGCGGAAGAACGGCCGGTGGCAGCTCACGCTGCTGGGCATGGCCATCGTCATGGTCGAGGCGACCGACCTGCTCTTCGCGGTCGACTCCATCCCGGCCGTCATGGGCATCTCCCGCGACTTCTTCATCGTGCTGACGTCCAACATCTTCGCCGTTCTGGGCC
Organism: Bacillota bacterium; assembly: GCA_023623185.1. GTDB lineage: Bacteria > Bacillota > Sulfobacillia > Symbiobacteriales > Symbiobacteriaceae > Symbiobacterium. The sequence continues at coordinate 1,219 of JAMNXV010000225.1, forward strand.
TGCGGGCGCTCTACTTCCTGCTGGCCGGCATCCTCGACAAGTTCCGCTACCTCAGCGTGGGGCTGGCCCTCGTTCTGCTCTTCATCGGCGGCAAGATGCTGGCGATCCCGTTCGGCTACCACGTTGAAACCTGGATCTCGCTCTCCGTGGTGCTCGGCACCATCACCGTGGCCATCGTGGCCTCGCTGCTCATCCCCGAGCGGACCCCGACGCAGGGGGCGGACTGACAGACGAAGCCCTGCGATCCCCGGCGCTGCCCGGGTGCAGGGAGAAGGCCGGAAACCCGTCCGCAAGGGAGGGTTCCCGGCCTTTCCTGATGCCGGGGAACGGTTCATCCTCCCCGGCACATCCCGGCGCTCAGTTGTCGTAGTACATCTCGAACTCGACCGGGTGCGGGTGCGTCTCCAGCCTCCGGATCTCCTCCTCCTTCAGCGCGACGAAGGTCTCGATCAGATCCTCCGAGAAGACGCCGCCCTCCAGCAGAAAGTCGTGGTCCGCCTTCAGCGCCTCCACCGCCTGCCGGAGCGAGGACGGCACCTGCCTGAGCTTCAGCAGGGTCGCCTCCGGCTGGTGGTAGATGTCGACGTCGACGGGGCCGAAGCCCGCGGCCGTCGGGTCGATCCGCCGGCGGATGCCGTCGAGCCCGGCCATGAGCTGCGCCGCCAGGGCCAGGTACGGGTTGGCGGTCGGGTCCGGCGTGCGGAACTCGATGCGGGTCGTCCGGGGCGAGAGGCTGATCGGGATGCGGACCGCAGCGGACCGGTTGGCCCGGGAGAACGCCAGGCTGGTCGGCGCCTCGTAACCGGGAACCAGCCGTTTGTAGGAGTTGGTGGTCGGGTTGGTGATGGCCAGCAGGGCATCGGCGTGGGTCAGCAGGCCGCCGATATACCAGAGGGCGAGCTGGCTGAGATTGCCGTACCCGTCCGCATCGTGGAACAGGTTCACACCGTCCTTGACCAGCGACTGGTTGCAGTGCATGCCGTTGCCTGAGTTCTGGTAGAGGGGCTTGGGCATGAAGGTCGCGGTCTTGCTGTGCGCCCGGGCGACGTTTTTCACGGCGTACTTGTAGAGCATCGCCTTGTCGGCCGTGTCCGTCAGCGTGGAGAAGCGGAAGTTGATCTCGTTTTGTCCCGCCGTTGCCACCTCGTGGTGGTGCCGCTCCACGACCAGCCCCAGCGCCTGCAGCTGGCGCGTCATCGCCGTGCGCAGAGCCGTCTGCCCGTCAATCGGCAGCGCCCGCAGGTAGCCCTGCTGGTGCTTCACCTTGTAACCGCCGTTGGGCACCCGGCCCGACGACCAGTGGGCTTCATCGGAGTCCACGTAGTAGAACGAGGCGTCCGGACCGGTCTGGAACCGGACGTTGTCGAACACGAAGAACTCGATCTCGACCCCCCAGTGCGAGGCGTCGGCGATGCCGCTCTCCCGGAGGTACTGCTCCGCCCGGCGGGCGACGCCCCGGGGGTCGCGGCTGTACGCCTTCAGCCCGGGCTCAAGGACGTCCGCCATCAGGGAGAGCGTCGGCCCCTCGACAAACGGGTCCTGCACCGCGGTCGCCGGGTCCGGCCGGAGGATCATGTCCGACTCGGCGATCCCCCGGAAGCCCCGGATCGATGAGCCGTCAAAGAAGAAACCCTCGCTCAGCTGCCCGGCGTCCACAACCTCCACCGGCACGCTGAGGTGGTGCAGCATCCCCGGCAGGTCCACGAACTTCAGATCGAGCATCCGAATGCCTTTCTCAGAGATCATCTCCAGCACGCGATCGACCATCGCCATCTGCATCTCTCCTCCGCGATTTCTTCATCGCATCTCGTCCGGGAACGAAACCCCTCGGAAATGGCGACCGGTCGCTCGGCCTCTGGAGTGGTGTGCGGTGTGTGCCGTCCTATCCAGCGCGCATCTGCCCAACCGCCCGGGTCGGAAGCCGTCTGACGACCCGATCCCGCAGACGGGCGGGCCCCTGCGCGGAGGCGGCGGCCAGTCGCCCGCCCCGCTGGAGTGGGACCGGGTCTGTCTCGGTGTAGAGGCGATGGCGCCCCTTGTTCCTGCGCCCCTTGTTGCGGGCAGGCGGCACGTGCACCCGCTGCGCCCAGCTCCGCAGTGCACACGCGGCCAGCACGGCGATGCGGGCCCTCAGGCTCCCGGGGCGCAGCCGTCTGCGCGGGCCCCCGTACGTCACAGCTTCCACCCCCTTTTCCCGGGCAATACCAGTTTCTGTGACACCGCCCACTATATCTTACAAAGAATAGTCGTCCTTGTGGACAGCCAATTGTAACTGTCACAGGAACAACGAAGTAATGCGGGTTCCGGGCTCCTTGATTGCTGGTTGTAATCGGTAAAGTTACTGTCACTGGACAATTGAACGTGTCACTGCACTTGGTGTGAACCCAACCTGTGACCTAACGGGAGTCTCGAACAACTGAGACGGCGCTTCCCCCTCCGCTCGGGTAGGAGCGCCGTCTACACGCGTACTCTCTACCGCTGCGATGCCGGCAGTGGCCACTTTGGGTGGCCTCCTAGTGGAATGGCTGGATCCGGCTGTCGTCTTCCGTATAGCAGCCGCCACCAAACTGGTGGAGACCGGCATTGCCCGGTTTTCTGCGAGCGGATGCTTTAGTGGGGAAGCCCCCGGGATCGTATCCCGGGGGCGTTCCTTGTCTAGTGCGACCAAACCGTGGTATACCTCGTGACCTAGCACCTAGCAAGCCCGCTGTTATCGGCAAGGCACAGGGGGCACTCCTGTTGTCAGTTCACAGCGAAAAGGCGACTAGCCCCTGCGACAAATTGCTGGGCGGCGAACTGATGAGTCACATGAACAGGCGACTGCGTCCACACAAGTTGACGGCTCTCCTACCGGTTTCACGCACGTAATGGGTGACTGTCCGACCAAGCTCAAGGTTTACAACAGCCCAACTGTTGGGCAGCACACCGGGCCGCATGCCCTCCACCACCTTCACGGTGGCGATCATCTCCTTCTTGCCACCGGGTCCAAAGTCCCACATTCCCTTCGGATTGGTGGCCGATACGATCTTCACGTTGTCTCCATTGCTCAGGGCCGAACTTGGCGGCATCGACGGAGTTGATCAGCAGACCGCCCTCAGGGTCGACGGGCAGGAGCCAGTAGTTCCCAGCCGTACGGAACTTGGTATGTTGGATATAGCGGAAGGTGACAGGTTCACCGGGAACTCCTTCTCCTCGTCAAAATGTCTCCCTGCAGGACCTCGTGGGCGACTCGATGGTGTTCACGACCCCCGAGTGAAGAGTCAAGGAATAGCAGACACCTCTCGAGTGCCGGCCAGTGATGTCTAGCCGGCACTCTGTCCCACTTGGTGCTGTCGCTGAAGCCGACTCGGCGGGTTGTTCGTCATGACCGGGTATGAACAGGTCCGTTAGAGTCCAAAGTAGTGGTGTAAATTCCCCGGACCTTCCGGTGGGAGGGGCTGCTTGACATAAGTGGCCACCTTTGGGTTCCATGCGAAGTAGGAGCAATACATCGCAAAG
>JAMNXV010000051.1 GCA_023623185.1 Bacillota bacterium
GAAAGGGAGACCGTTTACTTCAGCTTGGCCAGGTTGTCCTGGTACATCTTCTCAGGCAGCGGCGTGTAGCCGACCTGGGCGGCGAGCTCCCCGGCATTCTCCATATAGAAGGTGACGAACGCCTTGACCTCGGGCCGCTCCAGGGCCTGCCTTGAGGGGTAGATATAGATCAGACGGGAGAAGGGGTAGGAGCCGGCGGCGATGGTTTCGTCGGTCGGCTCGACGCAGCCGTCGCCGGCGTCGATGGCCAGGGCCTTCATGGTGTCCTTGTTCTCGGCGTAGTAGGCGTAGCCGAAGTAGCCCATCGCGTACTTGTCGCCCGCCACGCCCTGCACGAGCACGTTGTCGTCCTCTGAGGCGGTGAAGTCGGACCGGGACGCGTCGCCCTTGCCGTTGACCATCTCGTTGAAGTACTCGAAGGTGCCGGAAGCGGTGCCGGGGCCGTAGAGCTTGATGGGCGCATCGGGCCAGCTCGGGTCCACCTCGTTCCACCGGGTCACGGTAGACTCAGGCCCCCAGATCTTGTGGAGCTGCTCGGTGGTGATGCAGGTCAGGAAGTCGTTCTCCTTGTTGACCACGACCGACAGGCCGTCGTAGGCCACCGGAAGCTCGATGGGGTCGAGCCCGTTGTTCCTGGCCTCTTCGAGCTCCTTCTCCTTGATCGGCCGGGAAGCGTTGGCGATGTCGACCTCGCGCTTCACAAACTTGCCCAGGCCGGCGGAGGAGCCGGAGATGCCCACCGGGACGTCGACCCTGGGATGCACCTTGCGGAACTCCTCCGCGACGGCGATGGAGATGGGCCCCACGGTGGAGGAGCCGTCGAGCGTGACGGTGCCCGAGAGCTCGGTGCTGGTGGATCCGCCGCTGCTGGACGGCGCCTGGTTGCTGGTGCCCTGGTTGGACGGGGCCGGATTGTTCGACTGGCCTCCGCAGGCGGTCAGCATGGCGAGCAGGGCCGCAGCGGCAGCGGTGGTCATCAGAGTCCGCTTCATGGCTGTGTCGATCCCCTTTCTCTGCTGGCTCTTGGCCGAGTACTTCCGTAGCTCGATACCGATGCTATCACCCGGGTGTTGTGCGGGGGTTTTGGTCTGGTTAGCCTTTGGTTAACGACCAGTTAAAACCGCACGCACAACGCAAAGCTCTGCCCGGGCTTGCCTAGCAAACAGCCGCGACGGTGTATAGAACCTGCCCCAGCGGGAAAACATGGGGAGGAGACCCCGCAGCCGAGCCGGGGTCATGGCCCTACGCCCCTCCACCCCCAGGGGGAGGCGCACCCGAAGAGGCGCCGCGCTTTGGCGGCGCCTCCGGCGCGCAAACGAAAGCGACCCCGCTCCCGGCATTCGCCGGGGCGGGGTCGCGCTGCGCCCCTGTATGTCTTTAGGAGATCTTGCGCTTCAGCTGTTCGTACTCCGCGCGGTCGATCTCGCCGGCCCGGAAGGCCGCCTCCAGCTCGTCGCGGTTGCGGTAGGGCACCGGCGGCGCAAAGTACTTCGTGTGAAGGTCATTCACGCGCTTCAGCAGCACGAAATTCATCACCAGGCTGACCAGGACGGCAATGAGAATCACCCACACCGCCCAGTTGGGCCACGTAAACAGCTCCTTCATCCGGTATCCGTCCTTTCCTCCCCGTGACAGTCAGGGACTTCTTCAGTTAGATCATTCCCCTCTATTCGATAAGATGCCCGGTCATCCCTTCCGCTTATGCCCAGGAATCGCTTGCGGGCCTGTGCACAAGAATGTACAATAGGCGCTAGCACAATCTTGTGCACAACGGGGAGGTGGCGGGCCGTGCAGCTCATCCGGATCGGCGACAAGGTCATCAATCCCGAACGCATCTACCGGATGGTCGACCGCATGCTCGAGCTGCGGGTGCAGGGCCACTCGCAGCAGGAGGTCGCGGAGATCCTCGGCGTGGACCGCACGCTCATCTCCCGCCTGGAGTCGGTGGGCGAGATGCGCAAGGGCAAGAAAATCGCCCTGGTCGGCTTTCCCGTCATGAACGGCCCGGAGCTGACCGAGCTGGCCACCGCCGAAGGCGTGGACTTCATCCTGCTCATGTCCGACGAGGAGCGGCTCGACTTTGCCCGCAGCCAGAACGGCGTGGAGCTGCTGAACCAGGTGATGGCCCTCATCGCCCGGGCCCGGGCGTGCGACGCCGTCATCTTCATCGGGTCGGACGAACGGCTGAAGATGGTGGAGGCCCTGGTCGGCCCCCACGTGATCGGCATCGAGATCGGGCGCTCACCCATGACGGAAGACGTGTACGTCAGCCCCGAGAAGATCCGGAACCTCATTCGCAGCCTGAAGGGCTGAGTGCGAGGGAGGCATGTCCCGTGAAGCGCATCGTCAGCGTGAGCCTGGGCTCGTCCCGGCGGAACTCCGCCGCGACCGTCACCGTGCTGGGCGAGGAGGTGACGGTGGAGCGCATCGGCACCGACGGATCCATTGAGAGGGCCATCGCCCTCATCCGGGAACTGGACGGCAAGGTGGACGCCTTCGGCATGGGCGGCATCGACCTGTACGTGCACGCCGCCGGGCGGCGGTATGCCTTCCGGGACGCACGGCGCATCGCGGCCGCAGCCGTGCGCTCGCCCATCGTGGACGGCTCCGGGCTGAAAAACACCCTCGAACGCAGGGCCGTGCACTGGGTGGACCAGAACGTGATGCCCCTGCGCGGCAAGCGGGTGCTGATGACCGCCTCGGTGGACCGCTTCGGCATGGCCGAGGCCCTGGACGAGCTGGGGGCTGACATCGTCTTCGGCGATTTGATGTTCGCGCTGGGCCTCTCGGTTCCCATCCGCAGCTTCCGCACCATCCACGTGCTGGCCCGCGTCCTGCTGCCCATCATCACCCAGCTGCCCTTCACCTGGCTCTACCCCACCGGGTCGAAGCAGGAGAGCTACCAGCCCAAGTTTGCCGAGTACTACCAGTGGGCGGACCTCATCGCCGGCGACTGGCTCTACATCCGGCGCCACGCGCCGGACCGGCTGGAGGGGAAGACCATCCTCACCAACACCGTCACCCCTGCGGACATCGAGTGGATGAAGCAGGTGGGGGTCTCCACCCTGGTCACCACCACGCCGAACCTGGGGGGCCGCTCATTCGGCACCAACCTGATGGAAGGGCTGATTGTGGCTGCCGCCGGCACGGGCCCGGATGAGATGAGCCCGGCCGATTATGAAGACTGGCTGGACCGCATCGGCTTCACCCCGCGGGTGGAGCGGTTCACGGCGGCCAGGAGCGGCAACTCGGCCGCGGACTGAACCGGATTCAGAAACCAACACTAGGAGGATTCCCGTGCACCTGTTTACGGAATATGTGAACCCCCACCTGGGGCGGCTGCTGGAAGCGATCAACATGGATAAGCGCTTCGTGCGGGGGGAGGGGTGCTACCTCTACGACGATGAAGGCCGCCGCTACCTGGACTTCGTGGCGGCGTACGGCGCCCTGCCCTTCGGCTTCAACCCGCCTGACATCTGGGCGGCGCTTCATGAGGTGGAGGCCAGCGGGGAGCCCTCGTTCGTGCAGCCGTCGGCCCTTCAGGCGGCGGGGCAGCTGGCGGAGCGGCTGATTCAGCTCACGCCGGAAGGGCTGCGCTACGTCACGTTCGCGAACTCGGGGGCCGAGGCGGTGGAGGCGGCCATCAAGGCCGCGCGGGCCGCCACCGGGCGCATGGGCATCATCTCCTGCGAGAACTCCTTCCATGGGAAGACCCTGGGCGCGCTCTCCGCCACGAACCGCACGGCCTACCAGGACGCCTTCGGCGCGCCCGTGCCGGGCTTCGCGAAGATTCCCTACGGCGACCTGGAGGCCCTGGAGCGGCTGCTGGCCGAGCGGGGGGAGGAGTTCGCCGCGTTCATCCTGGAGCCGATTCAGGGGGAGGGCGGCATCGTGGAGCCGCCGCCCGGCTTCCTGCGCGCGGCGAAGGAAGCGTGCCGCCGGCACGGCGTCCTCTTCATCCTCGACGAGATCCAGACCGGGCTGGGCCGCACCGGCCGGCTCTTCGCCTGCGAGGCCGAGGGCGTGACGCCGGACATCATGGTCCTGGCGAAGGCCCTGGGCGGCGGCCTCTTGCCCATCGGCGCGATGCTCGCCACGGAAGAGGCGTACAGCGAGGAGTTCGCCATGAAGCACTCCTCCACGTTTGCGGGAAACACCCTGGCCGCGCGCGTGGGCCTGCGCACGCTCGAACTGCTCACCCGCGGCGACCAGGCCTTGGTCCGCCAGGTGGCGGAGAACGGCGCCTTCCTGAAGGCGGGGCTGGAGCGGCTGCAGGAGCGGTACCCGCACGTGCTGCGGCGGGTGCGCGGGCGCGGCTTCATGCTCGGGCTGGAGATCGGCGTCGACCGCTCGACCTACGGCCGCACCTGCCTGCTCGGGGTGCTGGCGGAGCAGGAGAACCTGACGCCGGTGCTCTCCTCCTACCTGCTGAACGTGTGCGGCCTCAGGGTGGCGCCCACCCTGAACGGGTCGGCCGTCATCCGCATCGAGCCGCCCCTCATCGCCACGCGGGAGCAGTGCCAGGCGGCCATCGACGCCGTGGAGCGCATGCTGGTCCCGCTGGCCGAGGGCAACACCGCCGAACTGGTCTCCCACCTGCTGGGGGTCGAGTCGCGGCCGCAGACGCTGC
>JAMNXV010000095.1 GCA_023623185.1 Bacillota bacterium
GTTCTCTCAGCGGGGGCGTCACACAGCCGACCGCCCGGTGCACACGGCGCACGGGCACGGCGCACCACTCACGGCTTACGGCTCACAGTACACTGCTCACTGCTCACAGCCCACAGCTCACCGCTCACCGCTCACTGCTCACTGCTCACAGCTCACCGCTCACCGCTCACCGCTCACCGCTCACCGCTCACTGCTCACCGCTCACAGCCCACCGCTCACGGCTCACTGCTCACAGCCCACAGCTCACCGCTCACCGCTCACTGCTCACTGCTCACAGCTCACCGCTCACCGCTCACTGCTCACTGCTCACAGCTCACCGCTCACCGCCCGTTACAGCACATCCGCCTGCGCCAGCACCTGCCGCAGGGCCTCCTCCTGCTCCTCCGTGGCGTCCACCAACGGCAGGCGCACGGGGCCCACCGGGAAGCCGGTCAACTTCAGCGCCGCCTTCACCAGGATCGGGTTGGTGACGGCGAACAGCCCCCGGAAGACAGGCAGCAGCCGGCGGTGCCAGGCGGCGGCCTGGGCGGTGTCGCCCTTCAGGAAGGCGTCGATCAGCTCCCGCATCTGCGGGCCCACCACGTGCGCGGCGACGCTGATGATGCCGTAGGCGCCCACCGTCAGGTAGGGCAGCAGGTTGGCGTCCTCGCCCGACCAGACCCGGAACCCCTCCGGCGCCCCGTTCAGGATGTCGGCCAGCTGGCCCACGTCGGCGCACTCCTTGATGCCGACGATGTTCGGCACATCCCGCGCCAGGCGCAGGGTGGTCTCGGGGAGCATGTTGACCGAGGTGCGCGACGGCACGTTGTAGGGGATGCACGGGAGTTCAACCGCTTCCGCCACCGTCCGGAAATGGCGGTAGAGCCCTTCCTGCGGGGGCTTGTTATAGTACGGCGTGACCAGCATGAGCCCGTGGACGCCCGTCCGCGCGGCCTCCCGGGAAAAGCGAACTGTCTCCGCTGTGTTGTACGACCCGGTCCCGGCTATGACCGCCACCCGGTCGCCCACCGCATCGACCACCGTTTCAAACAGACGCAGCTTCTCCTCGTACGACAGCGTGGGCGATTCGCCGGTGGTGCCGGAGACCACCAGGCCCTCGGACCCCGCCGCCACCAGGTGTTTCGCCAGCTCCGCCGCCCGCTTGTAGTCTACTGCACCATCGGGCTTCATCGGGGTCACCATGGCGGTCAGGAGCCGTCCAAAGGTCGGCACGGGAATCCCTCCTCAGCAGAATGGGACGTTCACTCTAGGTCCTTTCATATCCTGCCCAGTTCGAATGCATCGTGCAGGGCCTGCACGGCCTGCTGCACGTCCGCGGCCGGCACCAGGCAGGAGATGGTCACGTGCGAGTCGGCCGTCTGCCAGATGGGCACCTCGGCCGCGTAGAGCGCCTCGGCCACGGTGGCCATGACCCCGGGGCGGCCCCGCATGCCGGAGCCCACCACGGTCACCTTGGCGCAACCGTGCCGCACCTGCAAATCCACCAGGCCCAGTTCCGTCAGGATCATCTCGGCCTGCGCGGCCCGCGCCTCCGGAATCGTGAAGGCGCTCGACTCCAGGGAGACCGAGATCAGATCCACCGAGATGCCGGCGTTGGCGAGCCGCCGGAAGAGCCGGGGCGTCGCCCAGTCCCGCCCGGTCTTGACGACCACCTGGGCGAGCCCGACCACATGCGTCACGGCCGTGACGATGCGGTCGGAGAACGGCTCGCTCCAGATGACGCCGGCCTCGGCGCTGTACGTGATGAGCGTTCCCGGCCCGTCACTGAAGGTGGAGCGCACTCGGATCGGCACCCGGTGCTGCATCGCGATCTCGACCGCCCGGGGGTGCACCACCTTCGCCCCGTAGTGGGCCATCTGGGCGATCTCGTCGTAGGTGGTGACTGAGAGGGTCCGGGCCTCCGCCACCAGGCGGGGATCCGCGGTCTTCACGCCGTCGACGTCGGTGTAGATCTCCACCACCTCGGCCCGCAGCGCGCCGCCCAGGGCCGCCGCGGTGGTGTCGGAGCCGCCACGGCCCAGCGTAGTGACCTCCCCGGAGGCGTTGACCCCCTGGAAGCCGGCCACCACCACCACCAGCCCCTCGCGCAGCCGGCTGAGCACCGGGGCCGGGTCCACCTTTACGATCTGGGCGGAACCGTAGTTCTCATCGGTCTGAATGCCCGCCTGGCCGCCGGTGAGGGCCACGGCGGGAATGCCCGCGGCGGTGAGCGTCGCGGCCATGAGTACGCTGGAGATGATCTCGCCGCAGGAGAGCAGCAGGTCCATCTCGCGGGGCGCCAGGTCGGACGCCGCCGATTGCGCCAGCTGAATCAGCGTGTCGGTGGCGTAAGGGTCGCCCTGGCGCCCCATGGCCGAGACGACGACGACCGTCGCATAGCCGTCGTCCAGCGCCTGCCGCACCCGGCGGACGACTGCCTCGCGCCCCTCCGGCGTGGCGACGGAGGTGCCGCCGAATTTCTGAACGATGATCCGCATGCCGAGCCGCCGTCACTCCTTTCCGGTATCAAGCGAACCCGGCACGGGCGCAGCCTAGATCAGCTGCATTTCCAGGAGCTTCTCTGCGATCTGTACGGCGTTGGTGGCCGCGCCCTTGCGCAGGTTGTCGCTGACGATCCAGAGCCAGAGCCCCTTCTCGTTGGTCAGGTCCTCGCGAATGCGGCCCACCAGCGTATCGTCGGTGCCGGCCACGTCGATGGCCGTGGGGAAGACGAACTGATGCGGGTCGTCGACCACCCGCACGCCGGGGAAGCGGCTGAGGGCTTCCCGCGCCTCGGCGGGGGTCACCTTCCGTTCAAACTCCACCAGCACCGACTCCGAATGCCCGACGAAGACCGGCACACGCGTACAGGTCATGGTGACCGGCAGATCCGGGAGGCCCATGATCTTGCGCGTCTCCGCCGAAAGCTTCAGTTCCTCGGTCGTGTACAGGTTCTCGGTGAAGGTCTCGGCGTAGGGCAGCACGTTGAACGCGATCTGCCGCTTGTAGACGGTATGCGGCAACTCGCCCTCCTGCCCCTCCGCCCAGGCCCGGGTCTGCTGCTCCAGTTCCTCGATGGCCTCCTTGCCGGTGCCCGACACAGCCTGCATGGTGGTGACGATCACCCGGGTTATGGGCGACAGGTCGTGAAGCGGCTTCAGGGCCATAACCAGGCCGATGGTGGTGCAGTTGGGGCTGGAGATGATGCCCTTGTGCTTCCGCAGGTCCTCGGGGTTGACTTCGGGCACGACCAGGGGAACCTCGGGGTCCATCCGCCAGGTCGACGACTTGTCGATCACGACCGCCCCGGCCCGGGCAGCCGCAGGCGCGAGCTCCCGGGAGAGCGAGCCCGTCGCGGCGAAGAAGACCAGATCCATGCCGGCGAAGGCCTCGGGGGTGGCCTCCCTCACCGTGATGGTCTCACCCTTGAAGGTGATGGTGGAGCCGGCGCTGCGGCTGCTCGCCAGGGGCAGCAGCTGACCGACGGGGAAATTGCGGGCCTCCAGCAGGGCGAGGAGTTCCTGGCCGACGGCGCCGGTCGCCCCGACCACAGCGACATTCTTCATGCGAATCCTTCCTTTCCCTGAGTTCCTTTGCCCTTCCGCCGGGGGCCCGCCCGGTCGGACTACGATTCCTTCGGCCCCAGGAGAAGGGGCTGCACCTGCCGCCCCTCCATCGCCGCGAGGATAGTGGGCAGCAGATAGTTTTCGATGTCGGCGTCGATAGAGGTGGGTTTGCCGACGGGATTATCCTGGCGGAAGGGCACGAAAAAGATGTTTCTGGCCACCAGCAAGGCGCCGAGGTTCCGGGCGTTCATGCCCAGGCCGTCGTTGGTGGTGACGGCCAGGACCACAGGCCGGTGGTTGCGCATCTGGGCCTTGGCGGCCATGCACACCGGCGTGTCGTTGATGGCGTTGGCCAGCTTGGCCATGGTGTTGCCCGTGCAGGGCATGATCACGAGACAGTCCAGCTTCACCTGCGGCCCGAAGGGCTCCACCTCGGGGATCGTCATCAGCGGCAGGCGGCCGGTGATCTGCTCGATCTGGGTGATCCAGTCATCAGGTTTCCCGAACCGGGTCTCGGTCGTCCGCACGTTGGCGGAGATGATCGGGATGATCTCCGCCCCCTCGTCCCGCAGCACCCGGAGCTGCGTCATCGCCCGGGCCAGATTGCAGTGAGAGGCGGACATCGCCACCCCGATCAGCCTGCCGGCGAGCTGCTGCACGCTCATCGCTCTCCCTCCATGGCGTCGGTCCGTCGGAGGTGGCGAACGACGAGCTCGGCGATGATGCGCCCCGCGGTCACCGGGGCGACGATGCCCGGCAGCCCGGGCGCCAGCCGGGCGGTGAGCCCCAGCTCCCGCGCGGCCTCGAAGTCGGTGCCGCCCGGCGCGGAAGCGACGTCGATGATCACCGCGTGGCGGGGGGCACGGCTCAGCACTTCCCGCGTCAGGACCGGAGCCGGCACCGTATTGAAGATGACGTCCGACTCCGCGACGGCCTGCGCCAGCTGCGCCCACTCCACCGGACGGTGGCCCGCGGCCCAGATGCGGGCCTGGTCCAGCTCGCTGCGGGCGGCCACGGAGACCTCGCTCATCAGCCCCTTCAGCAGCAGGGCGATCGCCCTCCCGGTCCGGCCAAAGCCCAGCACCAGCGAGCGGCTGCCGAAAATCGTGAACGGAGTGGACTCCATCGCCATCTGGATGGCTCCCTCGGCCGAGGGGATCGAGTTCCACGTCGCAAAGTGGTCCGACTCCCGGTACTCGATCAGCGGCAGCCCGGCCTCCTCGCAGAGCTTGTTCAGATGCGGGTTGCTCAGGCCGACGAACACCGGAGCCCCCCGGGCGACGCGGCGCAGACC
>JAMNXV010000183.1 GCA_023623185.1 Bacillota bacterium
TGCACGCACCCGTTCCCGACGCCGGCGATCAGCCCCGGGGGTTGGTGGGCGTGGGATTGGGCTACCTGGCCGGCGCCCTGCTGCTGGCCGGACGGCTCCTGCTTCCGCAGGCCTCGCTGGGCCCCAAGCTCAGGCGGGGAGGGGATACGACGTGATCAACCTGGAATCTGTCGGTAAGCGCTACGGACGCATGATCGCACTCGACGACGTCACGCTGCACATTCCCGCAGGCCGCTCCGTGGCCCTCTGGGGGCACAACGGCGCCGGCAAGAGCACGACGCTGAAGTGCATCCTGGGGCTCGTGCGCTACACGGGCCGCATTCAGGTAGACGGCGTGGATGTGAGGCGCAACCCCCGGGCAGTCCGCAGCCGCATGGGGTACGTGCCGCAGGATCTCGCCTACTACGACATGACGGTGGGAGCGACTCTCAGGTTTTTCGCCACCTTGAAGGGGGTGGGCAGGGACCAGGCCCTTACGGCCCTGGAAAGCGTGGGGCTGGAGGGGGAGACAGGCAAGCAGGTAGGGGCCCTCTCCGGCGGCATGCGCCAGCGCCTGTCGCTGGCTCTGGCACTCCTGGCCGACCCGCCGGTTCTGCTCCTCGACGAACCCACCGCCAACCTGGACGAGCAGGCGCGCGCCGAACTGGTGGATCTGCTCAACCGCTGCCGGTCGTCGGGCAAGACCCTGCTGTTCGCCTCTCACCGGCCCGAGGAGGTCGCGGCCCTGGCCGATGAGGTGGTCATCCTCGACCAGGGGCGCGTCGCCGCCCGCCTGGGCGTACAGGAGTTCGTACGCCGACAGCGGGCCGGGCTGGAACGATCGCAGATGAGGGAGGCGGAGTGACGTGCAGGCAGTGGTGAAGAGCCAGTCCCGCCTGGTGGTGATCGGTGCGCTGGCCGTGCGGGAACTGCGGGACGCCCTCCGCACCCGCTGGTTCGCCCTCTACTCCCTGGCCCTCATGGTGCTGGCCGGGGGCCTGACCTACATCAACACGGTGTACTCGGGCTACGCGGGCCTGCAGGGGTTCAGCCGGGCCTCTGCCGGACTGGTCAACCTGATGCTGCTGGTAGTGCCCCTCATGGGGCTGATTGCCGGGGCCCTGACCCTGGCGGGCGAGCGGGAGCGGAAGACGCTGGGCTACATGATGTCGCAGCCCATCTCGGTCGGGGAGCTCTTCCTCGGCAAGGTGGCCGGGCTTGCGGCCGCCATGGCGACCAGCCTGCTCCTCAGCTTCGGCGTGGTGGGCGTGTTGCTCGGCACCCGGGGCGCGCCGATGAACGCAGCGGACTTTGCCGGCTTCTCCGGCCTGACCATCCTGCTGGCCCTGGTGGGACTCGGCTTCGGCGTCCTCATCTCCAGCGCCGCCAGCCGGGTCGCGCAGGCCCAGGGAGTCTCCCTGTTCGTGTGGTTCGTCCTGGTGTTTCTGGGCGACCTGGGCGTGATGGGCTCCATGCTGGTGACCCGCATGCGGGTGGAGAGCCTGCTGTTCTGGTCCCTGATCAACCCTTTACAGGTGTACCGTCTCGCGACCATTGCCGTGCTGTCTCCCAGGCTTGAGGTGCTGGGGCCGGCAGGGCTGTACGTGATGGCCGTGCTGGGCAGCGCCCTGGTGCCGCTGCTCGTCGCCCTGCTGGTCGCCTGGGTGATCGTTCCCCTGGTTCTGGCCTTCTGGATCTTCCGAAGGGGGGACATGGCATGAGTCGTCGGTGGCCCTGGCGGGCGGTCGTCGGCCTGCTCGCCGCAGCCCTGCTGACGCTCCTGGCCGGGTGCGGGGGGGAGAGGGCGGACCCCGAGGGACCGCCTGAGCTGCGCCCGCGGCTCGACGTCTGCCCGGAGTGCGGCATGGCGATTGTGGAAGTCCGCTTCGCCGCGGGCTACATGGATCCGGATACAGGTGAACCCGTGCTGTTTGACGACATCGGCGACATGGTGCGTTACCTGCGCAGGTACGGCATCGAACCGGTGGCCTGGGTGCACGACCGCGAGACCAGGGAGTGGATTCGCGCGGACGAGGCCTGGTTCGTCTACGGCGGAGGGCTTGGCGGCATCCACTTTGACCTCGTCGCCTTCGCCGGCGAGGAGGAGGCGAGGTCCCGGGCGGGCCCCGGTGAGGTGCTGCGGTGGGATCAGGTGAAGGAGCTGGACCTGGAGCCGACCCTCCAGCCGTATCCCGATCCCTGACCGCCTCGCGCAGGTGAGAGAGCAACGTTGAGGAGGCTCTAGCTATGCGGCCTGGATTTCCGTTTCACAGGTGGCGTTACGCCCTGGCCGGGGCCGTTCTGGCGGCGCTGCTGGTCGCCTGCGGCGCAGTGAAGGAACCGCAGGTGATCATCCTGGCCGGGGGCGGCATCTCCGCATCGGCCGTGCCTGAACCCGGGGCATCCGAGGGCGACGTCAGCATCGCCAGGGGGCAGCGGGCGTACGAGGAGGTCTGCGCTGCCTGCCACGGCATGGACGGTCACGGTCTCCCGGGTCTGGGCAAGGATCTGGTGACGCCGTCAGAGTGGTTCCTGGAGCAGGATGACGAGTCACTGGTGCAGTTCCTGAAGGTGGGCCGGACGGCGGCGGATCCGCTGAACACCACCAAGGTGGACATGCCCCCCAGGGGCGGCAACCCGTCCCTGAACGATGACGACCTGATGGCGATCGTCCTCTACCTGCGGTCGCTTCAGGAGGAGCAGTGATCGAGGCAGCAGTCGCAAACCGAACCCATGACGAGGGGGAGCCGCTGTGAAGACACGCATGATCGTACTGATCGCTCTCGCCATTCTGCTCACCGCAGGCGTGGGTGTCGTGGGCCTGATGATGCTGAACCAGCAGCCCCTGGAGTTCCGGGGTCAGGTGATGACCACCCTGCGCTACGCGCCCGACTTTACCCTGACGGATCAGGACGGCCAGCCGTATACGTTTCGTGCGAGCGATGCGGAGGCCACCGTGCTCTTCTTCGGCTACACCTACTGTCCCGACGTCTGCCCCGCGACCATGGTGACCTGGCGCGAGGCGATGAGCGGCCTCAGGCGGTACCGGGACCGGGTTCGGTTTGTGTACGTATCAGTTGATCCGGAACGCGATACACCCGAACGGCTGAAGGACTACCTGGCCCTGTACGACCCCGGGATCATCGGCCTGACCGGCACCCCGGAAGAGATCGCGGCGGTGGCAGACGCCTACCGCATCTACATCGAGAAGACCCCGGTGCCCGGGAGCGAGGAGGGGTACCTGATCGGCCACACGGCGACCTCGTTCCTGATTGATTCGCAGGGGTTCATCCGGGTGAAGTTCGCGACGGGCACAGCCCCGGAGGTCGTGGCCAACGACGTGCGGGTGTTGCTGCATGAAAGCAGATAAACGCGAGGGGAGTGTCGTCGTGCCCAGACGAACTCTCGCCCTGGCTGTGATCGGGGCGCTTCTGTGCAGCCTGCTGGCCGCCGGGTGCGGATCGGCCCCGGAGGAACCGGGCACGGCACAGGAGCCCGCCGGGAACCTGCCGATCCGGGTGGAGGGGGCCTGGGCGCAGCATACGGCCCTGCGGGAGGGCCAGCGCCTGGCCAGCGGCACCAACAGCGTCATCTACTTCCGGCTGGAGAACACAGGTGCGGAGCCGGATGCCCTGGTGGGCGTGCAGACGGATGTGGCCATGAGCTGCAAGCTGCACGAGACCGTCGTGGAGGGCGAGGTGGCGCGGATGCTGCCGATCGACCGCATCGACCTGCCCGCCGGCGAAACGGTTGAGCTGAAGCGGGGCGGCCTCCACGTGATGCTGCTGGGCGTCACCCGGCATCTGGTTCCCGGAGATCGCTTCCAGGCTGTGCTGATACTGGAGAAGGCTGGAGAGATCCCCATCGAGGTAGAGGTGCGGGCGGGCTGAATCGGCGCCGCCTGAGGTGCGGATCAGCCCCGCAGGAGAAAGGAAGAGAGTGGAGATGAGACAGAACAAGCGGCGCTATGGCACCGCCCTATTGGCGGTCGGAGCGCTCCTGGCCCTGGGTGTGTACGCCGCACTGGCCCTCACCGGAGTCGCCTCGGCGTCCGGCCGGGAGCCCAACGTTGTCGAGGTCAACGTTGCGGCCCGGCAGTGGGCATGGGAGCCGGGTGTGATTGAGGTGAACCAGGGGGACCTGGTGCGGCTCAACCTGATGTCTCTTGATGTGGTTCACGGCTTTTATCTGGACGGCTACGGCATTGACGAGGCCCTGGTGGCGGGCCAGCCTGTTACCATCGAGTTTGTCGCGGACAAGCCGGGCCGCTGGATGTTCCGCTGCTCCGAGGTCTGCGGCCCCTTCCACCCGTACATGATCGGCTGGCTGCGGGTGAGCCCCAACTGGTACGCCCGGTCCTCGCTGATCGGCGTGGCGCTGCTGGCTGCCGGTACCATCGGCGGATTCCTTCTGAAGGTGGTGAAGTCATGAGTGCAGTGCAGAAGCCCCGGCAGGACCGCGCGGAGCGTGCAGTGCGCGGCATGACCGGCATTCCGGAGGGATCCAAGTTCCTGGGGTTCATTCCCGTGGACTGGCGTTACGACCTGACTGAGCGGTTCCCGGGTCTGCGGCGCGTGCTCCGCAGCCGCTGGACCTCCTTCCTGCTTCAGCTGATCACGGCGTCGGTGTTCGCCGTGGCCCTGGTGGCCGGCTTCATCGGCACGCCGGTGGGCAACGCCAACCTGCTGGTCGTACTGGTCTGGATTTTCTGGTGGTCGGCCCTGATGCTGATCATGGTGCCGTTCTTCTCCCGCATCTGGTGTGCGCTCTGCCCGCTGCCCAGCGCGGGCGAATGGCTGCAGCGGCGCGCCTTCGTGAAGAAGCGGCAGGGCAAGGGGCTCACCCTGGGCAAGCGGTGGCCGGCCGCCCTTCGCAACATGTGGCCCGTCAACCTGATCTTCCTGGGCATGGCCCTGTTCTCCGGCATCCTGACCACCCGGACGACGGTGACCGCGTGGCTCCTGCTGGGCATGGTCCTCGGGGCGATCGTGATCTCGCTGATCTTCGAGCGGCGCACCTTCTGCCGGTACCTGTGCCCGGTGGGCGGGTTCCTGGGGCTGTACAGCAACATGGCCACCATGGAGATCCGCCACAACGTCTACTCGGTCTGCCGGGACCACAAGCACAAGGAGTGCGTGGTGGGCACCAACGAGGCGTACGCCTGTCCGTGGATGGAGGCGCCGACCACCATGGCCCGCAACACCTACTGCGGGTTCTGCTTCGAGTGCTTCCGCACGTGCTCCAAGGACAACATGTCCGTCCGGCTGCGCCCCCCGGGCACCGACTTGCTGGTGAACAAGAACCGCGGGCTTGACGAGGCCTGGAAGGCGTTCATCATGCTCGGGGCGGCCGCCATCTACGCGGCCGTGATGATGGGCCCCTGGGGCACCCTGAAGGACTGGGCCAACATGACCAGCGTGGGCGGCTACCTGGTCTACGCCTCCAGCCTGGCGCTCACGGTCATGGTCGTGGTTCCGGCGGTGTGGGGCGCCTTCGTCTGGCTGGGCCGTAAGCTCAGCGGCGCCGACGTTCCGTTCGTCAGGCTCTTCACCAACCTGTCCTACAGCCTGGTGCCGATCGGGATGCTCGCCTGGATCGCCTTCAGCTTCGCGATCATCCTCCCCAACTGGGCCTACATCCCCAGGGTCATCTCCGACCCCTTCGGCTGGGGCTGGGACCTGTTCGGCACCGCGGGCGTGGAGTGGAACCCGGTCGGCATGCGGGTGATGCCGATCCTGCAGGTGGCGGCGCTGCTGTTCGGACTCGCCTTCAGCATCGACGTGGCCTGGAAGATCGCCAGGCAGACGCTGGGCGACGACCGGAAGGCCTCGCTGGCCACCATCCCGCCAGTGATCTTCCTCGCTGGCGTGACCGGACTGTTTACCTGGCTGCTGGTTGGCTAGACCGACAGGGGGGAATGGCGCATGCGCTGGCAGGAGATCGTAGCAGGAATTCTCGTGGCGGCCTGCCTGATCGGGCTCCCGGCAGCCGCCCTGGCGTACCAGAATCATCGCGAGACGCGCGTCGTCACGCTCGAGATGATGCAGTGGGAGTACCGTCCCGCGGAGATTCGTGTGAAGAAGGGCGAGCAGCTGCGGCTGCAGCTGATCGCCAAGGACGTGGTCCACGGGTTCCAGGTGGACGGCATCGCCAACGTGGAGGTGCGGCCGGGCAAGCCGGAGGAAGTGATCATCTGGGCGCAGGACGCCGGGGTGTACCGCTTCCGCTGCAGCATGTTCTGCGGGCTGGGCCACGCCGCGATGGTCGGCCAGATCGTCGTGGAGGAGTAGCCTCGGGTTTATCGCGACAGCCCATCGCCGGACAAAAGGGGTTTTCGCCTGCGAAAGCGAATAGCTTATTCTAGATGCGCTGTGCTGGGAGGGAACCCGTGCATGCCGGTCAACGAGAAGCTGCGCGATGAACTGACCGACAAGCTGTTTGAGGCGATGCTCACCCTGAAAACCGTGGAGGAGTTCTACCGCTTCTTTGAAGACATCGCAACCATCGGGGAAATCAAGGCTCTGGCACAACGGCTCGAGGTGGCCAAGATGCTGGATGCGGGCATGACCTATGAGGACATCGTTGCGGCCACGGGCGCCAGCACGGCCACCATCAGTCGTGTGAAGAAGTGCCTCAACTACGGGGCTGACGGATACCGCATCGTGCTGGAGCGGACCAAGAACGAGCACAAGCGGTGAGAAGCGGCGAAAACGGCACAGGGGCGTTCCCCCTGTGCCGTTTTGCCATGGCTCGCCTCAGGTGGCCCTGGCCGCTTCCCACGCCTGGGGTCCCACGAGGGTCTGGATGGAGTTGCCCACCGGTCCGAGCACGCCGTCCGCCGCGGCGATGGACTGAACCAGGCTGCCGGTCAGGCTCTGCCGGGCGGAGGGCATCAGGGCGAGCACCTGCTCCGCCGCCGCGCGCACCCGGGGCTGCGTGCGGCTGAGCCCGTGGAAGCCGGCGGCCAGATTCATAAGTACGCTTGGGGTGGCCTCGCCGCAGAGGATCCGCCGGATCGCTCCCAGCGTGGCACCGTGGTAGTAGAGCCCCTCTTCCACGTTGCGGATGGCCTCTTGCAGGGCCGGCGAGGGGGCGGTGCTGCTGGCCTCCATGAGGAGCGAGAGCAGGGCCTGGTAGCCGGGGAACAGCTGCTCCAGCGAACGGGCCGTCTGCACCAGCTGCTGGGTGAGCAACTGGGCCGGATTGGGCGGCTGCTGGGCCTGCGCCGGCAGACCGGCCTGGGGGTGGGACGGCGCGCCGCCGAACGGGCCGGCCGAGAAGGGGACAGGCGCTGCCATCGCTGCCTGCGGCTGGGCCTGAACCGGCGCCTGCGGGCCGTAGGTGGCCATGCCGGGCTGTTGCATGTTCTTTCCTCTCCTTTCGCGCACACGAGTTCAGGTCCAGCGTATGTATGAGCGGCCCATTTGGTTACGCGATCAGGCCCAGCAGGTGTGCTGCCGGGCCTCATCTGTTGGCTTGTTCCCGGGGCGCTGCCGGCGCCTGCCCGCGGTCACCGGATCGGCTCGAACCGCGCGGTGAAGAAGCGCAGGGTGGGAGGCTCGTAGACCATGCGCAGCCCCGGAATCGACTCCCGGTGCTGCCACAGCTGCTTCACCGACCAGGCGACCACGTCCATGTGCCGGTCGGTGTAGACCCGCCGCGGGATCGTGAGGCGCACGAGCTCCAGCTTCGGGTAGATGTTCTCCCCGGTCTTGGGGTCCCGCCCGGCGCTGACGATGCCCCGCTCCATGGCCCGCACCCCGGAGTCCACGTAGAGCGCGGCCGCCAGGGCCTGGGCCGGGAACTGGTCCTGCGTGAGGTGGGGCAGGAAGGCCTTCGCGTCCAGGAAGACCGCGTGGCCGCCGATGGGCTGCACGATGGGGATGCCCGCCTCCAGGAGCTGCTCGCCCAGGTAGCGCACCTGGTGGATGCGGTGGGCGATGTAGGCGTCGTCCACCATCTCGTAGATGCCCTGCGCGATGGCCTCCATGTCGCGGCCGGCCAGGCCGCCGTAGGTCGGCATGCCTTCGAAGATGACCACCTGCTCACGGGCCTTCTGCAGGATCCACTCCTCGTTCATGGCCAGGAACCCGCCGATGTTGACCAGGCAGTCCTTCTTCCCCGACATGGTGCAGCCGTCGTAGTAGGACATCATCTCCTTCAGGATCTCCCGAACCGGCTTGTGCTGGTAGCCCTCCTCCCGCTCTTTGATGAAGTAGGCGTTCTCCACGGCACGGGTCGCGTCGCACCACATGCGGATGCCGTGCCGGTCGCAGACCTCCCGCACCGCCCGCAGGTTGGCCATGGAGACGGGCTGCCCGCCGGCCATGTTCACCGTGAGGGCTACATTGATGTAGGGAATGTTCTCGGCCCCGACCCGGTCGATGAGCGCCTCGAACTTGGCAATATCCACGTTCCCCTTGAAGGGGTGGGTGGAGTGGGGGTCGTGGGCCTCGTCGATGATCACGTCGACGAACGTGGCCCCCTGCATCTCCTGGTGGGCCCGCGTGGTGGTGAAGTACATGTTGCCGGGCACGTAGTGGCCGGGCTTGATGAGGATGCGGGAGATCAGGTGCTCGGCGCCGCGCCCCTGGTGTGTGGGCACTACGTACTTGAACCCGTAGATCTCCCGCACCGCTTCCTCCAGGCGGTAGAAGGAGCGGGCGCCGGCGTAGGCCTCGTCGCCCATCATCAGGGCGCTCCACTGCCGGTCAGACATCGCGTTGGTCCCCGAGTCCGTCAGCAGGTCGATGTAGACGTCCTCGCTCCTCAGAAGGAAGGTGTTGTACCCGGCCTCCCGGATGGCCCGCTCACGCTCCTCGCGGGTCGTCATGCGGAGGGGCTCCACCGCCTTGATCTTATACGGTTCCGCCACCGGTCGCTGCATGGATCATACCTCCTGTCCGGCTCGGTGCGTACTCTGCTCCAAGACCAGTATAGGAGTCAGCGAACGGGCAGAACAAGCAACTTTAATTAAATAAAACAGCAACGCTAAACAGAGGGAAAGGATTTGCCGCCTCCACAAATTCTCCACACTTTTTCCGTGAAACCTTAACACATTTGCGATCGTTTCTCGTAGGCCGTGGTGTATCATGCAGCCAGAACCACATATGACCTGACTCGGCAGGGCCTCCACTCCACTCTCAGGCCATGTCTCGTCAGAAACGGGTTCACTACTCGTTCCACATGTTGCCGCACCTCCATGTGGAACGGGTAGGTCTTTTTTTGCCCTTTTTCGGGTGCGGCTCACGCGACGGGCAGCGTGAAGCAGAAGCGGCTGCCCCCGTTTGTGCCGTCTTCCACCCAGGTTTCGCCGCCGTGCGCGGCGACGATGCCCCGCACGATGGCAAGGCCAAGGCCCGTGCCGCCCTTCTTGCGGGAGTGCGCCGGATCGCGCCGGTAGAACCGCTCCCACACCAGGCTGCGCTCCTTCACGGGAATGCCGGGCCCCTGGTCCTCGACGAACACGGTCACCCAGCCGCCCTGGCGGTGGGCGCCGATGGTCACCCTGCCGCCCTCAGGGCTGTACTGCAGGGCGTTGTCCAGCAGGTTCAGGAGCACCTGCTCCAGCCGGTCGGCATCCGCCATCACGATGGGCAGCCCGTGAGGCATGGCCGTCTCGATGTCGACCCCCGCCTCCCGGGCCATGCGGCTCACCCGCTTCAGCACGTGCGAGATCTGGTGGCGCAGGTTCACCGGCGTCAGGTCCACGGGCAGCTGGCCGGCGTCCATGCGGGCAAGCTGCAGCAGGTCCTGCACCAGGGCCGCCATGCGGTCCAGCTCGTGCTGCATGATCCGCAGGGCCTCTTCCCGCTCCTCGGGCGACTCGGCCAGCCCGTCCAGAAGCGCCTCTGCGTAGCCCCGCACCAGGCCGATGGGCGTGCGCAGCTCGTGGGAGACGTTGGCGACGAAGGCGCGCCGCATCTCCTCCAGCCGCTCCCCCTGGGTGATGTCCTGCCACACCATCACCACGCCGTCGACCTGGTCCTCGCCGTGCACGCCGGGAACCGGTGAGAAATACACCGTGTAGATCTTCTCCCCCAGGCTCACCCTCTCGGCGCGGCTGGTTCCCTCGTGCAGCACCTGCCGCACCTGGTCTGCAACGCCCAGGGACTCCAGTACGCCCCAGTCCAGCGGCTCGTCCTCGCCGGCGGGCTTCAGGCCTGCCTCCTCCAGCAGCACCGCGGCAGGCCGGTTCAGTAGTGCGAAGTGACCGCCCGCCTCCGCCAGCATCACGGCGTCGCTCATGCTGCAGAGGATTCCCGAAAGCCGGGCGTTCCGCTCCCTGAGCTGTGCGATGGTGGAGTCCAGCTCGTCCGCCAGCCGGTTGATGGAGCGCCCGAGCCGCGCGACCTCATCGTTGCCGATCACGGCCACCCGCTGCTGGAAGTTGCCGGCTGCCATCGCTCTCGCCATGCCCTCCATCTTGCGGAGCGGCAGGGCCAGCCGCCCCGACAGGTAAAGCGCGATGAGGCTCACGCCGCCCAGCATGACCAGCGCGGTGACGCCCAGCAGCCTGCGGAACTGGCTGATGGTCTCCAGCACTGCCGTGACCGGCTGCGTCAGCACCAGGGCGCCGTTCACCACGTTGTGGCTGTACAGGGGCACGGCGACGATGAAGTACTCCGGGGCCAGGGCGGCGATGCGGTTGCCCTGCTCTTCCGGGAAACGCTGCGCGTGGGTGGCGCGGAAATAGACGGCCTCCCCGGCCAGCACCCGGTTGGCCGCGTGCGGGGGCAGGTAGACCGGCGCCGGGCAGAGGTCGGTGTCGGCCATGGTCGCCAGCTCGCCGGCCGTCAGCGTGTCGATTTGCGCGCCAATCACCCGCTCCTGCGATTTCCAGGGGCGGGTGCCGGGATTATGGGGATCGGGGCTGTACTGTACGACGAGCCCCCTCGCCTGCTCCAGCAGCAGGGCGGAGAGGTGCGAGTCGTAGATGCTCTCCATCTGGCGCGGCACGACCACGCCCATCACGAGCAGGCCGGCTACCGAGAGCAGGGAGATCGACAGCCAGAGCCGGAGGACGACGCTGCCCTTCATGGCGACTGCGGCGGCAGCAGCTTGTAGCCGAAGCCCCAGACCGTTTCAATCTGGACGTCGGCGCCGGCGGCACTCATCTTCTCACGCAGGTGCTGCACGTGGCTGTCAACCGTGCGCCGCCCGCCTGTGAATTCGTACCCCCAGACCTGCTCCAGCAGCGCCTCGCGGGTGAAGACCTGCCCCGGCCGCCGCATCATCAGCGCCAGCAACTGGTATTCCTTGGGCGTGAGGTTCAGGTCCCGGTCTCCCACCGCAATGCGGCAGGCGGCCTCGTCCAGGACCAGGTTTCCGACGGAGACGGTCTGTTGCGGCTGCGCGGCGGCGGCGTTGGTGCGCCGCAGCACCGACTTGATGCGCAGCGCCAGCTCGCGCGGGCTGAAGGGCTTGCCCACGTAATCATCCGCGCCGAGCTGAAAGCCCAGAATGCGGTCGTACTCCTCATTGCGGGCGGACAGCATGATGACGGGGGTGTTTCCCCGGCGTCGGACCTCCTGGCACACCGTCCACCCGTCCACCTCGGGCAGCATCAGGTCGAGAATGATGGCATCGTACTTCTCACGGTCGAGGAGGTCCAGGGCCGCCCGCCCGTCCGCGGCCTCGTCGACCGTCCAGCCCTCACGGGTCAGATACATGCGGATCAGCTGGCGGATGTGGTCCTCATCGTCTGCGACCAGGATACGGACGGACATGCACGCCCCCCCTCCGATCAAGTGCCGTTGCCACAAGTGAACTCACGTACATTGTAACGATGGCACACATTGAGGGTCAAGGCGCGCACCGGCGGCGCCTCAGCTGGTGAGGCTCCGCATGTCCTCCCAGGCCTCCGGCGGACCGACGACGGTGAGCAGGTCGCCCTGCTGCAGCACGGTGTGGCCGTGGGGCACGATCTTCTCGGCCCCGCGCTTCACCGACACCACCAGCACGCCGGCAGGCAGCGGCGCCTCCCGCAGGGCCGTACCCACCAGCGGGCCGCCTAGGAGGGGGAAGTCCTGGATCTGCAGATCCTGATCCTCGCCGGTAAAGAGCGCGGTCGCGGCCGGGTTGGTCAGCAGGCTCTCCACCAGCAGGGCGGACGCGAGGTCGGGGTTCACCGCCTCCAGCCCCTCCTGCCGGGCCTCGGCGAGCGCGGACTGGGTGGTGGCGAAGAGGATGGCGCGGGGAATGCCGAACTCGCTGCGCCCCAGGCGTGCGGCGGCCAGGTTGGAGCGCTCGTCCCCGGTGAGCGCGACCAGCGCGCGGGCGCTCTCGGCCTCGGCCTGCCGCAGCCCTTCCGCGGAGGAAGGGTGGGCCAGCACCGCCTGAATGCCGGCGGCCTGAAACTCCTCCACGCGGTCGGGGTGCTCGTCCACCGCGAAGACCGGCACCCCCTGCGCCAGCAGCCGGCGGCCGAGATGCAGCGACAGCCGATTCATGCCGGCCAGCACCACCGACTGGCGCGCCGGACCTTCTTCCGGATCGCCCAGGATGCGGTTGAAGAGGATGGGGCCCAGGATGGCGGTGGCGATGGCCACCAGCACCACCGCGGCGTGGGTGGATGCGCCGTACGCTCCCACCGTGTAGGCCACGGCCGAGGCGGCGATGGTCACCGACATCTGCGTCGTCAGCAGCACCATGCCCGCCACGGTCTTGCGGGGGGGATGCCACAGGGCCAGCAGCACGCCGGGCAGCGCCTTGACCACCAGGGTGCCGGCCAGAAGCAGCGGCACCAGGGCCAGGGCGCCGGGGTCTCCCAGCAGGGCGCGCAGATCGAACTCCACGCCCACCATGACGAAGAAGATGGGGATCAGGAAGCCGAAGCCCAGGGCGTCCAGCTTGTGGGTGATCTCCTCCCGGTGGGAGCCGGCCAGCATCGAGAGCAGGAGGCCTGCCAGGAAGGAGCCGAGGATGGCCTCAACCCCCACGGTCTGCGCCAGGGCCAGAAAGACCAGCATGAGGGCCCAGGCCGCCCGCACCCCGATCTGCGCCGTGCCTCCGGTCAGCCCCTCCAGCAGGTTGAACCGCCCGAGCCACCGGGAGGCCAGGTAGACGACGGCGCCGAAGGCGATCAGGGCCACGATCCAGAGCGCCTCCAGCGCGGAGCCGCTCACCTTCACCGCCGCGAGCACCGACAGACCCAGCATCGGCAGGAAGTCGGCGATCACCGCGGTGGAGAACAGCACCTGGCCGAAGGGGTCCGTGAGCATCTGGCGGTCCTTCAGCACAGGCATGATGATGGAAAGCCCGCACGTGGCGATGATGAGGGTGAGGAAGAGCGGCTCCTCCACCAGGCCGCGCCGCTGCAGCAGGCCGGCAAACCACCAGGCGCCGTAGGTCGTCAGCAGGAAGAGCACCACGCCCAGGCCCAGCGGGTGGTGCAGGCGCGCGAGCCAGGCCGGCCTCCCTTTCGGCCGGGCCCCTCCGCCCACGAGCGCGGCCAGGTCGATTTCCAGGCCGGCGAGGAACATCAGGGCGCCAATGCCCAGGAAGTTGAAGATCGAGAGCAGCTCGTCGCTCTGGACCAGGCCGAGGCCGCTCTTGCCGACCAGCATGCCGGCCAGGATCTCGCCGGCGGCGATGGGAATGCGAACGCCCTTCAGCCGGTTGAGCAGGAGCGGCACCACGAAGGCGAGGACCGCGACCAGGACCAGGCTGCCCAGCGCGGGACCGTGATGGGGCATGCAGTCCACCCTTTCGTAAATACGTAGGATCTTCGCAGTATATCACGACGATACCATGCGTGCCAGATACGCCACAACCACCTGTAATCGTTTCATGCGCATTTTGCATGACCATCAGGCAGATTGCGGGCGGCGGACGCGCCAGATTTTCTCCCGCGTGAACCGGGCAGGGTCGCGCACAATGAGGCTACACCGGCAACAGGGCCCTGACTATCCGATCGGATCGGCGCCCCAACAGGAGGAGGCAACGGATCGTGCCATTCAGCATCTACGTGGGAAACCTGCCCTGGAGTACCACACCCGAGGACCTGCGGGCACTCTTCGAGCCCTACGGCGAGGTGGAGAACGCCCGCATCATCACCGACCGTGAGACCGGCCGCTCCCGCGGTTTCGGCTTCGTGGACATGACGGAGGAAGAGGCCGCACGCAGAGCCATCGCCGAACTGCACAACTACGAGTACGGAGGCCGGCCCCTCACGGTCAACGAGGCGCAGGCACGCCAGGGCGGTATGTAGCCCCTTCGACTGACCCGACCGAATTTCCGGTCGGGTTTTTCGCGCCCTCTTGACCAAACCCGGCAGTTATGGTAGCTTCGTTTTAGTTGTTTACCACATTAGCCGACTAAAGCACGGAGGCGATGGCCTTGAACACACCGGTAACTCGCACACAGGTGCCAGACGGGGCGCGCGACCGCCTGCCCGCCGAGGCCGCCGCGATGCGCCGCCTCTCCGCACGGCTGGACGGCGTCTTCCGGGCCTGGGGTTACCGGGAGGTCTCCCCGCCGGTTATCGAGTACCTGGAGGCGGTTTCCGTCGGGGCGGCCAGCTGGGGACGCCGGGAGGACCTGTACCAGCTCTTTGACCGGAAAGGGCGCACCCTGGCCCTGCGGCCGGACATGACCACCCCGATCGCCCGCCTGGTGGCCACCCGCCTGGCCGACGAGCCCCTGCCGCTCCGGCTTTCTTATTTTTCCCCGGTTTTCCGGCACCGCGAGCTCAGGGCCGGCGCAACCAGCGAGATCTGGCAGGCCGGGGTGGAGCTGGTGGGCGCGCCGGGGGAGGTGGCGGATGCCGAGGTGATCAGCCTGGCCTGCGCCGCGGTGAAGGCGGCGGAGCTGGAGGGCTTCCGGATTGGCCTGGGCCACGTGGGCATCGTGGAGGGGCTGTTTGAGAGCGCCGGTGTGTCCCCCGACGCGGCCGCTGGGCTCAAGGAGGCCATGGTCGCCCGGGATCTGGTGGCCTTCGAGTACGGGGTCGCCCAGGCCGGCCTCTCGGGCGAGCGGGCTGAACTGCTGCTGGGGCTCGTCCACTTCCACGGCGGCTTCACCGAGGCCAAGGCGCGGTTCGGCCGCGTCGGCGGCCGGGTGGCCGAAGCCCTGGAGCACCTGGGCCGGGTGCTGGAGGTGCTGGAGGCCCTGGGTGTGGCCGAACAGGTGAGCCTGGACCTGGGGCTGGTGCGTTCCCTGGGCTACTACACGGGCGTCGTCTTCGAGGGCTACCTGCCGGGGGTCGGGCTGCCCGTCATGGGCGGCGGGCGGTACGACAACCTGGTGGCGGAGTTCGGCCGGCCGCTGGCGGCCACCGGCTTCGCCCTGGAGGTGGACCGGCTGCTGATGGCCCAGGAACAGCAGGGCGTGCCGACCGGGGAGGCGGGGCTGGACGCCGTGATCGCGTGTCCGCCCGGGCAGGAGGCGAAGGCCATGGCCTGGGCGGCGCGGCTCCGGGCGCAGGGGCTGGCCGTGGAGGTGGACCTCCTGGGCCGGACGGGGGAGGAGCTGGCGGCCTACGCCCGCTCCCGGGGCGCCGCACGGGTGCTGAGCCCCGGGTTGCCGTCGATTCATTAGCGCAGTGAAGTCCACCACGCGTTCCGGGAAGGAGCCATATCGCATGTCACCACTCACCATCGCCATACCCAAGGGCCGGCCATACGCGGCAACGGTCCGCTTCCTGCGGGAGGCCGGCCTGGCCGGGCCGGAGCTGGAGCCCGAGGAGGGGCGCAGCCTGTACGTGGAGTGCCCGGAGCAGGGCACGCGCTTCATCATCGCCCGCGATTCCGACGTGCCCACCTACGTGGAGTACGGGGCCGCGGACCTGGGCATCGTGGGCAAGAACGTGCTCATGGAGGCCGAGCCCCAGGTGTACGAGCTGCTGGACCTGGGTTACAGCAAGTGCCGCTTCGTGCTGGCAGCCCCGGCGGGGGTGGACCCCCGGCAGCTCCTGAACGGTCGCTCCACGCAGCGGGTGGCCACGAAGTACCCCCGCATGACCGAAGCCTACTTCAACAGCCGGGGGCTTCAGGTGGAGACCATCTACCTGCACGGTTCCATTGAGGTGGCGCCGAAGGTGGGGCTGGCGGACCTGATCGTCGACATCGTGGAGACCGGCCGCACCCTACGGGAGAACAACCTGGTCGTGATTGAGGATCTGTGGACCTCATCCATGCGGCTGATCGCCAACCGCGCTGCCTACCGGCTCCAGGCCGAGCGCATCGGGCCCATCGTCCAGCGCCTCCGGGAGATGGTTGCCGGGCGGGACCTGGCCGGGAAGCCGCAGCCTGCGGTCGCAGAACGCTGAGGAGGAGTACGCCATGTTGAAAGTATGGGAGCCGCAGGCGTTCCTGGAGTTTCTGAGCCGACGCCGCACCGAGTTCTACCCGGATATCGAGGCGCAGGTGCGTGCCATTCTGGAGCGGGTGCGCCGGGAAGGCGACGCGGCGCTGTATGCCCTGACCCGCCAGTTCGACGGCGCGGACCTGGAGGCGACCGGCCTGCGGGTGACCGAGGCGGAGTACCGGGAGGCCGAGGCCGCCGTGACGGACGAGTTCCGGGCGGCCCTGCAGGTCGCCGTCGACAACATCACCGCCTTCCACCGGCCGCAGGTGCCCGCGTCGTGGTTCATGACCCGGCCGGACGGCACGATCATGGGCCAGCAGGTCACCGCGGTGGACCGGGCGGGGGTGTACGTGCCCGGCGGGTCTGCGCCGCTCTTCTCATGCCTGCTCATGACCGCGATCCCCGCCGTCGTGGCGGGGGTGCGGGAAGTGATCGTCTGCACGCCGCCCGACCGGAGCGGGAAGATCGACCCGCACATGCTGGTGGCCGCCCGGGCCGCGGGCGTGAAGGACGTATATAAGGTAGGCGGCGCCCAGGCCATCGGGGCGATGGCCTACGGCACCGCCACCGTGCCCCGGGTCGATACGATCGCCGGGCCGGGCAACTACTACGTGACTCTGGCCAAGAAGCTGGTCTTCGGCCCCGTCGGCATCGACATGCTGGCCGGGCCGACCGAGGTGCTGGCCGTGGACGACGGCAGCGCCGACCCCGAGTGGCTGGCGGCTGACCTGCTGAGCCAGGCCGAGCACCCCAACGGGATGGTGATCCTGGTGACGGTGGCCGGCGAGCAGCGGGTCGCGGCCATCGGGACCGCGATGGAGCGGCAGACGGAGGCCCTGCCTCGGGCGGAGACCATCCGCCAGTCGGTGGCGGAGCTGGGCGCGGCGCTGGTGGTCGGTTCGCTGGAGGAGGCGGCCGACCTGGTCAACGCCGTCGGCCCCGAGCATCTGGAAGTCAACCTCGCAGACCCCTGGGCCTTCCTGCCGATGGTGCGGCACGCCGGCTCCATCTTCATGGGCCGGTGGACCCCGGAGGCCATCGGCGACTATATCGCCGGGCCGTCCAACGTGATCCCCACCGAGGGCACCGCCCGGTATGCCTCGCCGGTGAACGTCGAGACGTTCATCAAGCGGTCCGCGGTCACCTGCTACAGCGAGGCGGCGTTCCGGGCCCAGGCGCCCCACGCCGTCAGGCTGGCCCTGACGGAGGAGCTGCAGGCCCACGCCGCGTCGATGCAGATCCGGCTGAAGGCGCAGGACGGGCCGGCGCCGGGTTCGGGGGCGCGCGCCGGCGGCGAACGAGGGAGGTAATCGGAATGGCAGCGCGAATCGGCCAGGTGACCCGGAAGACCCGCGAGACCGACGTCGCCGTCACCTGGCGGCTGGACGGCGCCGGTCGGGCGGAGATCGACACGGGGGTTCCGTTTTTCGACCACATGCTGGACCAGATCGCCCGCCACGGGCTGACCGACCTGACGGTGAGGACGGTGGGCGACCTGCACATCGATGCGCACCACACGGTGGAGGACACCGGCATCGCCCTGGGGCAGGCCCTGCGCCTGGCGCTGGGCGACGGCCGGTCCATCCGCCGCTACGGCTCGGCCTTCGTCCCCTTCGATGAGACGCTGGCGTTTGCGGCCATCGACATCAGCGGCCGGCCCTACCTGGTCTTCGACGCCGCGCTGCCGGCCCAGAAGGTGGGCAACTTCGACAGCGAACTGGTGCAGGAGTTCTTCCGGGCGCTGGCCTTCAACGCCGGCATCACCCTGCACCTGAAGGTGCACTACGGCCAGAACACCCACCACATGATCGAGGCGCTGTTCAAGGCCTTCGCCCGGGCGCTGGGCGAGGCGGTGGCCCTCGATCCGCGGGTGACGGACATCCCCTCGACGAAGGGGGCGCTGCTCTGATGAAGGCGAGTTTCGAACTCTACCCGGCGATCGATCTGAAAGCGGGCCAGGTGGTGCGGCTGCGGCAGGGCCGCCTGGACGAGGCGACGGTCTACGAGACCGACCCGGCCCGGGTGGCGGCCTGCTGGGCGGAAGCCGGCGCCCGCTGGATCCACGTGGTCGACCTGGACGGCGCCTTCGCCGGCCGGGGCCAGAACACCGGGGCGGTGCGGGCCATCCTGGAGGCTGCCCCCGGAGTCCGGGTTCAGCTGGGCGGCGGGCTGCGCAGCCTGGACGCGGTCGCGGCCGCGCTGGAGCTGGGGGTGGCCCGCGCCATCATCGGCACCGCAGCCCTGGAGGGCGATCTGGTGGCCCGCGCGGTGGAGCGCTTCGGCCCCGAGCGGGTGGCGGTGGGCATCGACGCCCGGGGGGGCATGGTGGCCACCAGGGGCTGGGTGGAGGTGACCGAGGTCCGGGCGGTTGACCTGGCCGGGCGGGTGAAGGCGGCCGGGGTGCGGACCATCATCTACACCGACATCGCCACCGACGGCATGCTGCAGGGCCCCAACTTCGCCGAGATGGCGGCGATGGGCCGGACCGGCCTGGACGTGATTGCCAGCGGCGGGGTCTCCTCGCTGGAGGACATTCTGCGGCTCCGGGAGATCCCCGGGGTGGCGGGGGCGATCGTGGGCAAGGCGCTTTACACCGGCGCCGTCGACTTGAAGGAGGCGCTGACGGCATGCCTGGGGTGAAGCGCATCATTCCCTGCCTCGACATCAAGGGCGGGCAGGTGGTGAAGAACGTCAAGTTCCACCTCAGCCCCCGGGTGGTCGGCGACCCGGCCGCGCTGGCGGCCGAATACGACCGGCAGGGGGCGGACGAGATCGTCTTCCTGGACATCAACGCCTCGTATGAGGGGCGCTCGGCCACGCTGGAGGTGCTCCGGCGGGCGGCGGAGCAGGTCTCGGCGCCGGTGACCGTCGGCGGCGGGGTGAGCGCTGTCGAGCACGTGCGGGCCTGCCTCGCGGCCGGCGCGGACAAGGTCTCGGTGAACACCGCGGCCGTGCGGCGCCCCGACTTCATTAATGAAGTGGCCGCGGAGTTCGGCCCCGGTGTGTTGGTGGTGGCCATCGACTGCAAGCGGCGGCCGGAAGGCGGCTGGGAGGTCTACCTGCACGGCGGCCGGACGCCGACCGGGCTGGACGCCGTCGCCTGGGCGCAGGAGGCCGAGCGGCGCGGCGCGGGCGAGCTGCTGGTAACCTCGATGGACGCCGACGGCACCCGGGAGGGGTACGACATCCCCCTGCACCAGGCCCTGGCCGACGCGGTGACCATACCGGTCATCGCCTCCGGCGGGGCAGGGAGCGTGGACGATATCCTCGAAGTTCTGACCGTGGGCCGGGCGGACGCCGCCCTGGCCGCCTCGATCTTCCACAGCGGCGAGCAGACGGTGGGAGGGGTGAAGGCCTTCCTCCGGGAGAGAGGGGTGCAGGTACGGTCATGACGGAGACCCTGAAGCTGAAGTGGGGCCCCGACGGGCTGATTCCCGCCATCGTGCAGGATGTGCGGACCGGCCAGGTGCTGATGCAGGCCTACATGAACGCCGACTCGCTCAGGCTCACCCTGGAGACCGGCGTGGCGTGGTACTGGTCCCGCAGCCGGCAGGAGCTGTGGCAGAAGGGGGCGACCTCGGGCCACGTGCAGCGGGTCCGCGAGATCCGCACCGACTGCGACGGCGACTCGCTGCTGCTCCTGGTGGAGCAGGAGGGGGTGGCCTGCCACGAGGGCAGCTACTCCTGCTTCACCCGCCGGGTCGACGGCTCGCCCAAGGCGCTGATCGGCACTGCCTTCTGGCCCGTCCAGCCCGACGAGACGGTGCCCTACGACATCGGATCGATCCTCAGGGAGGTGACCGCCGTCCTGCTGGAGCGGCGGGCCCATCCCGATCCGGACAGCTATACGAGCAAGCTGTTTCGCAAGGGACCTGACGCCTACTGCAAGAAGATCGGCGAGGAGGCCACCGAGGTGGTGCTCGCCGTGAAGAACCGGGATCGGGAGAACCTGGCCTTTGAGGTGGCCGACCTCTGGTTCCACACCCTGGTCGCACTGGTGGACCAGGGGCTGGACCCCGCGGACGTGGCGGATCAACTGGCCAGCCGGCGGGGGAGGCGGCGGGAGCAGCGTAAGGAGGAGTAGGGCATGCCCGGTGTGCGTGCAGCAGTCCAGTCGATGAAACCGTATGTTCCGGGCAAGCCCGTGGAGGATGTGCAGCGGGAGCTGGGGCTCAGCGACCTGGTGAAGCTCAATCAGAACGAGAACCCGCTGGGTCCGTCTCCGCGGGCGGTCGCGGCCGCCCAGGCGGCCATGGCCGAGGTTCACACCTATCCGGAGGGGACCGCCCGCAGGCTCAGGAACCGGCTCGCAGAGATGTGGGACCTGCCGGCGGACTGGTTCCTGGTCGGCAACGGTTCCGACGAGGTCTTCCGGCTGCTGGCGGAGGTCTACCTGGAGCCCGGCGACCGCGTGGTGGTGCCCGTGCCCTCGTTCGCCGCGTACCGGTTCGTGGCGGAGCTGATGGGCGCGGAGGTCGTCGATGTGCCCCTCGCGGGCTGGACCATGGACCTCCCGGCGATGGCGGACGCGGCGGCCGAGAGCGGCGCGAAGCTGCTCTTCCTCTGCCGGCCCAACAACCCCACGGGCGCGGTCTTCGCCGAGGCCGACCTGCGGGCGGCGATGGAGCGCGTGCCGCCGTCGACCCTCGTGGTGGTGGACGAGGCCTACCGGGAGTTCGACGCCACCCCGTTCGACAGCCGGGCGCTGGTGCGGGACTACCCCAACGTCGTCGTCACCCGGACGTTCAGCAAGATCTACGGCATGGCCGGCTTCCGGCTGGGCTACGGCATCATGCGGCCGGAGCTGCTGGCGCCGATCTGGACGGCCCGGGATCCTTTCAGCGTGAACGGCCTCGCCGTGGCGGCCGGTCTGGCCGCCCTGGACGACACGGAGCACCTGGCGCGGACCCTGGCCGTCACCCGGGAGGGGAAGGCGTACCTCTATGCGGCCTTTGAGCGGCTGGGGCTGGCGTGCGTGCCCAGCGAGGCCAACTTCATCCTGTTTGACGCGGGGCGGCCCGCGGCCGAGGTCTTCGACCGGCTCCTCCGGCGCGGGGTGCTGGTGCGCCCCTGCGCCTCCTTCGGCCTGCCGAACCACCTGCGCGTGACGGTGGGGACGGCGGAGGAGAACCGGCGGTTTGTGGAGGCCCTGGAGGCGGTGCTGAAGGGCGATTGATGCGGTGGAACCCGGGTGGGAGATACCCGTAAAGGGGCGGGAGATGCCGGCAGGCGTCTCCCGCCC
>JAMNXV010000197.1 GCA_023623185.1 Bacillota bacterium
TGCCGGTCTGGGCGGTGCGCCTCTCGCCCGGACAGGGGCGGCCGGCGATCACCGTGGACGTCACCAGGGAAGGCGGCCACCTGGTCTCGTACATCAACGCCCGGCCGGCCGGAGAGCCCAGGCTCACGTTGGAGGAAGCCCGGGAGGCCGGGCTCAGCTACCTGGCGGCGCACGGGTGGACCGACATGGAGCCCACCTACGGCGAGGTGGCCGACGGCTTCGCCACGGTGCAGTACGTGGCCGCTCCCGGGGGCGTGCTGATCTACCCGGACCAGGTGAAGGTGCGCATCGCCCTCGATAATGGCGAGGTGGTGGGCGTCGATGCCCGCAGCTACGTCATGTCGCACCGGGAGCGCGGGGGCCTGACGCCGGCGGTGACCCGGGAGCAGGCGCAGGCCGCGGTGAACCCCGCGCTGGCCGTGGAGGAGGTGCGGCTGGCCCTGATTCCCACCGAGGCCGGCGACGGCGAGGTGCTCGCCTGGGAGTTCCGCGGCACGCTGGGGGAAGAGACCTATCTGGTCTACGTGAACGCCCACACCGGCCTGGAGGAGCGGATCCTGCAGATGCTGATCACGGAGAGCGGAACGCTCGCGCTGTAACGAACACTCGCGCTGCAACCTGCGTGCAGATGCTTGACAACCCGCGGACGTCGTGGTAATCTCTCCACGCAAGCATTAACGGGACCTCAGAAGCAGAAGCCACCGCTTCTCACCGTACGGCCGGTTGCCAGTACGGTTCGGAGGTTGAGTACGTGGATTCGTCGCCTTGGTGCGGCGCTACAAGCTCAGCTTTGGACGCGGGTGGCCACTGGCCACCCGTTTCTGCTGTGTGCTTTGGGACGAGGCTGCCCGTGTCAGCAGTCAGGAGGTGTTCGTGTATCAAGGATCAGGTCCGGGTTAACGAGATGGTCAGGGCCCGCGAGGTTCGGCTTGTCGACGAGACGGGGGCGCAGTTGGGGGTCTTCTCCGCGCGCGAGGCGTATCGCATCGCGCAGGAGCGCGGCCTCGACCTGGTAGAGGTCGCCCCTCATGCCAGGCCGCCGGTCTGCAAGATCATGGATTATGGTCGGTACAAGTACGAGCAGGCGAAGCGGGAGCGCGAAGCGCGCAAGAAGCAGAAGGTCATCACCATTAAAGAGGTCAAGATGCGGCCCAACATCGATGACCACGACTTCGCGGTCCGGCAGCGGCAGGCGGAGTCGTTCCTGCGGGACGGCGACAAGGTGAAGGCCACAATCATGTTCCGGGGCCGCGAGGTCGTTCACGCGCAGCTGGGCAAGGAGGTCCTCGACCGGCTCCTGGAGACGGTGAAGGACATCTGCGTGGTCGAGCGCGCCCCGCGCCTTGAAGGGCGGAACATGGTCATGATCCTCGCGCCGAAGGCCAATCTCGAACCCAAGCAGGCCCAGCAGGGCCAGGATAAATAAGGAGGAGTAACCGACCATGCCGAAGATGAAGTCCCATCGCGGCGCTGCCAAGCGGTTCAAGCTGACGGGCAGTGGCCTGGTGAAGCATTACCCCAGCAACAAGCACCACAAGAACACCCACAAGCGGGAGAACCGGATCCGCGCCCTGAAGCGCAACACCGTCCTCTCTCCGTCGTTCCAGAAGACGATCCGCGAGATTCTGCCTCGCTAACCAATACAAGTTCGCGTGCTCCGGGGCGGGGGCTCCGGGACGTGTCATAGGAGGAGAGCAAAATGGCGCGCATTAAAGCCGGGAAGACCACCCGCGCTCGTCATAAGAAGATCCTGAAGCTGGCCAAGGGCTACCGGGGCGGCCGGAGCCGGCTGTTCCGGCCCGCAAACGAAAGCGTGATGAAGGCGCTCTACTACGCCCGCCGCGACCGGCGGCAGCGGAAGCGCAACTTCCGCCGTCTGTGGATCGCCCGCATCAACGCCGCCGCCCGCATGAACGGCATGTCGTACAGCCAGTTCATGAACGGCCTCAACAAGGCTGGGGTGCAGCTCAACCGCAAGGTGCTGGCCGACATTGCCGTCAACGATGCCGCCGGTTTCTCGGCTCTGGTGGAGAAGGCCAAGGCCAGCCTCTAGCAGGCTCCGACGCCCACCCGAGAGGGTGGGCTTTCGTCTTGGAGGGGAGTAGCCGACATGGCGAAGCGATATGCTGTCATTGGGCTGGGGCGCTTCGGCGCCAGCTTGGCGCGGGAGCTCACGGAGGCCGGCCAGTACGTGCTGTCGGTGGATATCGACGCCAACCGGGTGGACGAGCTGGCGCCGCTGCTCAACCGGGTCGTGCGGGCCGACGGCACCGATCCCGCGGCCCTCAGGGTCCTGCGCATCCACGAGTTCGACACCGTGGTCGTGGCGATCGGCGACAACGTGGAGGCCAGCGTCATCACCGTGCTCCACTGCCGGGACCTGGGGGTGCCGTACCTGGTGGCCCAGGCGCAGGATGAGGCCCACGGCCGGATCCTGAAGCGCCTGGGGGCCGACCGGGTGGTCTACCCCCAGCGCGACATGGGCATCCGGGTCGCCAGCAACATCTCCGCCGGCGGCATCATCGATTACGTCCGCCTCTCCGACGAGTACGGGCTGGCGGAGATCACGCCGCCCCGGTCGGTGCTGGGCAGGAGCCTCCTGGAGCTTGACCTGCCCCACCGCTTCGGCCTGAACGTGATGGCGATCAAGCGCGGAAACCGCATCATCGTCTCGCCCAGGGCCGAAGAGCGCATCGCGGAGGGCGACATCATGGTGGTCATCGGCAGCGCCGCCGGCATCGCCCGGCTCCAGAGCGAATAAGGGGAGGGCGGGGCATGACGCTGCAGAAGCGGTGGAAGGCGCCGGCCTTCACGCCGCCCCAGGCCCTGGCGGTGGGCTTTGCGCTGTTGATCCTCATCGGCACGGTCCTGCTGGCTCTGCCGGTCTCCCACGCGCCCGGGCAGCGGGTTGCGCTGAGCGACGCCTTCTTCATGGCCACTTCCGCCGTGTGCGTGACCGGCCTGGCGGTGGTGGACGTGTCCACCACCTTCAGCACCTTCGGCGAGATCGTCATCCTGCTGCTGGTTCAGGCCGGAGGACTGGGCATCATGAGCCTCTCGGCAATGATGTTCCTGCTCACCGGCCGTCGCATTGGGCTGCAGGAGCGGCTGATGATGCAGGAGGCGCTGGGCTTCTTCTCCATCGCCGGGGTGGTGCGGCTCACCCGCACCATCATCACCGCAACCCTGGCCGTGGAGGCGGTGGGGGCCGCGCTGCTCTTTCTACGCTTCCGCGCCTACTACCCCACGGGGCAGGCCCTCTACTTCGGCATCTTCCACGCCGTCACGGCGTTCAACAACGCAGGCTTCGACCTCACCTCCCACTCCCTGCGGCTGTTCCAGCGCGACCCCGCCGTCCTGCTGGTGATCGCCGGGCTGATTCTGATGGGCGGCATGGGCTTCGTCGTGCTGCAGGACATGTGGCGGCAGATCCGGTGGGAGCGCTTCAGCCTGCAGACCAAACTGGTGCTGGTGGTCACGGGGCTGCTGGTGGGCGCCGCCACCCTGCTGGTGCTCGCCCTGGAGTACGCCAACCCCGCGACGCTGGGGGCGCTGCCGTTTCCGGAGAAGCTCCTCAACGCCTTCTTCACCGCGGTCACCTTCCGCACCGCGGGCTTCGAGTCGATTCCGACGGCGAGCATGGCCCACGCGGCGCTGCTGGTGGCGATGGTGCTCATGTTCATCGGCGGCTCTCCCGGCGGCACCGGCGGCGGCATCCGCACCACCACGTTCGCCGTCATCTTTCTGGCCGTGCGGTCGACCGTGCGGGGCGCCGCGGATATTCAGGCGATGGGCCGGCGGCTGCCGCGGGAGCTCCTGGACCGGGCGATTGCCATCGCCGCCATGGCCCTGGCCGTGATCATCGTCGCGGGCGGCCTGCTCCTGGTGACCGAGCGCCACCTGGTGGCCGAGCCCGGAAACCCCTTCACCGTGGCAGACGTCCTATTCGAGAGCACCTCGGCCTTCACCACGATGGGGCTCTCCACGGGCGTCACCCCCCACCTGAGCCTCCCCGGCCGCCTGCTGCTGACCCTCACCATGTACGTCGGCCGCATCGGACCGCTCACTGCGGCGGTAGCCTTGGCCCAACGGCGGCGGGAGCGGGTGCACATCGACTATCCGGAAGAGCGGGTGATGATCGGGTGACCAAGAAGACCATCATCGTGGTCGGGCTGGGCCGCTTCGGCTCCACCGTGGCCCTTCACCTGCAGAAGATGGGCCACGAGGTGCTGGGCGTGGATCTGAACCAGGACCTGGTCGACCACGTCGCGCCGGAGCTGACCCACGCCGTCGCCTGCGATTCCACCGACGAGGAGGCCCTGCGCGCCCTGGGCCTGCGCAACTTCGACGTGGGCGTCGTCGCCATCGGCAGCGACGTGGAGGCCTCCATCCTGACGACGGTGCTCCTGAAGGAGCAGGGGCTGCCCCAGGTGGTGGCCAAGGCGCGCAGCGAACTGCACGGGCGCACCCTGGAGAAGGTGGGGGCGGACCGGGTGGTCTACCCCGAGCGGGACATGGGCGCACGCCTGGCGCATTCGCTGCT